>JBLINY010000010.1:0-72138 GCA_047638695.1 Acidimicrobiales bacterium | reverse complement strand
AGAAGACATCGAGGTCGCTCCGGTTCCGGCGGCTGCACAGCCCACGGCAACGATTGGTGTGGCCAGCAGCCGAGGGGTTGAGGTCAGCAGTACTCGATGGATCGTTCCCTGGGTGGAACTGGGCGGTGAGGACGGAACCGTCTTAGTCGTGAGCGGCCCTGAGGGCACCCTGGTCGAGACCCGCCTGGTCGTTGCCGGCGAGCTCCAGCCACCGTTTCGGGCCAGCATCCCGGCCTCCGGCATCGCTCACATCGTGTTGCCAGCCGAAGCCAGCGGTGTGGCAGCAGCCCCGATCGTCATCACCGCAGATCAGCCCGTGGTGGCCGAGGTTCAGGTGGTCATCGCCGGCCTGCGGCTCACGGTCGTCCCTGCGGTGCCGGTGATCGAATGACGCGCCTCATCGTGCTTCTCGTTCTCACCGCAGCTGCAGTTGCCATTGCTCTTTTGATTCAACGGCGCCGTCCCGACCCGCCGTCGGCGCCCTCGTACCGTGCCCCAACGCAGCTGGACCGATCAGACTTTGACGGCATCGACACGCCGATTCTGCTGGTCGTGTTCGCTTCCACCACCTGTGACAGCTGCGCCGCAGTCTGGAGCCTCGTATCGACGGTCGACCGGTCAGACACGGTGGTCGAGCGAGTCCTGGTCGAGGATGACCCAGAGCGTCATCGGCGATATCGGATTGACGGTGTTCCCACGACGCTGATCGTCGATCCGCAAGGAGTTGTGCGCGGTAGTTTCTTCGGGCCGTTCTCGGCGGAAGAACTTCGTGAAGCTCTCCCTCACTAGACCACAGCCTCACGAAGCGGCAGTCTCGCTCTACCAACGTCGCAGTGAACGACAAGGGTAAACCGGCAGATCCTTAGTCGAGAGTGGATGGTGAGGGTGTTGGCTTCACGATTGGGGGCTCGTTGGCGATGCGGATCAACCGGTTCACTTCGGTGCCGTCGATTGTCTCTTTCTCGAGCAGGTTGCGGGCAACCAGATCGAGGGCTTTGCGGTTCTTGGTGAGCAGCGCCCGGCACTTGTCTTCCATCGCCAGCAAGATGGCCTGGGTTTCTTCGTCGATAACTCGGGCGGTTTCGTTTGAGAACTCTTGTGAGTTCATCATGCTGTCGCCGAGGAACACGGCGCTTCCGCCACCCCATGCCATGGGGCCGACCTTTTCACTCATGCCCCATTCCTTCACCATCTTCTGGGCCGTCTCGGTGGCACGCATGAGGTCATCAGAGGCGCCGGTGGAGTTCATGTCGAACACGAGTTCTTCGGCGATCCGGCCACCTAACATCACGACCAAGCGATCTTCGATGTAGTCGCGCCGGTAGATGTGCCGGTCCTCGAGAGGTAGCTGCATGGTGACACCGAGCGCCATACCGCTCGGAATGATGGTGACCTTGTGCAGCGGGTCGGCGTTAGGCAACAGAGCGGCGCAGAGTGCGTGACCGGTCTCGTGATAGGCGACGGCCTCGCGCTCGGTCTCCGATAGCACCATAGAGTCACGCTTCACACCCATCAGCACACGGTCGCGGGCCATGTCGAAGTGATACGCCGTCACCTTCTTGTCGCCGTGACGAACGGCATAAAGGGCAGCTTCGTTCACGAGGTTGGCCAGATCGGCGCCGCTCATTCCCGGTGTGCCGCGAGCAATCACATCGATGTCGACGTCGTCAGACATCTTTTTGTGCTTGATGTGGACCTCGAGGATTTCCTTGCGATCTTCCAACTCTGGGAGTGGGACCACGACCTGTCGATCGAACCGGCCAGGTCGGAGCAGAGCGGGATCGAGGATGTCGGGCCTATTGGTGGCGGCCATCATGACGATGCCCTCCGTCGGCTCGAAACCGTCCATCTCGGCCAGCATCTGATTGAGCGTTTGCTCCCGCTCGTCGTGCCCGCCACCGAGGCCGGCGCCTCGCTTGCGGCCAATCGAGTCGATTTCATCGACGAAGATAATGGCCCGACCCATTTTGCGGGCTTCGCTGAAGAGATCGCGGACTCGACTCGCGCCGACACCGACGAACATTTCCATGAAGTCCGAGCCGGTGACCGACAGGAATGGAACGCCAGCTTCACCAGCGACTGCACGGGCGATGAGAGTCTTACCGGTTCCCGGAGGACCAACGAGCAGAACGCCCTTGGGGATACGGGCACCGATGTCGGCGAACTGGCTCGGATCTTTCAGGAAGTCGACAACCTCGGTGACCTCTTTCTTGACCGCTGCGTAACCGGCCACGTCAGCGAAGGTAGTTCCGGGACGTTCGGTGGTGTATGTCTTGGCCTTTGACCGACCAATCGACATGATGCCGCCCATCTGCGACTGCTGACGGCGAGCCATCCACCAGAAGAAGCCGATGATGATCATGAACGGCAGGAAGATCGGGATGAGACTGACGAAAAAATTGCTCTGGGGCGTGTCTGGCTTTACCTCGACGCTGTTGGCTTTCAGGAGGGCCAGGTCGTCGGGTGGGAACTCGCTGAAACCGGTGGTGCGGAACTCCGTGCCGTCTTTGAACTCTCCGGTGATTCGAGCCGTTGTGTTGTCGAACTCGATGCTCTTGACCTTCTCTTGTTCGACCTCAGCCATGAACTCGCTGTAGGCGATCTCGTCTGACGCGGAAGGTGAGAGCGAGGTCATCAGCGCCAGCAACGCGGCAAAGACGCCGACGACGACCCATACCGACCAGCGAGGCCAGCTTCCGTCTGACCGTCCGGGCAAACGCGGGTTGCGACCCGATGGTGGGGGTGGCGGAGACTGCTTATCGGCCATAGGTCCAGCCTAGGTCCTGGGGGCCACCAAGATGTGGTCAACAGTCAGACCGGTAGTGTCTCGGCGTGGCCACCACGCCAGAGGACACATCTGAGTACCAGCTAGGCATCGCTGATGCCTTCGCCTGGTTGGTCGTCGCCCAGCTCGGATCGGCGCTCTGGTTTGGCATCGTGGCCGCCGTTTTCCACAACGGCGCAACCCCAGACCCGCTCCCGCTCACCACACTGTTTACGCTGCAGCTAGCGTTCGTCGTGGCGTATGGGGTCGGGCCTTGGTGGAGTTCTCGATATCGAGGAAACGGTCCTGGCGCCGACTATCGAGTTTCGGTGAAAATCGGCGATCTGCCGCTCGGCATCGTCTGCGGGGTTTTCACCCAGCTGATCGTCATAGCGCTTTATTTCCCCATTCTTCGCTTCGTTGACTCTGACCCCGGCGATGCGGCTCGGCGGTTGACCAGTCAGGTCGATGACACGGGCAGGTTGTTGCTGTTGGTGTTGATGGTGGTGGTGCTCGCTCCCGCGGTCGAGGAGTTCTACTTTCGCGGGCTGTTCCTTCGAACCCTGGCGCCGCACATCGGACTTTGGCCGACCGTCGGCGTGCAGGCGTTGGTTTTCGCAGCCGTCCACTATCAGCTGCTTCAGTTCCCCGGTCTCGTGGTGGTTGGTTTGGTCGCCGGTGCGCTGGCAGTTCGAACGGGCCGGCTCGGTGCGTCATGGGCGATGCACGCCAGTTTCAATGGCATCACGCTGTTCTTCCTAATGATCTAGGCCGAGTGCAAGGCCTCGCTCAATTGACACACGGTCAAGAGGGTCAAGAGGGTCAAGAGGGTCAAGAGGGTCAAGATCAAGAGGTCGCGAGGCCTATTTCCGAGGGTCTTGCTGCGCCGATGGGGAAGCGACAGAAGCGGAAGGTGCAAAAATGGCTGAGCCTCGTAGGTGCCTGGTGTGTAAGACCGAACTGGTGACGATCGCGATGACCGTGGATGGCAACGTCCTCGATATGGAGTCGTGTGAGACCTGTGATGTGCGCAGTTGGAGCCTGGGTGGAGCACCGATCGACCTTGAACTGGTGCTGCAGCAGGTTGGCGAGCACGCCGGCCGTCGTCACTGAGCGACCATGACCACGCGTGGCCGCCGCCGGGTGCCACCATGGTGCCGCCATGACTTCGGAAGTTTCATCGCCTGTCGCTCGATCCGACGGTTCTGACAGCGGCCACGAGCCGATGACGGACCCCGCGCTCCCTCTGTCAAAAGAGGTCGGCGCCGAGGTCGATACCGAGGGTGAATCTGCCGCCGCTGAGTCGGTGGTCGCCAGCGCGCCGCTGGTTCGGCGGGCGCCCCTCCTCGATGCCGGTCGGGCCGGATGGCCGACGGCATCGTTCCTCGGGCTCGGAATCTCCCTCGTCGCCGCGATCTTCGTCTTTCTCCAGCTCCGTCCCGACCTCCTATTCACCGATACAACGCCTTCAGGTGGCGATATGGGCGCCCACGTGTGGGGCCCGGCGTTCATGCGCGACAACTTGTTGTCGCAGGGTCGCCTCACCGGATGGACCCCCGACTGGTACGCCGGCTTCCCGGCCTACCACTTCTATATGGTCGTCCCAGCGCTGGCCATCATCGCCGTCAACAACGGCATCACGCCATGGATTGGTATCCCAATGGCGGCGGCGCTGCTCTACTTCGCTCGCCGACTGATCCAACAACACCCGACTCATCGGATCGCCTGGTGGTCGCTGACCGCACTGGTCTCGGTGTTGGTCGTCGGGGTTCCGTATGGGATGGCGTTCAAGCTCGTCAGCGTCGCCGGACTTGTGACCTTCCCCGTCTCGGCCTGGGCGATGGGCAAGCTCACCGACTGCAAGGAACCGGTCCCGGCGCTGTTGTCGCTCGGTGCGCTGTTGTTCCTTTTCGACACCAACTTCACGATCTATGGCGGCAACATCGCGTCGACGCTTGCAGGCGAGTTCGCCTTTTCACTCAGCCTCAGCCTCTCGCTGGTGGCCATCGGCGTTTCGATGAAGGCAATGGATGCCGACCGTTCGAGAGCATCGGCAGCGGTGCTCATCGGGCTTGTCGCCCTCTGCCACATCATCCCGCTGTTCTTCGTTGTGGCCGCGCTGCTGGTCGCCGCCATCCTTGACCGAGACATTCCCCGTACATGGGTAATGGCAACTGGTGTGACGCTCGTCCTGATCCCTGTGGGTATCGGCACGGGAACGAGCATGCTTTCAACTCTCGCCGCCGTGGTTTCGTTCGGCGTCGTGATGTTGGCCATCGTCGGGGCCGATTTGGGTGTGAGGCAGCGGGTTCGCTGGCTGGTTTTTGCCGGACCGGTCGCAGCCCTGTTGAGCGCCTTCTGGGTTGTCCCCTTCTACCTCCGGGCACCGTATTTCAACGACATGGGTTGGGAGCGACTGAACGATGTTGGTCCTGCGCTGCTCACCACGCCCATGAAGATTCTGCTGCCGGTCGCCATCGTCGGTGGTGTCCTAGGTTTCGCCATTCGTGATCGGATGGCGATGTTGTTCGCGATTCTGCTTGCCCTATCGGCCTCGGGCGTCGCCAACCTGCCCGAGGGTAAGTTGTGGAATGCTCGACTGCTGCCCTTCTACTACCTCTCGGTTTACCTGCTGGCCGCTATCGGGATTGCGCTCATCGTCCGGTTCAGCGCCGCCGCCGTCTCTGAGCGGCTTGATCGACCCGATCCACGCACCATGATGATTGCTCCGGTGGTAGCTCTGCTTGTAGCCATCGTCGCAGTCGGCATCCCGCTTCGCGTTCTGCCGTTCGGAGAGCTCGATTCGAGCGGCTCTTACCGGTGGTTCGGAATCCGGTCGAACGAGGCCAGCTTTCTTCCCAGCTGGGTGTCATGGAACTACTCAGGCTACGAAGATAAGCGCTCATACCGTGAGTACAGCAACGTCGTTTCCACCATGGGCGAACTGGGCCACAGCAACGGATGTGGACGAGCCATGTGGGAGTATGACAAAGGCCTCGATCGTTATGGCACGCCGATGGCGCTGATGCTGTTGCCACACTGGACTGACGGCTGCATTGGGTCCATGGAAGGCCTCTATTTCGAGTCATCGGCGACGACGCCGTTCCACTTCCTGCACCAGAGCACGCTGTCTAGTGCACCGTCCCGGGCGCAACGCGATCTGCCCTACAAGGGATTCGATCTCGATGTCGGTGTGGCCCAACTCCAGGTGATGGGCGTTCGCTACTACATGGCCCAGAGCGATGAGGCCATCACGGCGGCGCAGGGTCATGTCGGGCTCACCCTCATGGCAGAGTCCGCGCCCTGGGCGATCTTCGAAGTTTCGGAGGCCGAGTTGGTTGTTGGGCTCGACACCGAACCAGTCGTTGCCGCCGGGGTCGATGAGCAGGCTGCCGGCGAGCTGGCCTCGCGATTCGATGTCGGATGGGTGAGTCAGGCCGTGGCCTACTACAACGACCCGCAGCTGTATCAGGCATTGCCGGCGGAATCCGGTCCGACCGAGTGGGAACGGATCTCAACCCTGATTCCGGGTGACGGTCGGCCCATGGACCCGGCCGAGGTAACAGAGATCGACGTCACAGACGACACCATTGCCTTCAGCGTCGACCGCGTCGGTCTGCCAGTACTGGTCAAGACGTCATACTTTCCGAACTGGAACGCTGATGGTGCCGATGGTCCGTGGCGAGTCGGGCCCAACCTGATGGTGGTGATTCCCACTCAGACCGACGTCGAGCTTTCCTACGGTTACACGTGGGCCGAAATGTTGGGCTATCTGCTCACTCTGTTGGGCATTGCCGGGCTTTTCGGAATGGCAAGGGCCGACCGGCGAGCGCGGCGCCGGGCCCCCGAGCTGGCCTGATGCGCAGTCGACTACGGGTTTTTGCCCTGGTCGGCCTGATCGCAACGGCCGTCGACCTTGGGCTGTTGCTTCTGTTTCGCGACGCATCAGGCCTCATCGTCGTCGACACGGTGGCGCTAGGTACTGCGGCGGCGCTTTCATACCTTCTCAACCGATTCATAACCTTCCGTGGTGTACCGAATGCTCGATGGGTGCGGTCGCCGGTCAGCTTCGCCCTGACGGCCGGACTGGCCGGTTTGGTTGATGTCGCTTCGCTTGCCGTACTCGATGCTCTTGGCTTGGGCCTCGCCGTTGCCAAACTGCTGGCGATAGCGGCGGCGGCAACGGTTCGGTGGTTCTTCTACCGGCTGATTCTCTTCAACACCGTTCGCCGCGAACTGGCCGAGCGTCGGCCCCGCTTCGACCCCCCTGGGGAGTTGCTTCTCTCGGTTGTGGTGCCCGCCTACAACGAAGCCGCTGCCATCGGGGCAACGGTGCAGCAGATTGCTGATGAGCTCGCGGGTTCGATCGATCGGCGTGACTTCGAAGTTCTTGTCGTCGACGACGGATCGAGCGATGACACAGCAGCGAACGCCCGCGCTGCGGGGGCTCGCGTCCTGGTGCAGCCGGAGAATCGAGGAAAGGGCGCGGCCGTCCGCACCGGCTTCATCGATGCGAGCGGTCGCTTCGTTGTCTTTACCGATGCCGATCTGGCCTATCCGCCAGCCACCATCCTCAGCGTTCTGCAGGAGCTCGAAGCCGGTTGGGACTTCGTCGTGGGTTCGCGGCGACACGACGAGACCACCACGCTGGTGCGGGCCCGGCGGCTGCGCGAACTTGGTGGCCGGGCGGTCAACTGGCTCACGCACCTGGTGCTCCTCGGGCACTTCCGCGACACCCAATGCGGCATCAAAGGATTCCGCAGTGACATTGGGCGAATGGTGTTCGAGCGCACGGTTATCGACGGCTTTGCCTTCGACGTCGAGCTATTCTTGATGGCTGAGCAGGACCACCTCTCACTTCGAGAGGTGCCTGTGTCGATACTGAACCGAACAGCCTCGTCGGTACGAATCGTGGGGGACACCACTCAGCTCTTGCGAGACCTCATCCGTGTTCGACGTCGCGCCGGCGCCGGCGGATATCGGCCCACCTACCATCAGCAACTCGTCCTTGACGGGACGCTTCAGGAGAAGAAGTGAAAGATCTCGATCTCATCGTCAAGGCCTACGACATTCGGGGCACGTATCCCGACCAAATAGATGCTGACACCTGCCGCGCCCTTGGCATAGGGTTCGCCGAGTTCGTCAAAACTGTCGAACCGACAACCACCGAGGTCGTGATTGGCCGCGACATGCGGCCGTCTGGTCCGGAATTGGTTGATGCGTTCGCCAACGGTGTGCAGTCTCAAGGTTTGGATGTGCTCGACGTTGGCTTGGCCAGCACCGACCTCATTTACTTCGCTTCAGGAAGCCTCGGGTTGCCCGGTGTGATGTTCACCGCGTCTCATAATCCAGCCGGTTACCAGGGAATCAAGACCTGTCTCTCGGGGGCGACCCCGATCGGTGAAGACTCCGGCCTGGCCGACATCAAGCGAGTTGCCATCTCCGGTGCCGAGGCGGCCCCCACCAGCGGCTCCCGCCGGTCTGACGACATGCTCGAACGATTCGCCACACACGTCCGGTCGTTTATCAACGCCGATGGTCTCCGACCGCTGAAGGTCATCGCTGATACCGCGAACGGCATGGGCGGTCTGGTGGTGCCAGCGTCCTTTGAAGGGCTCCCCTTTGAGCTCGAAGTGCTCTTCGGTGAACTCGACGGCACCTTCCCGAACCATCCTGCTGACCCGATCCAGATCGAGAATCTGGCCGACCTGCGTGCCCGCGTTCTCGAGACCGGTGCCGACATCGGCTTAGCGTTCGATGGCGACGCCGACCGGGTATTCCTGGTCGACGAGAACGCCGAGCCCGTTTCTGGGTCGCTGACTACAGCGCTGCTGGCCCAGATGATTCTGCGAGACAATCCGGGGGGCGGCGTTATTTACAATCTGATTTGCAGCAAAGTCGTGCCCGAGATGATTGTCGAAAGTGGGGGAGTGCCCATTCGGTCGCGCGTTGGCCACTCGTTTATCAAGCAGACAATGGCCGAAGAGGACGCGGTGTTCGGCGGCGAGCATTCAGCCCACTACTACTTCCGCGACAACTGGCGGGCTGACTCGGGACTCATCGCGTCGATGATGGTGCTCGAGGAGCTGAGCCGATCTGGCAAAACGCTTTCAGAGTTGCTGGCTCCCTTGAAGCGCTATGAGGCATCGGGAGAAATCAACACGCGGGTCAGCGATGCCGCGGCGGTCATCGAGCATGTCGCCGCTCACTACGCAGACCAAACGATCGATCGCCTCGATGGCCTCACCGTCGATCTCGGCGAGTGGTGGTTCAACCTTCGGCCGTCGAACACCGAGCCACTTTTGCGGCTGAATCTCGAAGCCCCCGACCAGGCTGCCGTCGATGCTCGGGTAGCCGAGGTGCAAGCAGCGATGGCCGAGGTCGGCTGATCGTGCGCCGGCTTGCGTGCGCCATTCAAGAATACGAATGGGGTCACCCGACATGGCTTCCCGATCTGCTCGATCAACCCGAGCGGAAGGGGCGACCAAGCGCCGAGCTGTGGATGGGTGCGCATCCATCGGCTCCCAGCAAGGTGGATGGTGTGGGTCTCGATCGGCTCATTGTCGAGGCTCCTATCGCCAACCTTGGTTCCGACGTCAGCGCCAGATTCGGGCAGCTTCCCTACCTGTTCAAGGTGTTGGCCATCGATCGGGCTCTCTCGATCCAGTCGCACCCGTCGCTTGAACAAGCGCGAGCTGGTTTCGCTCGCGAGAACGAAGCTCAAACCCCGCTTGACGCGCCCAATCGCACGTACCGGGACGACAACCATAAGCCGGAGATGATCTGCGCCGTCACGCCGTTCGAGGCTCTGTGTGGGTTCCGGTCCCTCGTCGATGCCCATGGCTTGCTTGACGCGCTATCGACTCCGGCGCTTGAGCCATTGCGGGCAATTCTCAGCGCTTCCGGCGAGCCGCAGCAGCGGTTCGCGGCGAGCCTCGAATATTTGCTGCGGTTGGAAACGGTTGACGCCACGGTCCTGGTCGACGAAGTCGTTGCGGCAATGGGGTCATGTTCTGACCCCCGGTATCTCCATGTGACCCAGTCGCTGCAGCGGGTAGCCAGCGACTATCCGGATGATGTCGGCGTCGTGGTCGGGCTATTGCTGAATCACATCACGCTTGAGCCTGGGCAAGCCCTTTTTCTCGGTCCTGGCAATCTGCACGCCTATCTTTCGGGGGTTGGGGTCGAGCTGATGGCCAACAGTGACAACGTGATCCGAGGCGGACTCACGCCCAAACACATTGATCTCGACGAACTGCTCGCTGTCGTCGACTGTTCTCCTCTCGAGGTGCCGACCGAGAACCCGACATCGTCGGCTCACACGTTTTCGTCTCCGGTTGAGGAGTTTGCTCTTTCCCGAGTCGACCTGTCGGCGGGTGGTTCGATGTCGGTGGTTGGCCCCGCCATTGTGTTGCTTACTGAGGGTTCGGCCGGCGGCGTGTGCAAGGGGCAACCGGTGTTCATTGCGGCCGGCGATCATCCGTGGGCGCTGACCGGGACGGGTATGGCATGGGTCGCCACCGTCGGCCGACCACACGAAACACCGTTAGCCTGAGCGCATGGCGCTCGATCAACAACTGCTGGACATCCTCGCATGCCCTGAAGACAAGGGGCCGCTGTATTACTTGGAGGACGAAGCCGCGTTGTTCAACCCTCGCCTTGCTCGTAGATATCGGATTGACGACGGCATCCCCGTGATGTTGATCGACGAGGCTGAACCACTCGATGCCGTCGAAGTGGCCAGGATCGAATCCAAGATCGCGTCCGCCTCCCTTCAGCCGACGTTCACACCATGAGCGGCTCCATGATCGACAGCCTTGGCATGAGAGAAGCCCTTCTCAGCCTGCCCGACCAAATCGAAGCATCGATGGCTGCGATTGGCGACATTTCTGGCCTTCCTGATCCGGCGAACATCGAGCATGTGCTGATCCTCGGCATGGGCGACAGCGGTTTCGGTGGCGATGTAGCGGCTGCGAGTGCTCGTCCTTTCTCGTCGATGCCCATCGTTGTCTACGGTGGTTATTTGCCTCCGTCATGGGTGGGTCGATCCACCCTCGTCGTCGCCATCAGTCAGTCGGGGGCCACCGAAGAAACCCTCGAGTCGCTCGAGGCGGCAGTCGAATCGGGTGCATCGTTGGTTGCCGTCACATCCGGGGGCGAGCTTGAAACCCTGGCCCGTCACGCGAACGCCCCCGTGCTCCCCGTCGTAACCGATTCGGTGATGCCCCGCGGCGCACTCGGTTCGCTTGCTGTCCCGCCGATGTTGGCGCTCGAACAGTTGGGCTTCTTTCCCGGAGCGCGGGCCTGGCTCGACGAAGCGGTTACCGAGCTGAAGATTCGGCGAGAGGAACTGATCGGGTCAAACAGCCCAGCCCGTCAGATTGCCGATCGTGTTGGCGGCACCATGCCAGTGATCTATGGAGGCGGGGCGATCGGCACCACGGCAGCGAAACGCTGGAAGGTGGCCTACAACCACAACGCCAAGTCGCCAGCGTTCTGGGCCCCCATGCCCGAGCTTTGCCACAACGAGTTGGTGGGTTGGGGTGGCGATTTCGAAACAACGCAGCTCTTCACCCAAATCCAGTTGCGTCACGACGCCGAGCACCCGCAGACGGCACATCGCTTCGAGTTCGTTAAGCAGGTCACCGAACCGGCCATGCACGACGTGATCGAGGTGAGAGCTCGGGGCGAGGGTCCCATCGCCCAATTGCTTGACCTCATCTTCGTCGGCGATCAGTTGTCGATCGAAGCGGCGAGCGATCGCGGTGTCGATCCCGGCCCCCTGCCTGAGGTCGATGGCCTAAAGACGTGGGTCGGGTAGCCTGAAAGACTTGGTGCCTCGACGTGGGCTGTCTGAACGGGCCAGTGGGCCTCAGCTCGTTACGCGAACCAATCATCCACATCAGACACGTTCCGCTCCCAGGAGGACGCAATGACAAGTACTGAATCTCGGCCGCGCACGGTCGCCCAAGGCGACTACAAGGTCGCCGATCTCGATTTGGCCGGAATGGGCCGCAAACAGATGGAACTTGCCGAGCACGAGATGCCGGGCCTGATGGCCCTGCGGGCCGAGTATTACGACGAGCAACCGTTAGCAGGTGCCCGCATCATGGGCAGCCTGCACATGACCATCCAGACTGCGGTGTTGATCGAGACACTTACTGCGTTGGGGGCCAAGGTTCGCTGGGTCAGCTGCAACATTTTCAGCACACAGGACGAAGCGGCGGCCGCCATTGTCGTTGGCCCCGAGGGCACCACCGACCATCCAACGGGAGTTCCCGTCTACGCATGGAAGGGTGAGACGCTCGAGGAGTATTGGTGGTGCACCGAGCAGGCACTCCAGTGGCCAGACGACGAGCAGTTCTGCAACCTGATCCTCGACGACGGTGGCGACGCCACCCTCTTGGTACACAAAGGCGCCGAGTTCGAAGCAGCAGGATCCGTTCCGGCATTCGACGAAGATAAAGACCCTGAGGAGTGGGGCGTCATCCTTGACCTGCTGCGGAAGATGCAGGGCGAAGACAACACGATCTTCACCAAGATGGCGGCCAACATCCGCGGTGTGTCGGAAGAAACAACAACCGGCGTGCATCGTCTCCAGGAGATGCTGGACGAGGGGACGCTCAAGTTCCCCGGCATCAACGTGAACGACGCCGTCACGAAGTCGAAGTTCGACAACAAGTACGGCACTCGGCACTCGCTACTCGACGGCATTAACCGCGGCACCGATGTCATGATCGGCGGCAAGACCGCCATGGTCCTGGGCTATGGGGATGTCGGTAAGGGCTGCGCTGAAGCGCTGCGCGGCCAGGGAGCACGGGTGCAGATCAGCGAAGTCGACCCGATTTGTGCGCTGCAGGCGGCGATGGATGGCTACGAGGTCACGACCATCGAGCGGGTGCTGGACACGGCTGACATCTTCATCACCAGCACCGGCAACAAAGACATCATCTCGGCCGAGATGATGGGTGCGATGAAGCAAGGCGCCATCGTTGGCAACATCGGCCATTTCGACAACGAGATCGACATGGCTGGCCTCTATCGCAGTAGCGACATCCAGCGCATCAACATCAAGCCTCAGGTCGACGAGTTCCGGTGGCCCGATGGTAAGTCGATCCTCGTCCTCAGCGAGGGCCGTCTCCTGAACTTGGGCAACGCCACCGGCCACCCGAGTTTCGTGATGTCAGCCAGCTTTACCAACCAGGTGTTGGCGCAGATCGAACTGCACAAGAACGCCGAGGCCTACGGCATCAGCCTCTCCACGCTGCCGAAGATCCTCGACGAAAAGGTCGCTCGTCTGCACCTGGACGCGCTGGGTGTGAAACTCACCGTGCTTTCCCAAGAGCAAGCCGACTACATCGGCGTTCCCGTCGAAGGCCCCTACAAGCCAGATCACTACCGGTACTGACAGACCCGTGACCGTGGCCTAACTTTCTGTCATGGCACCGGAACCAGTCAGAGATTGGGCAACAGACTTCGATGTTGGTCACCCCGACTATGAAGCGAACCCCTACGAGATCTGGGACGAACTACGCGAAAGCTGCCCCGTTGCTCATACTGAGCGACGGGGTGGTGCCGTTTTGCCAACTCGTTACGACGACGTCGCGGCAGTCGCCTACGACACCGAGCGTTTCTCGTCGCGCGACACCGGCGTGTTGCCGACGCCGGCGGGCTACAACCAGCTGGTTGCGCCGCCCATTACCTCGGATCCGCCCTTCCACACCGAAGCGCGACGCATCTTGTTGCCGTACTTCAGCCCGAAGGCGGTCGAGAAGCTGGGTCACAAGACGAGAGCCATTTGTTACGAGCTGCTCGATGCCATCGGTGATGCGCCAACGGCTGATGCCGCGAGCGATTTCGCGCAGCACATTCCGGTTCGTGTAATCGCCCACATGCTCGGCATCCCGGAAGGTGAAGAGGACCGCTTTACCGATTGGGCCATCGCCATTTTCCAGGAGGGGGCCAACGATCCTGAAGCGAGCCGCGTCGCCATCAGAGAAATCTTGGCCTACTTCGGCGAGCATCTCGAGGCCCGCCGGGCCGAACGATCCGACGATCTCATCAGCTATCTGCTTGATGCCGAGTTGCAGGGTGGACCGCTTACCGAGAAGCACATCCTTGGCACCTGTTTCCTATTGTTGATGGCCGGCATCGACACGACCTGGTCCGGCATCGGGGCCAGCCTCTGGCACTTGGCCACGCACCCCGAAGATCGCGACCGTCTCGTTTCCGAGCCCGACCTTCTCCCCACCGCAGTCGAGGAGTTCCTTCGGGCCTATTCGCCGGTGACCATGGCCCGGGTAGTCGTCGAGGATGCCGAGGTCGGGGGCTGCCCCGTGCAAGCCGGCGACAAGATCCTGCTCAACTTCCCTGCCGGAAATCGCGACCCCGAACACTTTGATCGGGCCGATGAAGTTCTGATCGATCGGCAACAGAACCGCCACTTCGCTTTCGGCATCGGCATTCACCGCTGCATCGGGTCGAATGTGGCCCGCATGGAGATGCAGGTCGCTATCGAAACGTGGCTCGAACGGTTCCCTGCCTTCTCACTGCTGCCGGGTGCCGACGTTCGCTGGGGCGGGGCACAGGTTCGCGGCCCTCGAGAGGTGCCGGTCGTACTTTCATAGGTCAGGCGAGAACTTGCTGGCTCGATGCCGCCACCGGAGGCCGCGACCGTGGAAGAATCTTGACCATGGCACACGCTTCTCAGACCCGTCGAGTGCCGCGCACGGGGTTTCATTCGGTCACACCTCGTCTCGTCGTCGTCGATGTTGCCTGGCAGGCCGAGTTTCTCCGTCGGGTTTTCGATGCGGTCGGAACCGTCGTGGCCGGCCAACCGGTCGAGATGCGTATCGGCGACTCGCTCATCATGATTTCCGAAACCGATGAGCGTGAGATGTTTCCGGCGTTCCTCTACATCTACGTCGATGATGCTGACAAGGTTTGTCAACGGGCTGTTTCTGCTGGCGCGACCGTGATTGAGCATCCGTTCGACACGCCCTATGGCGATCGTCGCGGGATGGTGCAGGATCCGCTCGGCAACGTCTTCCAGGTGGCCCACGTCATCTGAGTAGTGATCCCATAGCCTCACAATCAGTGTTCTTGGAGCGGCGGTGTCCTGGATGCGGGCGCGATTCCCGCTTTGTGTGTGAGAGCTGCTGGCAGCAACTCCGGCCGGCAGCTGGTCGGTCGCTGTTCCAGTACGACGATCTCGGACGCTCGATCGTGCTGGCAGCAAAGAACAGCGGTCGGCGTGACCTGTGGCGGCCCCTCGGTCGAGCCCTAGCGGCTGAAGTGGTTGAGCCAGTCGACCTGGTCACCTGGGTTCCCGCCAGTCGAACCCACCGACAAGAACGCGGGTACGACCAAGGTCGCTTGTTGGCCCGATCGGTCGCCCGGCGCCTGGGCGTGCCGCACCGACGCCTTCTTCGCCGAGCCGATCGACGATCGCAGACCGGGCAGAGTCGTGATCAACGTTTGGTTGGCCCGTCGCTGACGGTCACCGGTCGGCCGCCTCCGGGTCGGGTTCTGTTGGTCGATGATGTGCGGACCACGGGAGCATCGCTGCGGGCCGGCGTGGTGGCCTTGCGTTCAGCGGGATTCACGGCCGTCACCGTCATGACGGTGGCCGCAGTTGACCCTCGGTCGAGTGCTGGCGAGCACCAACGCGCTGCGTAGGTATGAAGACAGGCCCCACGGCCCATCGATTCCGATCTATGGTGAGGAAGACCTAAAAGCCAACGAACGGAGACTTTCGTGGACGTAACGGTCAGCGGTCGACACACAACGGTTTCGGAGAAGCTTCGAAACTACGCCGTCGACAAGATCGGCAAGTGCGACCGGTACCTCGGCGGTATGGATCGAGCCGAGGTTCATTTCTGGGAAGAGAAGAATCCTCGCATCGACAACAAAGAGTTCTGCGAGGTCACGATCGAAGGCCATGGCCATCACATCCGCTGCAAGGTCAGCGCTCCCGACGGGTTCACAGCCGTTGATCTGGCCGAGGACAAGCTCGAACGACAGCTCCGGAAGTTGAAGACCAAGGTCCAGAACCGGAAGCAGGGCCGAGACAAGCCGGAGATAGAAGACGAGTTGGTACCCGACTCGCTTCTCGGAGCCGGGCAGGACGACCCCGAGCCGGTCTACAAGATCGTCAAGAGCAAACGCTTCGAGGTTGCGGCGATGGAGTCCGGTAACGCGGCCCTCGAGATGGACCTACTGAATCACGACTTCTACGTATTCATCAACGCCGAGACGTCAAAGCCGGCAGTGGTTTATCGCCGCGATGATGGCGACATTGGTCTCATTGATATCGAGGGCTGAACAACGCATCCAGACGTGACCGAAGCCACCTGCCACAGCCACCCGCCCGGGCGGCAGTAGGCTTACCGGCCGGATGAAACTTCTCGACAAGATCCTCAAGGCGGGCGACGGCAAGCGGCTGAAAGCCATCACCAACGTCGTCGATCCCGTGAACGCATTGGGCCCCGAATACGTGGCCCTCAGTGACGACGCGCTCAAAGCCAAGACCAACGAATTTCGCACTCGCCTCGACAATGGGGAGAGCGCCGACCACCTGATGGTGGACGCGTTCGCCACGGTTCGCGAAGCCGCGCATCGGGTGATTGGCCAGCGGCACTACGACGTTCAGTTGATGGGCGGTGCAGCACTGCACTGGGGCTGGGTTGCCGAGATGAAGACCGGCGAGGGCAAGACCCTTGTTTCGACACTGCCCGTCTATCTGAACGGGCTGGTTGGTAACGGCGTCCACGTGGTCACCGTCAACGACTATCTCGCCTCACGCGACTCTGAATGGATGGGCCAGGTACACAACTGGCTTGGCCTCACCGTTGGCCTGGTGGTTCCGGGCGGCAGCAGCGACCCTGGCTTCAAACGCGAACAGTACGCACGCGACATCACCTACGCCACGAACAACGAAGTTGGCTTTGACTATCTGCGCGACAACATGGCGCGGACGAAGGCTGACATGGTGCAGCGAGGCCACAGCTTCGCCATCGTGGACGAGATTGACTCGATTCTGATCGACGAGGCCCGGACCCCGCTGATCATCAGCGGCAAGGTTCGCGGCGCCGCCGATCTGTACTATCGCTTCTCCGATGTGGTGAAGAAGCTCGATCGCGACGACCACTACGACGTGGACGAAGAAAAGCGTCAGGTCGCCATTACCGACGAGGGCATCACGGCGGTAGAAGAGCTCCTGGAGATCGAGAACCTCTACGACGGCGTGCAGCAAGACCTTGTTCACCAATTGGGCGTGGCTCTCCGGGCCAAAGAGTTGTTCCAGCGAGACAAGGACTATCTGGTCACCGATGGCGAGGTGAAGATCGTCGATGAGTTCACTGGACGCGTGCTCGACGGGCGTCGGTGGTCTGATGGCTTACACCAGGCGGTTGAAGCCAAAGAAGGGGTGCAGATCAAGGAAGAGCAGCAGACGCTGGCCACCGTCACGCTGCAGAACTACTTCCGGATGTACGACAAGCTGGCTGGGATGACCGGTACAGCGCTCAGCGATGCCGCCGAGCTCGAATCCACCTACGACCTCGTTGTTGTGCAGGTGCCAACGAACCGGCCTTTGGCTCGCAAAGACCAGGCCGATCTCATCTTCAAGAGTGAAGAGGGCAAGTTCGGCGCCGTCATCGACGACATCGAACAGCGAGTAGGGGCAGGTCAACCAGTGCTCGTTGGCACTGCGTCTGTGGAGAAGTCTGAGGTGCTCAGCAAGTTCATGAGCGATCGGGGTGTGGCTCATGAGGTGCTGAACGCCAAGCAGCACACCCGCGAGGCAGACATCGTGGCTCAAGCTGGCCAGCCGGGTGCAGTCACTGTTGCGACCAACATGGCTGGCCGAGGCGTTGACATCGTCCTCGGCGGGAATGCCGAGAAGCTGGCCGAGCGCGACACGCGGGCCGAGGGGCTCGACCCCGACACCGACGAGGGTGTTGCCTACTATCAGGAGCGCCTCGATTACTGGGAAGCCTTCTGCACCGAGGAAGGCGAGAAGGTACGTCAAGCCGGAGGCCTGTACGTACTTGCGACCGAGCGTCATGAGAGTCGTCGCATCGACAATCAGTTGCGAGGCCGTGCCGGTCGGCAGGGGGACCCGGGCGAGAGCCGTTTCTACCTGTCGCTCGAAGACGACCTCATGCGCATCTTCGCCACTGGCCCGATGAAGAAGGTGATGGACGCGGCATTGCCCGAAGACGTCCCCATCGAATCGAACATGGTCACAAAGTCGGTCGAACGGGCTCAGCAGAGCGTCGAGCAGCGCAATGCCGAGATTCGCAAGAACGTGTTGAAGTACGACGAAGTCTTCAACGAGCAACGCAAGGTGATCTACGCCAGGCGTCTGCAGGTACTCGACGAGGCCGACCTCCGCGACGAATCACTCGAGGCACTGCAGGCGGTCGCCGACACTCTCGTCCGAACTCATTGCACCGAAGAGCTCGACGATTCGTGGGACATCGAAGCCCTCCACACCGAACTCGGATCGTTCTGGCCAAGCGAGCTGAGCGCCGATCAACTCAGCGAAGCAAAGAACACCAATGAGATCATCGGGGCAATCGCCGATGAGGGAAGCCGCCTCTATCACGAGCGCGAGGCCGAACTTGGCCCGGAGGTGATGCGCCAAATCGAGCGTCAGATCATGCTGCAAATGGTCGATCAGCGTTGGCGCGATCACCTCGGCGAAATGGATCATCTGCGTGAGGGCATCAACCTTCGGGCAATGGGTCAACGCGATCCGCTCACCGAGTGGCAGCGCGAGGGCTTCGACCTCTTCTCCCAGATGATGACAGGTTTGTCGCTCGACTTCGTGCGGTACGTCATGCACGTGCAGGTGGTCCAGAAGCCGGACGAAACGACCCCCAGCGACGTCACGACGAACGACGAAGCTCAGGCGACCGGTGCCGCCCCTACAGCCAATGGCGTCGGCGCCTCCTCACCGCAGCTGCACCAGAGCCCCGCCGACGGGCGTCCGAAGCTCGATGCCCCGCGCAAGGCGCCAACCATTGGTGCGACCACTCGTACCACCGATATTTCGGCGGCCAAGGCCGATGCTCGCAGCCTCACAAGTGCTGGTGACGGGCCGGTCGAGGATGCGCCTCGACAAAAGACTGTTGTGAAGGACGAGTGGGACAAGACACCCCGGAACGCTCCATGTCCATGCCAAAGCGGCAAGAAGTACAAGCAGTGCCACGGTCGCTGACCGTTCACACGTATGGCTGATCTCTCCGACCACATCGCGCGATTGCTCACTGAACTAGCTGAGGCGGAGGACTACCTCCGAATCGGTCAGCTCCGTTCTCGGCTGCCCCAGCTCGAGACCGAGATGGGCCGACCCGACTTGTGGGACGATGCCGAGCGGGCTCGCAAGGTGCAAACCGAGTTCACATCGGTAAAGGAGGACACTGATCTTTACGACCGCCTGGCTGGCGAGGTCGATGATGCCAAGACCTTGTGGGAGTTGGGCAAGGAAGAAGGCGACGACGATTCGATCACCGAAGCCGCGGGAATGATCAAGGTTCTCACCGAAGAGTTTCACGCCCTCGAGCTTCGGGCCCTCTTCACGGGTGAGTACGACGAAGGTGATGCAGTCTGCGAGATCCACTCTGGGGCCGGTGGAACCGACGCCCAGGACTGGGCCCAGATGATGTTCGAGATGTACAAGCGGTGGGCCGACAAACGAGGCTTCGACCTCGAGGTAACCGAATGGCAAGAAGGCCAGGAAGCTGGCATCAGTACGGTTGGCTTCACAATTTCGGGTCGCCACGCCTATGGGTTGCTGCAGGCCGAACGAGGCGTGCACCGGTTGGTGCGAATATCGCCGTTTGATCAGCAGGCCCGCCGCCATACCGCCTTTGCCAGCTTTAGCCTCTGGCCCGACATCCCCGATGCCACCGAGCAGGTGGTCATCGATGACAAGGAGCTTCGGGTCGACGTCTTCCGGTCGTCGGGTGCCGGTGGCCAGCATGTGAACACCACCGACTCGGCCGTGCGTATCACACACCTGCCGTCGGGGATTGTCGTGTCGTGCCAGAACGAGCGGAGCCAGCACCAGAACAAGGATCGATGCATGCAGATGCTCTCGGTCCGGCTCGTCGAGCTCGAGCGACAGAAGCGCGAGGAAGAGTTGGCAGCGGCCGCTGGCGATTCAATGAAGACCGAGTGGGGGAGCCAAATCCGCAGCTATGTGCTGCAGCCCTATCAGCAGGTCAAGGACGAGCGGTCTGGTCTGACTTCGGGTAACCCCGATGGGGTGCTCGGCGGCGATGTCGGGGCATTCATGGAGGCCTGGCTTCGCTGGCGGCGAGCATCAGCAACCGAAGTTGAGCAGTCGACTGGAGCTACCGCATGATCAAGCTCGAGAACGTCACCAAGGAGTACCCGGGCAGCACGGTCGCTCTTCGCGACGCATCGGCCGACATCGAGAAGGGCGAGTTCGTGTTTCTCGTCGGTCCTTCAGGCTCGGGCAAGAGCACCTTCTTGCGGCTACTGAATAAGCAAGAGGATCCCGACGAAGGCCGCATCTTCGTTGCCGGCAAAGACATCGGCCAGCTGTCCAGCTGGAAGGTGCCGATGCTGCGCCGGAACATCGGTTGTGTCTTCCAAGACTTCAAGCTGCTGCCCAATCGCACCGTAGCTGAGAACGTGAGTTTCGCCCTCGAAGTGATCGGCCGGCCTCGACACGTCATCAAGAATCAGGTTCCCGCCATCTGTGATCTGGTCGGGTTGGGCGACAAGGTCGACAAGTATCCAGAACAGCTCTCGGGCGGCGAACAACAGCGTGTCTCTATTGCCCGTGCCTTCGTCAACCGGCCGCTGATTTTGCTGGCCGATGAGCCGACCGGCAACCTCGACCCGCAAACCGCTATTGGCATCATGCGCTTGCTTGACCGCATCAACAAGACAGGCACCACGGTGGTGATGGCCACCCATGATCGCGGCATTGTCGACACCATGCGTCGTCGCGTGATCGAACTGTCGCAGGCTTCGATCGTCCGTGATCAGGCCCGCGGCGTGTACGAGTAGCTACCCCTCTCCCTTAGGACAGTCTCATGGCTCTTCGCGTTGACTACATCGCTAAGGAGACCGGGAATAACCTGGTCCGCAATCCTTCGCTCACGATTGCCACGGTGCTCACCGTCGCTGTGTCGCTGGCTCTCCTCGGCGCGGCCCTCGTGATTCAACGAGGGGTCGACGGCCTCAACACCCGCTTCAAGGATGATGTCGAGTTCATCGTTTGGCTCGCACCGGACGCGACTGGCGAGCAACGAGAGTCAGTTGAGCGAGCCCTGGCCGACTCGCCGCAGGTTCGCGACTGGCGCTTCGTCAATATTGAAGAGACGTACGCAGAGTTTGAGGAGTTCTGGCAGGATTCGCCGGAAGTTCTCGAAGCGGTGACGCCGGAGCAACTGCCGACCTCGTTCCGCGTTGTCCCTGAGATCCCCGATCTGGCAGTCGTTCAGTCGCTTGGATCGGAGTTCGAGGGCCTCCCGGGGGTACGCAATGTCGACTACGCCGGCGAGTACATCAAGCGGCTCAACGACTTCACCAGGGTGGCCTCCAACATCATGCTCGGCGCTGCCCTCGCATCGGCGGCGGCTTCGGCCATGTTGATGTACAACTCGATCCGCACCGCGCTGTTTGCCCGCCGCCGTGAAATTGAGGTGATGCGCCTGGTCGGCGCCACCAACTGGTTCATCCGCATCCCGTTCATGCTTGAAGGCCTGGTCCAGGGGGTCGTCGGTGCCGCGGTCAGCACAGTTGCTGTGTTCGGCCTGAATCGCGTGATTCGGAACTTGCTGAACTCGACCAGTTTCCGGCTGTTCGACAGCTTTGCCCTTGACTCGGCTCAGCTCTTTCCTGTGGCTATGACGCTCCTGGGAGCCGGCGCCCTCATCGGCTTCGTTGGCTCAGGCATCGCCGTCACCCGCTATCTCGACGCCTAACACCGCACTCTTGGATCAGGTGGCGCGGATCAGGTGGCGCGGATCAGGGCGGTGACGACGGCCGCAAGGGTCGCGACCAACCAGAACGGAGCGTTGCGCCAAGCGGCCAGGGCGCCAGCGGCGACGCCTGCGGCCCGGGCGTCGAGCACCAGCGAGCTCTCGGAACTGACCGTCTGGATCATGATGAGGGCTGCGAGCAGCGCAGGAGGAAGCAGGCCGCCAATGGCCAGGAAGGCGGGGCTGACCGTCAGCCGACCGAACACGAAGACGCCAACGGCCTTGAAGGCGTAGGCGCCAGCGGCGATCGTGAGCAACGCGGCCCAGCTCACTGTGGGCCACCTTCACTTGACGTGGCGGGCGGAGGTCCAGCGAGTCGGTAGGCCACGACGGCGCCTACCCCGGCGAGCAGAATGGGGACCCCGGGTCGGGTGAACGGGATCGAAACCACAGCGATCGCCGCGCCCGACAGTGCAGAAACCAGACCCGGCCGTTGGCGTAGCGCTGGCATCATGAGCGCGACGAATCCGGCCGGGAATGCTGCATCGAGACCCAGATCGAGTGGGTCGGGAATGGCATTGCCGCCAAGCGCTCCGACGAGGGTGCCGATGTTCCAAAAGACGAACACACTGATGCCGCTTGCCCAGAACGCTGGTTCGACGTCCTCAGGGTCGGTCTGACCCACGGCCATCGCCGTCGATTCGTCGATCGTGAGCTGAGCGCCGACCGCGCGCTTTAGCGCCGACCCGTGGATGCGGCTCGACATGGTCATGCCGTAAAAGCTGTTCCGGGCGCCAAGGAGCAGCGCGCTACCGATCGCCGTGGCCGGATCGCCTCCGGCTCCGATCACACCAACGGCGGCAAATTGGGATGCGCCAGTGAAGACAAGGACTGACATGGCGCACGTCTGGGCGACCGTAAGGCCGCTGGTTGTGGCCAGAACACCAAAGCCCACAGCAAAGATGCCGACGGCAAGACCCAGCAGGATCGAGTCGCGCAGGTAGCGGGTTGTCGCGGGTTCAGCGGCCACGGGCGGCAGGGTACCGATCGGTCTGGGTACTATTTCGACATGCGTATCGTTGTTGATTCTGAGAAATGCGAAGGCCACAACCGTTGCTACTCGATCGTTCCCGAGCTGTTCGACGTTGATGACTATGGATATGCGACTGAAGCAAACGGGGGCGAGGTGCCTGCTGGGATGGAAGATCGAGCCCGGCTGGCGATCGATAATTGTCCCGAATATGCCATCAGCATTGTCGAGGACTAGCAGTGACGGACGCGGTAAGCGCTCCGCAGACAGCTCCGGTTAGCGACTGGGCGACGGATTACGACATCTTCGACGCGGACTACGTCGCCGACCCGTACCCGATTTGGGCTGAGCTACGCCGAGAGTGCCCGGTGGCGTCGACCGACCGTTGGGGCGGGTCGTTTCTGCCAACCCGCTACGCCGATGCACACCTGGTCGCGTCGCCTGATCCTGCCCCCGTTTTAACCAAAGAGCACGGCCAAGCACGAGCTCTTCACTCGCGATCTCTGTGGTCGACTCATCGATGGGTTTGTTGCTAGCGGAGAGGTCGACGCGGCGCGCGTTACGCCCAGCAGATTTCCCCGCGTGTGATCGCCCATCTGTTAGGCGTCGACGAGGCGCTTGCCGACGAGTTCACCGACTGGGTCCGTGGCGTGCTCGAGATCGGACTATCGAATCCAGCAGTGCGGCAAGCCAGCAGAGAGAAGATCTTTGGATTTTTCACCGAGCAGGTGGCCGACCGACGGATCAATCCCAAAGATGACCTCATCACCGAGCTGATGGAGGCCGAGGTCGATGGCGAAAGACTCAGCGATCTGCACATCGTTGGTACCTGCAATCTGCTCCTGGTGGCGGGCATCGACACAACCTGGAGCTCGATCGGTTCGGCCATCTGGCATTTGGCCACCCATGCTGAGGACCGCCGCCGACTTGCCGACGACCCGTCATTGATTCCCAACGCAGTCGAGGAGCTCTTGCGGGCCTACTCGCCGGTGACGATGGCCAGGGTCGTCAGCGAAGACACCGAGTACAAGGGTTGCCCGATGCATGTTGGCGACAAGGTTCTGATGAACTTCCCTGGCGCTAATCGCGATCCTGAGGTGTTTGAGAATCCCGACGTGGTCGACATCGATCGCGAGCAGAACCGCCACGTCGCGTTCGGCGTCGGCATCCATCGCTGTGCTGGATCCAACCTGGCCCGGATGGAGATGCGGGTGTCCCTCGAGGAGTTCCTGGCCAAGATTCCTGATTTCGGGCTGAAGCCGGGCGGACAGGTCAGTTGGGCCGGTGGGCAGGTTCGCGGGCCACGACAGTTGCCCGTGGTCTTCCCCGCCTAGTCTCGCTCCGTGGTCTGGCTTACTGTCGTTGGCGTTGTCCTTGTGCTTCTGGTTGTTGTCGTCGTCTACGACCTCACCCAGAAGCGTCATGCGATCCTGCGCAACTTTCCCGTTGTTGGTCATTTCCGCTACATCCTCGAGTGGATGGGGCCCGAGCTCCGTCAGTACATCGTCACGGACAATGACGAGGAGCGGCCTTTTTCACGTGACCAGCGTCGGTGGGTCTACGCATCAGCCAAAGGGCAGAACCCACACTTCGGATTCGGCACCGACAGCGACCAGAACGACAGCCAGTACCCGCTGATTCGGCAAGCGACGTTCCCGTACATGCCGACTGGTGAGGGGGCGTCGAACGCCTTGCCATCGGCCAAGATCATGGGCGAGTGGCGCGAGCGAACCTCAGCTTTTCGACCGGCCTCAGTGGTGAATATTTCGGCGATGTCGTTTGGATCGCTCTCGAGCGCGGCAATCGAGTCGCTAAATCGGGGCGCTTCGCAGGCTGGGTGCCTTCACAACACGGGCGAGGGTGGCATCAGTCGCTATCACCGTCAGGGCGGCGACCTGATTTTTCAGATCGGAACCGGCTACTTCGGTGCCCGGAAAGATGGCCGCTTCTCCATTGATGCCATGTTGGCGTCGATGGAGGGTGCCCCGGTGAAGGCCATCGAGATCAAGCTGAGCCAGGGTGCCAAACCGGGTCTGGGCGGAGTCCTTCCGGCTGCCAAGGTGACCCGCGAGGTGGCCGAGGCGCGAGGAGTGCCTGTCGGCATCACCGTCAGGAGTCCGGCCCGTCACACCGAGTTCGACTCGGTGGGATCGATGGTCGAGTTCATCGAGCGCATCGCCGATGCATCAGGCTTGCCGGTTGGTATCAAGAGTGCGGTGGGCCAGCGCACGTTTTGGGCCGAGTTGGCACAACACATGACCGAAACCGGCCGAGGTCCCGACTTCATCTCGATCGATGGCTCTGAGGGGGGCACAGGTGCAGCGCCTCTTGCGTTCAGCGATCATGTGTCGCTGCCTTTCCGCACCGGGTTCGCCGAGGTTTACGGCACGTTCGCTCGGCAGGGGATACACAAAAACATCACCTGGATCGGTGCCGGGCGGCTTGGGTTTCCGGCCCAGTCGCTGCTGGCGATGGCGCTTGGTTGCGATCTCATCAACGTTGGCCGCGAGGCGATGTTGGCGATCGGCTGTATCCAGGCGCAAAAGTGCCACACCGGCCATTGCCCGACGGGCGTGGCTACGCAACAGAAGCGTCTGGTTCGTGGGCTCGACGCCACCGACAAGGCAGTCCGCGCCGGTCGGTATGTCGAGGCCCTCCGCCACGACATTCTGCGCTTGTCGCACGCGTGTGGTGAGGCGCATCCAGCGCTGGTTAGTGGTGAGGCGATCGAACTGGTTTGTGGTGACAATCGCCTCGAGAACCTCTGGGAGCACTACGGCTACGAGGCCTCGTGGCAATCGAGTGAGACGATGCGGCCTCTGCTCAGCGACCTGATGCCCTAGGGGCGTTTACAGCGCCTGTAGGCCCTTGAGGCCGGCCGGCAGCCCTTAGCGGCTAGAGGGTCAGCAGCACGCGTGTGATGGCGGCGACAGCTGCCAGACCACACACAAGCAGAACGGTTAGTCGTATCCGGTCGTCGAGCAGTGGCATAAACCTTGGGGCCACGAGGGTGCCGAGAATCGTGATTGGAGCGAGTGCGCTGCCGGTAGCCAGGTCAACTCGGCTGACTTCGTCCGCAGCCCACAGCAGGAGCAGGCTAAGCGGTGCTCCGGTAATCATCAGGACGCTGATGGTTCCTCGAAGCCGGGCCGCCGACTCGTGTTGGTAGAGCAGTCCGAGAGGTGGGCCGCCGATGCCGATGGCCGTTCCGAAAAGGGCCGAGACCGTGCCGGCGGCAAAGAGGTTGGGCTTGGTTCGCTGCACCCGTGGCGCCCAAATGCTGAGTGCCACCGCGCCCAGCACGATCAACCCACCGGCCACAGCGAGCAACGCCCGGTCGGCCACCCGCACGAGGAGAACGCCCCCGATCAGTCCGGGCACGCGACCAGCCATCAACCAGCTGACCTCGCCGAAGTCGGCTTTGCCCCAGTTGCGTACCGCGTTGATGACGATCGTGGGGAGGCTTGCGATCAGAACCGTCTGGGGCAGGAGTGCGGGATCGACGATGACGAGAATCGGGAAGGCGAGCACGACCATGCCGAACCCAATACATCCCTGCAGAATGGCGCCAGCGAAGAGCGCCAGGCTTACGACCACGAAGGCCAGATCGACTACGTGCACCGGCGAACGCTAGACCTTAAGGCCGTGGAGTACGAACAGATTCGATTCGAAGTTGTTGACCGAGTTGCGACCATCACGCTCGACCGACCTGAACGTCTAAACGCGTTCACCGAGAAGATGCGTCATGAGCTGCTAGATGCCTTCGATGTCATCGATGCGGACGATGGCATCCGAGCGGTGGTAATGACAGGCGAGGGTCGAGGCTTCTGCGCCGGCGCAGAGCTTGGCGAGCGTGGCGGTGACACGTTCAACGCCAAAGACCAGGGCAAGGATCCAGCAATACCCAATCGTGACGGTGGTGGAACGGTCAGCCTGCGGATCTTCGAGCTGACGAAACCAATCATTGCTGCCATCAACGGCGCTGCCGTCGGCGTTGGCATCACCATGACGCTACCGATGGATATTCGGCTCGCTGTTCCTGATGCCAAGATCGGGTTCGTCTTCGCCCGTCGAGGGATTGTGCCGGAGGCCGTCTCTTCATGGTTTTTGCCCCGAGTTGTTGGCATCAGCAAGGCCGCCGAGTGGTGCTATTCCGGTCGCGTGTTCAGTGGCACTGAGGCTGGTGAGGCTGGGCTGGTACAGGTCGTCGAGCCGGCCGACCTGCTTGAGCGGGCTTACGCCATCGCCGGCGAGATAGCGACTCATGCTGCCCCGGTGTCGGTAGCACTTACCCGTCAGATGCTGTGGCGGGGCCTGACCTTTGACCATCCAATGGAGTCGCACCGCGTCGACTCACGTGCGATTCAGGCGCTCGGGGCGATGACGGATGCCAAAGAGGGGGTCAGTAGCTTCCTCGAGAAGCGCGACCCGGAATGGAAACTCTCAGTGGCGAATGACACGCCGGACGTGTTCCCGAAGTGGTCTCCTCCCGACTTCAGCTGAGTTCCTGTCGACCCGAGACGTCGGTTCACAGATCGCCCTCCAGATTGGCACCAGATGGCGCCGATCGGGGGTCACCAATAGTGGTTGCGTATGACCTGTCGGATAATCGCCAAATGTGGTGATGCTGAACGTTCATTGTGAGTGCAGCACTCTGAGGTTCTCTGCTGCGTAGTCAATTCTGCCGCCGCAGGACCGTTTGGCCCCTTGCGACTGGGTCGGGGGACCCGGGTGCGCAGGGCGGTCACCTAGTCGCAAATGTTCGAATCGGTGCCACGGAATGTGGTCGCAATGTTAGGATCTTGCCAGGGTGTGGATGGGGAGAGTCGCCCCTTCTCATCCACACCCGCTTAAAACGACTACGAGCGATAAGCCGACTGGCTTTCTTTCCAGCTGCCTGTATCGGCCCGCGGCTCCTTCGGGAGCCCGAGTACGCGCTCTCCCACGATGTTCTTCTGCACTTCTGATGTGCCGGCGTAGATGGTGCCGGGCCGAGCGATCAGAAAGCTCGCCTGCCAATTGGCCGCCGTGTTCGGGGTTCCGATGGGCGGCGGGCCGATGCCGCCGCGGGTGGACTCGCCGTAGTCAATCTGACCATGGGCCCCGAGGACTCGCATTGAGGCCTCGGTGATCTCCTGGTGGTACGTGCTCCAGAACAGCTTGCCGATCGAGGCTTCTGGGCCGGGCTGTTGGCCGCTGAGGTATCGGGTGAGTGCTTGCAGCCCGCGGTACTTCATGATCTGTACTTTGCTGTGGAAGCGGGCGATGTCTTGCCGGACCTGGGCATCATCGAGCTTGCCCATCTGCCTGGCCATCTCGATGAACGAGTTGAGTTCGGCCCGGTAGGGGAGCGACATTGTGGTGGCGCCTACGCCGCGCTCGTAGCCGAGCAGGGTATTGCCAACGGCCCAGCCGTTGTTTATGCCGCCCAGCGTGTGATCCTTGGGGCACCGGGCGTCGGTGAAGAAGATCTCGTTGAAGTCTGCCTCGCCATTGATGTTCGTAATGGGCCGAACCTCGACTCCCTCCTGCTCCATTGGAACCAGGAAAAAGGTGATGCCCGCGTGTTTGGTGACATCGCCATCGGTACGAGCCAGGACAAAGATCCAGTTGGCAAGGTGACCGGACGACGTCCAGATCTTCTGCCCGTTGATGATCCATTCGTCACCGTCGAGTTCGGCCCGGCAGCCGAGGTTGGCCAGGTCGCTACCGGCGTCAGGCTCGGAATAGCCCTGGCACCAGACGTCCGTGCCCTCGAGGATGCGAGGAATGAAGTAGGCCTTCTGCTTGTCAGTTCCCCAAGCGAGGACTGTGTTGCCCACCATGCCGATGCTGAACCCGTCGTTGCGGCCGGTTGTCGGGACGCCGCGCTTGGCGAACTCTTCGTTGAGAACAACGTGCTCGAGGTGGCCGAGGCCACCTCCGCCGTATTCGGCTGGCCAGTTGGCAGCCAAGAGGTTGGCGTCCCGCAGTGTCTCGCGCCACTCGGTCTGGAACGTGGCGCGGGCGTCGCCAACGAGTGCCCCGATGCCTGCCCAGTCGCTCGGGAGGTGTTCGTCGAGGAAGCCGTTGATCTTTTCGCGGAATGCTTCGGTCTCTTCGGGGTAGGTCAGATCCATTCGGCAACGGTAACCGGGACGGTAGGAGAGCGTGAAGGCGGGGAACTTATCTGTTTAGTTGCCCTCCAACCGTGCCGATTCAACGGTTGTGAGTTATTGGCTGGGCATCGATTTGGGCACGACATCGTCGGCCGCTGCGGTCGTTGTCGATGGCCGGGCCGAGATGGTTGATCTGTCCCATGCTGCGAAAAGCACCCCGTCGATAGTTGTCCGAGCCGAGGGCGGCAAGCTTGTCGTTGGCGATCACGCGGTGCGGGTGGCAGCTACGCGGCCGACTGGTACGGCGAGGGAGTTCAAACGCCGTTTCGGTGATTCCACCCCGATCGTCTTGGACGGTGATTCCTTCGCCGCCCACGAGCTGATGGCGGTGCTGTTCCACCACGTGGTGCAGGCAGTCGTTGCCCAACGAGGAGAGTTGCCAGCCGGGATTACGGTAAGCCACCCAACCAATTGGGGTAGCTATAAAAGAGACCTGCTGCACAACACCCTCGTACCGGTGTGGTCATCAGCTCTGCTCCTGGTGACCGAGCCTGAGGCAGCTGCGATCCACTACGCCGCCCAAGATCGCATTCCTGACGGCATGGTCGTCGCGGTTTACGACCTTGGTGGTGGCACATTCGATTCGGCCGTTCTTCGAAAGTTGACGAATTCGGCCGATGGCGTTCCTCGTTGGGAACAACTGGGACGGCCGGGCGGCATTGAACACCTCGGAGGCATCGACTTCGATGAGGTCATCGTCCAGATGATGCTGGAGCGTCTGGAACTGTCGCCCTCGGACTTGGACGAAGACGATCCCGTGATTCGAGCTGCTGTGAGTCAGCTGCGATCGAGTTGTCGCGACGCCAAGGAACTGTTGTCGACGACGACATCGGCCACGATCGTGTCGTTTCTGCCCGGCGCATCCCGAGCGATACGAATTACACGAGCTGAGTTCGAGCGACTCATCCGTCCGCGGATTGAAGAGACAGCCGATGAGCTGGCTTCGACCATTGCGTCGGCGTTCTCCAACCCAAACTCCATCGACCGAGTGTTGCTTGTCGGTGGCTCGTCTCGTATCCCGCTGATCGGACAGGTGCTGGCTGATCGAGTTGGCAGGCCTCTCGTTGTCGACACGCACCCCAAGCACGCTGTCGCGATGGGTGCAGCCACAACCCTGGGTCGGCAAGCGGCAACTGCCCCCGCACGGCCGTCGCAACCGCCGCTACCACCCGTGCAGTTGGCGACGACTCGTCCCATTCGGATGGAGGCGCCTCGACCACCGCTGTCGGTGCCGGTCTCGCCTCCGATGCCGCCCAAAGAACTGCGCCCGACGCCACGACCGGTACCGCCGGCTCCTGGTCGGTATCCGATCCCAAGACCCTCTCAGCCGGTAGCACAGCCTCCAGAAAGAGAACCTCAGCCGGGCAGCATCGACCTTCGCTGAGGCGACTCTGGACCCCCTCGTGGTTGTTCCCTGGATCCAACCTCGCCCTTCTGAAAGAACTGGCAATGATCCACTCTGATTCTGCACCCAGTGGGCCTCGTGCTGAGGAGATCATCAATCGCCGGGCAGCTGGCCTTTCATCCCAGCCTGGGGATCGCTGGCCTTCCTGGCTCGCTCCGCTGCTTGGCCTGGCTGCGGTGGTGCTCGTCGTCGGCGGTGGTTTGTTCATCTTTGGCCGCGGTGGTGGCGGGCACCAGGTTATTGAGACACCGGTGGCGGCGGATCCAACCGGGGTCACCACAACTCCAGCCGACGTGATTGCTGATGATCAGGTGTCGGACGCCGACAAATCGGATGGAGTCCAGCCCAGTACTGATGAGGCTGACAACGAGTCTGCTGCGACCGTCACATCGGTGCCAACCACCGAGGCCTTTCCAAGTGCGGTCGCGTCGCCGTCACAGACGCTGCCTGATGGTCGGCCGGCAACATTTTGGGCCATCACATCGGTGACCTACGAGTTGGTTGAGGTCGACACGCTGACCGGTGACATCTTGGGTACGTACGGTGGTTGGCCACAGATCGGCGGTTGCGATCCAGACGAGGGATGTTTCGTCCAGGCCATCGACAGCATCGATGTTGGTTCTGACGGTGCGCTCTGGATCACCGATTGTTGTGAGCCTGCTGTCGGCTACATCTACCGCGTCGAGCAGGGCCAGATATTGAACCCGGTCGACGTCGATCTCCAATACGGGCTTCACCCGGAGCTGTCTCCTGATCAGGCGTTGGTCGCCAGAAGCGGACTGGGCCAGATCGAGATCGTGGCGCCCGGCAATGGTGAGGTGTTTGGCTCCTACGGAGAGATCGAGAACGGCCTGTCGTGGTCGACCCCGCTTGCATGGCTCGATGCCGAAAACCTGGTGATTCGGGTCAGCGAGGGCAACGTCGGCGAGCTCCGGATACTCGATGTCTCTAACCCAGCGGACCCCCAGGCCCGGCATTTCGAGGGAGGCCCATTCGGCGACATCCTCGATGCCGACGTCCGGGCCGATGGCATGATCCTGGCGCTGCTCCGCTCGCCCGACGACGACGTTACTGGGAAGGTCTATGACCCCAGCACTGGTGTTCTCGTTGCCGAGTTCGATCTGCCAGACACCGTCGACCGGATCGACTACGACGCGTCGGACACCTACCTGATTGCCTCAGGAAGCGACAACACGGTGCGTTGGTACGGCGGTGGTGGTGGCGGCGAGATCGGCTTGGGCTTCGTCGCCGTCAGCTGGTGACCGACGGCTCTTCCATCGCAATGGGGAATGTCTGAGCCTCGAACTACGGTTTGGGGTGTATGTCGACAACGAACGAGCATCCGGCCACGAGCGTTCGAGTCCACGATCTGCTGATTCTGGGTGGATCAGCCGGTGGTTTGTCCGTTGCGGTTTCGTCGCTCCGGTCGGGTCTCAACCTGATTCGAGTCGTCGAGCCATCGAGCTCAGTGGCCTTTCCCGAGCTGGTTGGCGACAACTTGCTCGACGTTGGTTACGGCGAGACGGTCAGCAGCATTGATGTTGAGGGCGACGATCTGGTCGTAAACACGAATCGGCTCAGCTACCGAGCCCGGGCCGTGATGGTGGCCGAACGGAAGTTGGCTGATGGCTGGGAACCCTCGATGCCGGCGCCTCTCGACTCTGATCGGGTCCATATCGACGCCCTGCCTCAGGTCTCCGACGCCGACGTGTTGGTGATTGGCCATAGCGATCATGCGGTCGAGTTGTCCGCCGCTGCAGTCCAAGCCGGGCACCGGGTTGTGTTGGCGGCCGAAGGCATGGACCCCGAGACGTTGTCGCCGGCCGCCGACAACATGCTGCGCCGACTCGAGCGTGAGCGTCGGATCACGGTTTTGTATCGCTCGACCCCCGACCAGATCAGCTTGGTCGACGATTTCCCGATGGCCTTCTTTGACGATCGCCGCACGCCCGACCTCGAGTTCGATCACGTCGTATTCGCATCGCCCCGCAGAACGCTGTCGCCAGCAGATGTGGGCGCCACGGACCAGGCGATAGCAACCGGTCGAGTGTTCTTCCTGGGCGATCCGGACGACACGGCACCGGCGACGACCGTGCCCGGCGCCACCATTGGTACCGCGATCGCCGAAGCGTGTTTCCCCGGCCTCGATCTACCAGAGCCAGCGTCGCCCGTGCGTCGAAGGGCCCGACATACCGGCGCCATCGACGAGTTGCGTACCGAGCACTACAACGCCGTCATCACCTATTTCGAGCCAACTCACAGCGATTTGTGGGTGCTGCGGGTGAAGCCCGATCACGGAGACACCTCGTTCTTACCGGGACAGTACGCCTCGCTGGGCCTTGGCTACTGGGAAGAGCGCATCGACGAAGCTGTCGATCCCAAGCTCGACGGGAAGTGGGACAAGCTGATTCGGCGGTCGTACTCGATTTCGAGCCGCATGTTCGACGAAAACGGTTACCTCACAGACGAACGTGGCCTCGACGAGCTCGAGTTCTACATCGTGCTGGTAAAGCCGACCGACGAGAACGTGCCAGCCTTGACTCCCCGCTTGGCGCTGAAGCAGCCGGGTGATCGCATCTACCTGGGCCCGAAGGTGGCTGGCCGCTACACATTGGCCGCGGTCGACAACCCCACCGACACCGTGGTGTTCCTCTCGACCGGTACCGGCGAGGCGCCACACAACGCCATGATCGTTGAGTTGCTGCGCAAAGGGCATACCGGGCCACTTATCTCCGCCGTCTCGGTTCGACAGTGGGCCGACCTTGGCTATACCGCCAAGCACCGTCAGCTCGAGAAGCAATACAGCAACTACCACTATGTGCCGCTCCCGACCCGCGAGTCTGATGTGCCGAAGCGCTACATCCAAGATCTCGTGCGAGACGGAGCGTTTGTCACCGATTTCGACGTCTCGCTCGATGCCGACAGCACCCATGTTTTCCTGTGTGGCAACCCGGCAATGATCGGCCTGCCCGAAGAACATGACGGCGCCGAGCAGTGGCCCGAGACGCCTGGAGTGGTCGGCCTGTTGAACGAAGCGGGCTTCACCCTCGATAAGCGCAAGCAGCCGGGCAACGTCCACTATGAGGAGTACTGGTAGGCCGCTCGGGCTGACCTGCGGAAAGAGGCCGGACCCGACTGCTAGATCGAACTGGCGAAATGAGCCAGCTAGCGCGTGGCCCGACGGATGCGGGCTTCCAGGTCGAGGTCAATGATGGGAGCATCGAGATGGATCGTCTCGTTCGGGTTGATGGCTGACCCTGGCCGCTCGGGCGCGAGCGGTTCCTCGCCATCGCTGGTCAGAACGCTCTCGATCGTGCGGATATCGAGAATGCCGGCGCGGATCTGTTCGGCGTTGCTGACGGCTAGGCCCTCGAGGGCCAGATGGGCGGCGCGCTGCAGGCGCCGCTGCTGCCAGCTCAGGAGCTCCTCGGCGATAAACGGGGTGTGGTGTTCGATTGCCGCCTCAGCCATGTCAGGCCACGCGGTGTGAGGGCGACTGCCCATCAAGAACCGAAGGTCGTCGACGAGAGCCCCTACGGATTCCTCTGCTTCCTCGTGATTCACGCCGAATACCTCATCGGGCGTTGAAGCTATCGAAGATACGGACCGAGATCGGTGATCAGCGGGAAGAGATTGCTGTCAAATGTTGCTCGAGTTTCGGCGCCACCTTCTGGGCCAGTGACGTGATCGAACGTGTCCAGCGGTCGGTGTCGTCCCAGTCGTGGCCGACTACGACCAATGTCCCGAACGGTCCGAGGATGTCGCTCATGTCCATCAGCTTGGCCGTGACCGTTTCGGCCGATCCGGCAATGACGCATTTTTCGATGGCCTTGGCCACGTTTAGCTGGTCGAATAGCTCGGTCGAAGTGAGGTGTGGTTCGGACGCCAGCCGGGGCATATCGCGCACTCCGGCGAGGTAACGGAAATAGAAAGCGAACGTGCCGTCGGGGTCGGACAGCAGTTCTTCTGCCTCAGCATCAGAGTCGGTGACCAGAATGTTGCGGCAGACCCGCCAACGATCGCGTTCGACCGGCAGCCCGAGTCCTTCCCGAATCTCGGTGTAGGTATCCCACTGGCCTTTTACCGCCGAGATGGGTACGAAGTTGGCCGAGATCGGGATGTAGCCGTTTTCGGCGACGGTGCGCACGGTGTCGCCGGCCGGTGATGCCATGGCCATGGCGATCGGTGGGTGTGGCCGTTGCACTGGCTTCGGCAACATGCCAACGCCATGTGTTGGCCAGACTTGGCTTTCAAGTGATGCGCTCCACGCTTCGCCCTGCACCGAGACAGGTGCATCGTTGGAGAGCAGCTCGATGATCATCTTCAGCGACTCATCGGCCACACGCACTCGGTCGGCCATGTCGGGGCGACCGAACATCTCACCATCGCTGGCCAGCCCGCCGGGCCCAACACCCATCATGAAGCGGCCGCCGCTGAGCTGATCGAACTGGGCCACCTCGGCTGCGACCACCATCGGGTGGCGGTGACCGAGGTTGATTACACCGGTGCCGAACCGCATCGTCTTGGTCTCGTTGATGAGGGTCGCCAGGAAGATCAGCGGCGCCGGAACTGGTTCGGCCTTCGACGTGAAGTGCTCGCCCATCCAGGTCTCGGCAAAGCCGAGAGAGTCGGCGTGCAGAATCATCTGCCGGTCCTCCTCCATTGCTTGACCCCACGGTTTGTCAGGGTGGTGCAGAGGCATAAAGAACAAGCCGAGATTCATTGTAAAAAGACTCAATTCCAGTGGGAGTAGATGGTTTCGATTGTCTGTAGCCGCTCGGCCAAACCATGGGTGGCTACGTGCAACATCAGCTCATTTGCTTCCGTAGCGTCGGCCAGATGCTCGAGGCCGGTGATGGCTTCGTCTGGGGTGCCAACGATGCCGTTTGTCGGCATCTCAACTGCTGCGTCGAAGTGAGGATGAGCGGCCGCGTCGGCAGGGGAGAACAGCGGCAGCAGCTGGCCCGTGCGCATGCCGAACTTTCTCAGCCGGCTCGGTCCGGCCAGATGGTGAGCTTCTTGGGCGGTGTCGGCCGTGATTACTGACGCGGTCACGATGGTGTGGGGCTCGCTGAGAATGGCCGACGGTTCGAAGTGTTGCCGGTAGATCTGGGCCGCTTGTTCGGTGCCACCCATGTCGAAATGATTGGCAAAGACGAACGGCAGCCCAAGAAGGCCGGCAAGCTGGGCACTGAAGCCGGACGAGCCGAGCAGGAAGACCGATGGGTAGCTGGTGGCAACGGGCGTGGCCCGGAAGCGGTCCCAGAGTCCTTCGTCTTTGCGAACATCTCCCAGCAGGCCCATGAGATCCAGCAGATGGCGAGGGAAATCCTCGGCATCTCGGTCGTCGCTGGTTCGGCGCAACACCGCTGCGGTGCGCAGATCGGTGCCAGGAGCTCTGCCGATCCCAAGATCGACCCGTCCCGGGTGAAGGGCTTCCAGCAAGGCGAACTGCTCGGCGATGGCCAGGGATGCGTGGTTCGGCAGCATCACGCCGCCCGATCCGAGGTGAATCTGCGTGGTTTGCTGTGCGAGATGCGCCATCAACACCGCGGGGCTAGTGCTGGCAACCGTCTCCATGTTGTGATGTTCGGCTACCCAGAATCGGGTGTAGCCGAGCTCGTCGGCCCGACGAGCGAGCGCAGCGGTGTCAGCCAGCGCCTGGGTGCTGGTGTGGCCGTCTGGCACCATGGCCAGATCGACGATAGAGAGTGGCAGTGGCACCGTTAGGCAGCGGGTGCGTCAACGGAGATGGTGCCCATATCTGCCGGCGAAGCAACCTCAAGCGCTTCAAAGTCGGACGAGACGTTGATCTCGTTGTGCACCATGCCGCCAGGGATGGCCATGGCGGCACCCTCGACCAAGCGCTTGACCTCGCCGCCCTCGAACTCGAGTTCGACCCAACCCTTCAGGACGTAGACGAACTGGAGATCGCAGACGTGGTAGTGCCAGCCGGTCGACTCCATCACGTCGGTGGAACGCATGACGTGGGCCTTGTACTGGCCGTTGGTGGCGTCACCCAATCCGGTGTCGCGGTATTCGAAGAAGCTGCGGCGCCCGGTCTTGCCGAACTCGGCGTCGGCGAGCTGCTGGCAGACCAGCTCGTTGTTGGCGTTCGTGGTTGGCTCGCTATCGATGCTCATGACACGAACGCTACCTTCCCAGTCACAGCGCGTCATAGACGACGTCGGAACGGTCGCGGGCGCCGTCAGTCCACGAGCCGGGCATCGCTCCGGTTAGCTCTATGTCGTGGGTCCAGTCATGACGCAGCGTTCGAGAACGTATTGCCCACCGGCCAGAGATGTTCTCGAAGGCGTCGATGTAGCGACCGGTGAACACGTGAAGTCGACGAGTCTCGCCATCAACGCGGAGATGCTCGGCTGTCACGTAGCTCTCGACCCGAGCTTGGTTACCGTCGATCTCGATGTAGATATTGCTCAATCGATGCTGCGTGCCGGCGTAGGCGTGGCGCAGGCCATTGATTGCGAATGGGACGAATTCTTCTACCGCCCGGTCTCGTCGTCCGTAGCCACTGAGGATGGCTTCGGGGTGAAAGGCCGACATCAGTGAATCGTCGTCAAGACGGTCAACACCTCGGCAATAGGCCGCTAGTGCGGCGTGGATCTGCTCGTTGGCTGTCATGACCGAGATCTTGCTGCGGTCTTGGCCGTCTCACAAGCGGAGTAGGGCGGGGCCCGGCTAGCGGACCAACGACGTTGTTCGTACGCGAGGCCGGGCTCCCCTCTACCGAAAGGAACTTCGGCCGCTTTTTTGACTCACTTGAGTGTCTCCATCCGTGCAACTGACCATAAAGGGAGGGTGATGGAGAGGGTTCTGGCGAGAGACGACGATGAAGCGCGGGCCGTGACAAACCTTGGCGGGGGCTACGACAACGGTGTGGCGGCTCGGAAGCCGTCGACAATCTGCGACCCGGTGGCCTTCCAGACGGGGCCGATCGCCGTGATGTCAGCCAAGGCCGCATCGAGGACCGGGACTCGGAACGGTTGACCGCTGAGCCATGGTCGGAGCGTCAGCATCAAATGGCGGGCTGAGGTTACGCCATCGGCGTGGAGCCCCGATGCAGATTCGACCATTACGTCACGCCAGTCGGCCAGACGCATTCTGCGTGTCCACAACGTCTGCTCGTCATCGACCTCGAGGTAGAGCGGTAGTGAGGTGAGCTCGCCTGTGGGCACCGTCATGGCATAGGGCTGCTCGTCGTTGGGCCAGTCGCAGAGATAGTCGACACCAGCCGCGGCCAGAAGGGACGGCGTTCGAGTTGACTCCGAACCTTCCGGGCCGAACCAACCTCGCGGTCGGCTACCGGTGGAAGACTCGATGGTGTCGAGAGAGCGGGCGATGGTGTCGACCTCTTCCTCCTCGCTCATCTTCGAGGTGATCATGCGAGAGGCGGCGATGCCGTGGGCCACGATCTCGCACCCTCGCTCGACACAATGGTTGACGAGCCACGGATAGTGCTCTGCGGTCAGCACGTCGATCGCGACCGTCGGCGGAACCGCGTGCCGTTCGAGTGTGTCGAGCAGTCGGAAGATGCCGACCCGATGCCCGTACTCGCGATGGGTGAGGCGCAGATAGTCAGGGTCGGGCAGTTTGATCAGGCCACCCGACGCAGAGCGCAACGTGTAGGCATCTTCCGGGGGCTGCCATTCGTAGTGCTCAAGTAGCACCATGGCGCCAAGGGCCAACGGCTCGCCACCCGGCCAGGCAAAGGGCGTACGGGTTGGTATCGGCGACCATTCGTATTGATCGTGATCCATGCCTACGGTTCCGTCAGCAGGCATCAGTTGTCTCCCAAGGTCTCGGCGGCGGTGACGAAGTCGTCGTAGTGGTGATCGAGGAAGTGTTGCGCTATCTCTCCCGCCGTGGTGTGCCACACCTGGTCGTGGCTGTTCACGTAGTCGAGGAACTCCTCGAGGTAGCGAGCTCGTTGTGGGCTGCCCATCAGATACGGATGTAACGCGAGGCACATGACCCGACCGCTCTCGGCCCCTTCGGCGTACAGAGTGTCGAACTGGGCCTTGGAGATGGCCAAGAAGTCTGCCGCGCTGGCGTTGTTCAAGAAGACGGGAACGTCGTTCAGTTCAATCGAGTACGGCACCGACACGAAACGACCCTCGTTGCGAACCTTCAGTGGTACCGGCTGGTCGTCATGCATCCAGTCGGCGTGGTAGATCAATCCGGCCTCGGCCAGAAGGTCGGGTGTGCGGAGATTGTTGCCAACGGCCGGGGCCAGCATTCCGAGCAGTGGTTTCCCGGTGTGGCGCTCCATCATCCCGATCGACTCGGTCAGGAAGTCCTGCTCCTCTTCTTCGGTGTAGGAGGTGATGTATCGAGTGTTGTAAATGCCGTGGCTCATGACTTCCCATTCGCGTTCCAGCATGGCCGCCGCAATCTCGGGGTAGTGATCTAGCACGGCCAGATTCAGCGACACGGTGCATCTGGTGTGGTGTTTGTCGAGCGCTTCGAGCATTCGCCAGAACCCGGCCCGGTTGCCGTAGTCGCGCTGCGAGTAGCCCTGCACCTCGGGGTGAGGGGATCGAACCCACGGGTTCCTTTGCGGGTCCCGAGGCGGCATATATTCGTAGTGTTCGATGTTTGGAGCGATCCAGAACGCCACCCGGGCTCCATCCGGCCACTCGATTCGAGGGCGCTTGATGCTTGGGAGGTAGGCGACCCGCCCTGGTGGGAGTGAGGTGGTCATTGGGTCCTTATGTGGGGAGTCATGAACGCCATGGGAACCGAAGATCCAGCGTCTTTGTTGAGAGCGGCGATGCGGCGTCCGGGCTGTACTGCGTCCACGGGAGTGGTGCTGCGGTGAGCGAGAAGGTTGACGGTGGCGTCGAGATCGTCGGTGGAATAGGCGACCCCGCGGAAGCTGGCTGGCTTGCCAGCAGGGTCGGACATTGCTGGCCCGGCCAGTTCCAACAGCGTGTCGCCGACCCAGAAGAACGTCATGTCAACGTTGTCGCCGGCCGAGTTGGTGGAGCGGCCGCCGCGCTGCGAGAGGCCGACAGCCGTGAGCGCCTGGACCGTGCGGGGCGTGCTCGATGTGCCAACGACCAAGTGATCAATCCGGAACACGCCGTTCGGGTGATTGGGCGTCGGAGGTGTCTCGTAGAGATCGATCACCTTGGTTGGGATCCCGTCGATCTCTTTGATCGACGGATCAATGCCGGAGACAACCCATCCGGTCATCCCTGACCCAGCGTCCGGGCCAAGCAGGCGGTGCTCGACGCCGCCGATGATGCACCGGCCATCGTCGTCGACGACGTAGCCAATCTCTCGCCACAGGTCGGGCGGATCGGCAATCTCGAGCCAGGCAATCTCCATTGCCTCAACCTATGTGACAGCTCGGCTCGCCGTCAGAGTTCGGCAGCGAAATAGGCTTCGGTGAGCCAGTCGAGCAGAACCTCATCGACGTCGCCCGCGTTCGTGGCTGGTCGCGAAGAACTCGTCGATTGTCATGCCGGGCGCGCACATGTGAGTTTGGCCTTGTCGGCCGAACGTTCGATTGCATTCCGGGCACTGCCACTCGGCCATGACGCCAGGCTACTTGGCCGTGCCCGCTTGATCCCGACCGTGTGGCCGAGGTCGGGAGCCCGGTCAACGCTCAGGCTTGGAAGCGAAGGTGTCGATGAAGGGGAGTGGCCCGAGGTAGTTCTGCTGACGACATGTATGAGGCGCTCTTTGATACCGACGAGCTCGAAACCGGTCAGCCCGCGGTCGAGCGTCGTTCGGTCGATGGCGCCCTGCTGACGAACTATCTCGAACGGCCATCGCCGTGGGCGCGAATCATTCGGTGGGGAGTCGGACTGTTGCTGTTGGCCGCAATTGCCCAGGAGGGGCTTGGGGTTTACTACGACCGTCAGCTGACAGCCGTGGCCAGAGAAGTCACCGGTCAGGACGATCTCAAGGTGAACTGCCGGCGAGTCTGGGATGAGTTGCTGTTCATCAAAGCTAATCCTGGTTTTGTCGAGTGGGGCTCTGACACCGCCAACCTGCAGTTCCCGGTGTGCATGGACGCACTGCGCTATCGAGACGATCCGAACGACGAGAGCGCCCGGCTGGGCGTCATGATTCTGACCCACGAGATGGCCCACCTCGCTGGCCATCGAAACGAGTCTGCGACCGAGTGCGTGGCGATGTGGGCCTTGCCTAAGACGGCGGTTGCTTTGGGTCGCTCAACGACCGAGGGCGAGCTCGCGGCCAACTGGTATGCCAGGGAGTACAACCCGCATCTGCGAGGCGACTATCAGGCCCCCGGTTGCCTGTCGGGTCCGGCGCCTGCCTCGCAGCTATTGCGCTGAGAGATCAGACCGCGACCAGACCGCGATCAGGACCAGCGGTCGCTGAGCTTGGCCGAGCCAGCCATTCGCGCCGCGTCGAGCACTCGATCGAGCACCTCGCGGTCTACGGCCTGGTCGGAGTAGGCGCGGGTGTCGCGCTTGTTGCGTAGTGCGGTGAGAGTGCGTCCATTGGCGTGAGTATCGCCCCTATAGCCTCACTATGTGGCTGCTGACCTAGCTGATGTCGAGATGCTCGACGTCATGAACCCAGCAACCGTCGAGCCTGTTGGCTCTCGCTCGCGCCGCCAGGTGCACACCGAGGGTCTGTGGCATCAGGTCTTCCACTGCCTTGTCGTTCGCCCGACGTTCGGCACGGTCGTGCTGCAGCGACGAGCGGCGACCAAGGCTGCGTTTCCTGACAAGCTCGACCTGTCGGCCACCGGTCATCTTGAGGCAGGCGAGACTCCGCTCGACGGTTTGCGGGAGCTCGAAGAAGAGCTTGGGCTCACACCCCAGCCCGATCAACTGGTCTCGCTCGGGCACCGACTGTTGGCCGACAACCAGGGCGAAGGGAACAACCGTGAAATCGTGCATCTGTTTCTGCTTGCCGACGATCAGGCGCTCGACGAGTACACGGTGCCCGCGGACGAAGTGAGCGGTTTGGTCGAGGTGGGGTCGGCCGACTTTCTGCGGGTGCTCAGCGATGACACGGTCAGCATGCCCGCCAACAGTTGGACGCCCGGCGAGGCCATCGCGGCTTCCGAGCTGTGTGCCGCCGACCTCGTCGCTGGCGGCGGTTCATACTGGATCGTGGCCGCGGTGATGGCCGACCGGTTCTTACGAGGCGAAGAGCCCATCGCAATCTGAACGACGGAGCTCGAAACCCAGCCGCACCGGGAAACCCGAGCTCGTTGAGAAGCCTCAGCTGAGCTAGTTGGAGCGGAGCGTGCCCCAGGTTCCAGTGGTGTAGGTCTTGGCCCCGTTCTGGCGAACGCCGCGCACCGACATGCACATGTGCTCGGCCTCGATGCTCACCTTTACCCCCGCCGGCTTCAGCGAGGACTCGGCAATGGCGGACAGAATTTGTTGGGTCATCCGCTCCTGCACCTGTGGTCGGCGCGAGACAACCTCAACCACTCGAGCCAGTTTCGACAGGCCGACTACGCGTCCGCTACTCGGTTCGTAGCTGATCTCAGCGGTGCCGCGAAAAGGCAGTAGGTGGTGCTCACACATCGAGTCGAACCAGATGTTGCCGACGGTGACGAGGTCGCCAGCGCTTGGTTCATCGAAGATGGCCGAGTCGATGTGATCAGTGGGGTTGATGTCGAGCCCCTCGAACATCTCGATGTACATGTCAGCGACGCGGCGGGGAGTTTCGCGCAACCCTTCTCGCTGAGGGTCTTCTCCGATCGCTTCCAGAATGTCGGTGACTGCCTGAAGCAGTTTGGGGCGATCAACATGGCGTTCGTGGCTCACGGTGGTCCTTTCGGAGTAAGGCAAAACGTGACGAAGGATGACGGTAGGCCGGATACGGCGCGGTTGATGCATCCTGCGTTCCACGGACGAGAACCCATCCGCAGCAGAAAAGTTCCGCGTTGATTGGCTTTGGTAGAAATGATTGGAGACGCTGTAGCTACCAGGCACCCAACGACGGGGCCCGGAAGGGGAGAAACCATGGCCGAGAATCTGGATCCGACCAAGGACAAGCCACAAGACATCAACGTCTTCGAAATCGTCGATGGCGGTGATCGGCCGCCCCAGGAGTTTTACGATGACATCAAGGCGAAGTACGCCGAGCAGCGCGAGTTGCGGTTGGGGTACCGCCCGCCGGGGTCCGAGCTTTATCAAGCACTTGAAGGCGACTTCGCGACCTACGAGACCGACCCCAATGCCGAAGAAGTCATCGAACGCGAGGCCATTGTCGACGAGGTCGAGGTGCTCTTCATCGGTGGTGGCTTCTCGGCTCTGCTGACATCTGCCCGACTTCGTGAACGGGGCGTCGAGAGCATTCGCATCGTTGAGAAGGGCTCGGACGTCGGGGGCACCTGGTACTGGAACCGTTACCCCGGTGTTGCTTGCGACGTCGTGGCCTACGACTATCTGCCGCTCCTGGACGAGATGGAATACGTGCCGACCCGGCACTACGCCGGCGGCCCGGAAATTTTCGCCCACTGCCAAGCAATCGCCCGCAAGTACGACCTCTACGACCTCGCCGTATTCCAGACCACGGTCACCTCGACGGTGTGGCACGAGGACGAGCAGAAGTGGCACATCACCACTGACCGCGGCGACCAGATGAAGGCCAAGTACGTGATCTGCGCCAACGGCACCTTGTCGAAACCTCGCCTTGCCGTGATCGATGGCATGGAAACGTTCGAGGGTGAGTCGTTTCACACCTCGCGTTGGGATTACGAGTTCACCGGCGCCGATCTCGAGAAGCTCAAGGATGTTCGCGTCGGCATCATTGGTACCGGTGCAAGCGCTGTCCAGATCATTCCGAACCTTGGCGCCAACGCCAAAGAGTTGTACGTCTTTCAACGAACGCCGTCGTCCATCGATGTCCGCGATGACTGGGAAACCGATCCCGAGTGGGCCAAAACACTCGAACCTGGGTGGCAGGGCAAGCGCCGGACGAAGATCATCGACAAGCAGCGGTCCCAGGCCGAGCGCAGCCTCACCATCACTGGCGGCATTACCCGCGAGGAAAAGATTCGCCGTCAGGAGAACGCCAACATCGATGCCATGATGCGCATCCACAAGCGCATTGATGAGGTAGTCGACGACGCCTCGACAGCCGAGGCGCTGAAACCCTGGTACATGATCATGTGCAAGCGGCCGTGCTTCCACAACGACTATCTACCCGCCTACAACCTGCCCAACGTGGAACTGGTTGACACCAAGGGCAAGGGCATCACCGAGATTGGCCCGAAGGGCCCGATCTTCGAAGGCACCGAGTACGAAGTTGACCTCCTCATTTATGCCACCGGGTTCGAGGTGCAGAAGACCGGTATCTACAACCAGATCCTCGGCGAGGGTGGCCTCGACCTCAACGACAAGTACGAGGACGGCATCCGCACACTGCTGGGCATCCACTCCCAGGGCTACCCCAACATGTTTGTGATGGGCGGCTACCAGGCATCGTTCCAGTTCAATCTCACCGATCTGCTGCAGGTGCAGGGCGACCACATTGCCAACTGCATCGCCCACGCCCGGGACGGCGACTTCGACACCATCGACGTCACCGCCGAGGCTGAAGACTGGTGGGTGCAGGAAGTCATTGCCCATCGAGGCAAGACCAAGCGAAACCAGGAATGCACCCCCGGCTACTACAACTTCGAGGGCCAGGAGAACCGGCGTCAGGACGGCAACTACAACGGCGGTTTCGCCCGCTATGTCGACCACATCCAAGAAATTGAGACCGACTTCGACTCGAAGTTCGTCCTGACGAAGGGTTAAGTCCCGAGAGGGTTCGGTGTGGCGGTGGGCCGACGATCGGCACGCCGCCTACATCAAATGTTCGGCGTCTCACCCGAGCTTCGGTAGTCCCGTCGAATGACCTAGCTGTCGACCTCGAGCCGAAGAGGTCGACCGGCAAGATAACTATCGAGTTGCTCGAGGAAGAGGCTGTCATTTCGAGGCCCGATTCCCATACCTGCACCGGCGATGTGTGACGTGACCGTTATAGCGGGGTTGCTCCAGAAAGGGTGACCCTCTGGCAGCGGCTCGGGGTCGAAAACGTCAAGGATGGCAGCGCCCGGGTTGCCCGCGTCTAACGCGGCAATGAGGTCGTCGTCGTTGATTACTGCACCGCGGGCAACATTCACCAATACCGAATCGGGCCGCATAGCCCCCAAAAAATCGCGATTGACCATGCCTAGGGTTTCGTCGGTGAGTGGGCAGGCCAGGACGACAGCATCAGCGGTGGCCAGCTCATCGGCGAGCGAGTCAATGGTGACCATCCGGTCGGCGAGAGGATCGACGACCGCGGTTCGTCTCGCTCCGACAATTTCAACACCGAAGGGCCGAGCTCGCTTCGCCACCTCGTGCCCGATCGATCCGAAGCCAACGATGAGCCACGTCTGACCACCCAGTTCTGGCCACTGCCCCTGCTTCCATGTTGTGCTGCGATGCAGATCGATTCGTTCGGCGATCCCGTGGGTGTGTGACAACAACGCAGACATCACGTACTCGGCCACGCCAATGTTTGGGGCGTCGGAATTGCTCAACCGAATGCCCGCTCCCATCACGTTCTGGAAGGGCGGAGCATCAACACCAGCGAGAAAGCCCTGTACCCATTGCACGCAGCCGAGATCGACGATGGTGTCGGCCATCGTCGCGAACTCGCCGCTGAAGAAGAGGTCCATGGTCAGCCAGGCGGCCTCCGGCTTCGGGTCGTCGACAGTTGTGCCACCGGTAGTCGTGATGCCGTCGCTCGACCACGCTAACAACTCGATGTTGTGAGGCGAGGCCTCTAGTCGCTCGGAGACCCGCGGTATCGCAGCGGCCGGGATCAGAACCTGACGGGCATCGGACGACGCAGAAGACATGAGGGCGAAAGATAGCCACCTGTTCGGCGCCCGGCTAGACCTGACGGATGCTTGATGCCGGTCCGGTCACAGGCGAGGGTCGCACCAGGCACTACGCGTGGGTCATCCTCGGCGTCGCCTTCCTCGGGCTCCTTGGGGCGCAGGGGGTACGGCTAGCGTTCGGCGCCTTTCTGGAACCCTGGGAAGTCGACTTCAATCTCTCACGTGGAGCCGTCGCCGGTATCGGGGCGGTGAGCTATCTCGTCTACGGCGCAGCCCAACCGCTTGTTGGGTTGATCACCGACCGAGTGAACCTGCCCCGATTGTTCGCCGCCGGGATGGTCGTTATCGCTATCGGGCTTCTGCTGGTGGCCAACAGCACAACGGGGCTGGGGCTCACCATCGCCTACGGGCTCGTGTCGTCAATTGGATTTGGCATCTCGGCCAGCGTCGTGGCGTCAGTTCTCATCACCCGGTGGTTCGTGGCCAGGCGCGGGCTGGCTTTCGGAATCCTCGAGGCTGGCTTCGGCGCGGGCCAGCTCACCCTTGCTCCTTTGTCGTTGTTCGCCATCACCAGGTGGGGCTGGCAGCCGACCATGGTCGGGTTCGCCGTCTTCCTCGGACTCTTCTTGGCGCCGCTCATGGTGCTGCTTCTGAAGAACCGGCCGGAAGATGTTGGTCTCGAACCGCTCGGCGGACCCGACCCCGAGGTCGGCGAAGAACGGACCGAGGGCAACCTGGCGCTGCTCAAACGGGTCGAATTCTGGTACCTGGGCATTCCGTTCTTCTTTTGCGGCGTCACCACCACCGGTATGATCGATACCCACCTCATTCCGTTCTCCCACGACCATGGCAACGGCGACGGCATCACTTCGGTCGCGGTTGGAGTCCTGGCACTTTTCAACATCATCGGGACCGCCGGATCGGGCCTTCTGGTCGACAAATACGACCCGCGCCATCTGCTCGGTTGGCTTTACGCCCTTCGGGCGGTGTCGCTCGTCCTCGTCCTGATGCTCAACCAGGGCTTCTGGCTCATCCAGTTCGGTGTTTTGTTCGGTCTGGTCGACTTTGCGACCGTCGCACCCACTCAGACCCTGGTGTCCCGCTACTTCGGAGGCCGAGCGCTCGGATTTGTCTTCGGCCTCATCTTGTTCTCGCACCAGATTGGTTCAGCCGTCGGTTCTTATGTGCCGGGTCGTATCCACGACGTCACCGGTAGTTACAGCGTCGCCTTCCTTGGGGCCGCGCTCACGCTGGTTGCTGCCAGTTTCCTCTCGTTCCGCCTTCCTCGGCTGCGCTAAACCAGAGGGATGACCGACTCCTTCATCGACGCGACAGATCTGGCTGAACAGGTCCGCACCGGACAAAGGCACCCCAGTGAGGTGGTTGACAATGCCATTGCCAGAGCTGAGAAGGTTCAAGAGAAGCTCAACATCATGGTGGCCGATACCTTCGACGATGCCCGTGCGCGGGCCGTCGACCTGCCTGCCGACGGTCCGTTGGCCGGTGTTCCCATCTTCATGAAAGATCTCGGTGGTCCCGTCGCGGGCGAACCGGCCCCCAACGGCAATCGGGTGTTGCGAGACCTCGGCCGCCGCCACACAATCACCGGAGCCGTCGGACGCCGCTTGCGCGCGGCGGGCTCGGTCAGCCTCGGGCGCAGCCATAGCCCCGAGTTCGGCTCGGGAAACTGCCCGGCCTCAGCCGAAACTGCAGCGTTCGGCCTCACGCTCAACCCCTGGAACACAGCCCACACCCCTATGGGGTCGAGTGGCGGTTCGGCCGCCGCGGTAGCGATGGGGGTTGTTCCGGCAGCCCACGCCACCGATGGCGGCGGATCGATCCGCATGCCGGCGAGCGCTTGTGGAATCGTCGGCTTCAAGGCTGGTCGCGGCCGTGTCTCGAACGCTCCGTTTCCCACGCCCTGGGGTGGGGGAGTAGTCGAGGGGGCGGTGACTCGAACTGTCCGTGATGCGGCGCTGATGCTGGATGTTCTTGTCGGCGCCGAGCCCGGCGACGACTTCACGGCTGCCCCGATCGATGGAACGTACATGAGTCACGTCGGCGCCGATCCCGGCCGACTACGTGTTGGTGTGTTGGCGTCGGTGCCGTACGCCGAAACCCACGCGGAATGTTTGGCCGCCGTGGAGAAGACGACCGCTCTGCTTGACTCGCTTGGGCATGCCGTCGACACCGATGCGCACCCAGAGGTGCTCGATCGGCTCGATTACCTCTTCGATTACATCCGCGTGATCCGGGTAAGCGGAGCGACGGTGTTGGAGGAGCTCAGCAGCGAACTCAATCGTCCCTGGTCGGCCGACGACGTCGAGGATGGAACGTGGCAGAACTACCAGCGTGGTTTGAAAGTGACGGCTCCCGACTATGCGTCGTCGCTGAGTCGCCTGCATTTCTTCACCCAGGACGTCGTGGGCTGGTGGGATGACTTCGATGTGCTGGTGACCCCGACGCTGGCCACCCCGCCGCCGCCGAATCGGTTCCTCATCGATGGGGACGATCGTCAGCGCCGTGATCGGCTTGGGGTGGCCATGCCGTTCACCGCTCAGTTCAATGTGACCGGCCAGCCGGCGGTCTCGTTACCGCTGCACTGGACAGCCGATGGTTTGCCGGTTGGTGTGCAGCTGGTGGGTGCGCCGGGCCGGGAAGACGTGCTTCTTCGGCTGTCGGCTCAGATCGAGGCGGCTCAGCCCTGGGCGCATCGCTACGACATGCTGGCAAGCTGAGGGCAATGGAGCTTCAGCTGTTCGATCAGGTTGGTGACCTTGTGCGGGCCATGGTTCCCGAAGGCGTAGGGACGATTCGCATGCGATCTCATCGGCGGGGGTTGAAGGTGTGGTTCGGACCCGAGACACCGGTGAAAGAACACTACGAAGCTCAGTTCATCTCGTCTCGGTATGTCGACGGCGCAGAGAGCGAAGGCAGCGAAGGCAGCGAAGGCAGCGAAGGTAGCGAAGGGTCGACGCTGGAAGTCGGCTTTCATTCCGAACACAAGGAGGTGGCCAAGAACGAGGCGGCGCTGATGTTGTTGACCAAGGCTCGCAAGACTTGGGTCGGTGAGCTGGGGAAAGAGGCCGAGGCCGGACCGTTCCTTGGCAACGACGGGTGGCGGCGACTCAGCGACGTGTGGGCTGACGTCGACCCCGACGACCCCGAGTTGGCCTTCGAGATTGCCGGTCGGTTGGTCGACTACATCTCGCTGTTCGAGCCGATCCGCCAGGGTGGTTGAGAAAACTCAGGAACTTTCTGGATTTCTTGTAACAAACCGCACCGCTCGTTCGTAGTGGCAACGAGTCCGCGGTTCCCGTGGGTTTCATCGTGCATCAGAGAAGGTTGGTTGACCGCGGCGGTTCGCTGACCTTCTCTGGTGCATATCTCCGCGTTTGCATGCAGGGTTCTGCGAACGGGCGGGGCTCGGTGACTCTGCCTGGTTAGGACACTGCATGGCTAGCGGCAGGGGGCAGGTGTCTCAGACCCTTCAGTGTCGAGAACGATCAGAAGCTGGCCTGGCCCGATCGGTTCGATCACCACCAGTCCGACCCCCGCGGTGATGAGCTCCTCTGCTGAAGTGGCAGCAATAGACTCACCGGCGACTGTCCTCCAAATGATGTCTCCATAGCCTAACTCTTCCGCGTCGACTGCTGGGTTAGAAGCGACTCGAACTGCCTCACAAACGTGCGGTTCCCAGCTGCCCTCGTACATTTCGCCTTGCTCCGCAGCCCGGCCGAAGGCCAGGCTCAGCGTCGCTGTGCTTGCACCCGTCAGGGTGAAGGCGGCTACCCGACCGTCGCGGCTGGTGAATGTTGCGTTCTCGTCGCCTGTGGCCCGAACCAGGTGGCCCTCGAGGCTGGGCGAGACGGGGACCATCAACAACTTGACATCGAGTCCTGCGGCGTCGAGTTCGGCTTGTGCTGCTTCGAGATCAGCCACGACATCGATCACCTGCACCGTGACGTTGGCCGTTGTCCGCTCGATGATAAAAATCTCAGCAGCTACCGGGGTGGTTTGTGACGGCCGGGTAACCATCACACCGACGGCGACGAGAAGCAGAGTGAAACAAGCGAATGCCAGCACAGGGAGCCGCGGAAACTGCAGGAGCGGTTTCGTCGGTGCTGGTACAGCGGATTGCGCCTCCAGCTGCAGTGCAGCGACGCGCAGCTCGGCTTCGAGTCGTTCCTTAAACGGTGGTGTGTCACGTAGATCGACGGGGGAGTCAGGCTGCACGGAAGGCCCCTTCCAGCTTTTTCAGGCCGCGAAAGACTCGTACCCGAGCCGAACCAGCCGTGCAGCCCAGCTCGGAGGCGATCTGTTCGTACGACATGTCCTGTAGTACCCGCAGGGCCACCGGTTGGCGATAGCGGGTGCCCAATTTGCCAATGGCATCGACCACGACTTGCTTGCCGACTACCTGCTCGGCCGCGCCGAGTTCGTTGGCCAACTGGTCGTCGACTCGTTGCCGTTCCATTCCCAGCTTGTCTTGGGCCGCCGTCGACACCTGTTTTCTCCGCCAGAATTCACGCAGCTCGTTCTTGGCTATCCCATACAGCCACTGCCGCACTGAACCGCGATCGGCATCATATTGTGCCCGGTTAGCCAACATCTTGGCGAACGTCTCCGACGTCAGGTCGGCGGCTACCTCTGCGTCGTATGTACGCCGGAAGAAGTAGGCCATCAGCTCGTCGACGTTGGCGTTGTAGATCAGGGCAATGCCGTCGGGCGAGCCGGCGCGAAGCAGCGTTCCGTGGTCGGCCGTCTCGGCGGCGTCGGATGAGAGTAGAGGCAGGGACACAACGGTAGTACCAGTCGACAGCAACTCGACAGCTGACCCGTCTCCAAACGACGGCCTAGCTGCCTAGCCGTAGCGCACGCACGAGGCCTTGTTGTTCATCCAGCCAAGTGACCCCGCTCCGCCGTAGATCGCAGTGCTCGAGCTCGAGCAGCTACTCGAGTTGTAGAACCGAGTACCGGAGCCGCCGCAATAGTTGTAGCTCGACTCGATGTTGTCGTTCCACGAGCCGGTCGGCCACCACACACCACCGCTGCAGGTGGTGCCGGTGATCGTGATGCTCGATCCGCCATACCACGTGTTCTTGAAGTGGCGGCCAATGGTGTTGCCCCCGGCCCGGGTGGCAACATTGCCGGTGCTGAGCGTCTGAACGAGGGCATCGACTTCGGCGATGCTGTCGAAGCACACCGGTTCGCGTTGTGCTTTCTCTGATGTGGCCAGGTTGGCCACGCAGTGTTGTTCCTTCTCTTCTTGCACTTCAGCCTGCTGCGCGCCGGCAGGGCCGACAGCGGCCAAGTTGGCCAGCATGAGTACCAGGAAGGTGGCGGCGCCGAGGAGCAGGCGCGACAAAGAAGAGCGGTTGGATGGACGGTTCATGGGTGAGTCTCTTTTCGGTTTGGTGCGGAATGCGGCGGGCGCCACACACAAAGACCTCTACGTCAGAACCATCGTTTCGTTACAGAGTTTCCGAAAATCTTCCGTATGACCTGGTAGTGGAAGTTCTTGTAGAATCAAGCCCATACTTCGCCATAGATATATGTGTTCGCCGGTCGACGACTATGGGAGTATCGGTCAATGGCTGAACCACTCAAGAACAGCTTCGGCCCCGAGGTCGTCGAGCGGATTGGCCGGTCGCTGGCGGCGGCGCAGCCTGGCTTCGATGAGGTCGGCTTTGTCGCGCAGTGCCTGCGAGGTTTTGACGAGCTCGAGTTAACGCCCAGGGCTCGACAGATTGCCGACGTCATGGCCGACCATCTTGATGCCGATCGGGCCCTGGCATTGCAGACGGTTATCGACAGCGTCAGCGATGAAGCCCTGGCGGCTGACCTCGGCCCTGACACGGCCGAATCAACCACAAACAAGTCAAACGCAATGTCAGGGTTCTTCTATCTGCCGCACGTCTTCTTTGTCACCGCTCACGGTCTGGACCACTTTGAGTTGGCCATGGACGCGCAACACCTGTTGACGCGCCGCTTCACTGCCGAGTTCAGCATTCGGGCCTATCTCGAACATCATACCGAGGCCACCTTGGTCCGCTTGAGAGAGTGGACCCTTGATCCGAGTGAGCATGTTCGGCGATTGGTGTCGGAGGGCACCAGGCCGCGGCTTCCGTGGGCATCTCGGCTGAAAGAGTTCCAGCGAGATCCTGCGCCGGTGCTTGAGTTGCTCGAGCTGCTGAAGGATGACGAGTCTGAGTACGTGCGGCGGTCGGTGGCCAACAACCTCAACGATATTGCCAAGGACCATCCCGAGCTGATTGTTGGCGTCGCACAGCGTTGGTGGACCGATGGTGACGACAACAGGCGTCGGCTCATCCGCCATGGCTTGCGTTCGTTGATCAAGGCTGGTGATCCCGGGGCGCTGGGCATTCTCGGGTACGTGGCCGACTCGCCGCTCGAGATACACGCCGTTTCTATTGAGCCTGCGACGGCGCGAATTGGCGAAACGGTGAAATTGGTGATCGAGCTGACCAACCCCACTGACACGCCGGTTGGAGGGTTGGTCGACCTGGCCATCCACTTCGTCAAAGCGAACGGATCAACCAGCTCCAAGGTGTTCAAAGGGTCCGAGATTGTCGCCCCATCAGGGGGGTCAGCGGTGATCCGTAAATCTGTTTCGGTGGCTCAGCAATCGACTCGCACCCACTACCCCGGTGAGCATGCAGTCGATGTCTTGATCAACGGCGTGCCTCATCGTGTGGGCGCCTTCACGCTGGAGGCCTAGAGTAGACTGTTCAATCGGCTGTGAGCTGGGCCATCAGGCCGCCGCCGTCTGACACGATGCGGCCCTGGGTCACCTTGCCGTCAGTGATGTCGAAGAATGCCGTCGAGGGGCGTGAGACCTCGCGTCCGGTCGCAGCAAGGCCCATGAATTCGGCACTGTGGGTTCCATGGAAGGTGTAGCGCACCGCCACCGTCGATCCTTCGGCCGTCATTTCATGGATCTCGAAACGGGCGTTGTCGAATGCTGCATGGCGCGACTTCAAGTCGGCGACGTGCTCTTCGAGCGAACCCATACTGGCTACGCCAAAACCATGCCGCTCGTACTCGGGAACGAACGAGTCGTAGACGACGGCCATGTCAGCCTTGTTGAAGCCGTCTTCCATGATGTGACGGATCAGTTCTTTGTTAGCCGCTGCGTTGCTCACGCGAGCCCCTTTCGTAGGTCTGACCAAAACGTATGCGATCACGCCGGTGTCGCGCCTACCCAGATCGTGGCATCTGCACCAAAGTGGTAGGTGTGATTGATGAGGAAACAAGGTCTCCGAAGGCACGACACGGTGGGTCGGTGCTGATGGCTGCGATGTTGGGCCTCGCCGATGCCATGGGCCATGACCGCGAACGGGTCGACATCGTCGAGGCGGCGTCCGACGACCATACTGGGGACCTACCGCTGGACTTCGGGGATCTTCGTCCTTTGGACTGGCGAGATGAGTAGGTCGGGGATGGTTTGTGTCTGTGCCCGTGCCCATAAGGCACTATTGCCCGTTCAGATCTGACCCCGATCAGCCGATCAGTAGTTGATGGCTGGATTGTGTGATCAACGGGAGCGGGACGGCGAGAGCGGTTACGTGCTTGCCATGTCAGCCCTGCTGATGATTCCGTTGCTGATCTTCACTGCCTTCGCTGTCGATGTCGGCGCCTGGTATCTCAAGGCCGCAGACATTCAAACGGCGAGTGATGCCTCGTCCCTAGCCGCTGTCGTGCACATGCCGTCACGATCAGATGCGAGAGCTGCCGCGCTCGATTCGGCGGCTCGGAATGGCTATATCGATCAGCCCGGTTGCGATGCGTGGGGCGATCCGTGCTTGACCCCCACCGCTTTTCCTCAGGTCGTTGTCGACGAGACCAGCGGGCAGTCGGTCAAAGTGACGGTCATTGACCGGGCCGAAGTCTATTTCGGGCAACTTGTACTGGCCGACGGCCCAGTAATCGAACGGTTCGCTCAGGCTGAGTATGTTCTGCCGGTGCCGCTCGGAAACCCTTCGTCAGCACTTGGCACTGGAAATTTGGGTGGAGCGGCCGGTGTCGAGAACCTGTGGCTGGCCGTGAACGGCTATTGCTCAGGCCGTCAGCAGGGTGATGCCATCTCGGCGGCGTATCAGTACGGAAGCTGGTACTGCCCCGGAGCCTGGAGCATGCACTTCAACGTGCCACAGCCATGGGCTTCGGACTACGGCTTGGCCGCTCCCCTTTACTACGACTGGAGGGCCAACGGCACCCAGGGGGGGCGCACGGACAATCCGCAATACGACGTGAACGGCTACGAACTCACGATTTCGATGCCGGCTGGCTCTGAAGCCAAGACTTGGAATGTCGACTTCTATGAGCCGGGAGTCTGCAACTCTGTCGGCGAGTTCAACTTCGGACTCCAGACAGATCTGACGAACAGCCATGTTCCCGTTGTGCTCCAGACGACACTGTTCAAAGCGGACAACACCCCCCTGAGCGACGCTGACAATACGACGCCGCATGGTGCCGGGACCATCGACTGGGCGACAAACTCGTGTGGGTGGCAGACGGGCTACAGCATCGGGCCCGGCGACCCTCGGGGTCGCTGGCTCCTCAACTACCGGTCTCGCCCGATAACAAATGAGCTGGGCATTAACTATTTCGGCGTGAGGGTTGTTCCCGCCGCCGGCAACCCTGGCGCCGGCGTCATCTGTACCTCGCTCAGTGACGCCACGTGTCCACAGGTCGCAGCCAAAGAGCACCTGCCCATCTTTGTTCCGGGGCGGGCAACCGATGGCACCCCAATGGCCACGCCGGGTGCACCTGCGACGTTCTTTCTGGCCGAGATCGATGCTGGTCATGCCGGAAAGACACTCGAAATTACCCTGTTCGACCCGGGCGAGGGCATGGAAGATCTGCAAATCATCGACCCGAACGGAAATCGGCCCACCTTTACCTACCGAACCATCGACACCGCTGAGTACGGGATTTCGACCACGACCAATACGGCCACCCCGATGACCGACCTCCCCATCGCCAACAACGACATGTGTGGTTTGGCTCGTTGCCTAGATACGACGAGTAGTCGCTTCCAGAATCGAACGGTTCGCATCGAGATTCCTCTCTCTAGCTACACGTGCGGCGCAACCTGCTGGTGGACGATTCGTTACGCCCCAGAGGGGACCGGAGTGGTCACGGACCGCACAACCTGGTCGGTTCGTGTGATCGGCGACCCTGTCCGACTGAGTGAGTAACTGGCAGCCTTGCTATTCGGGTCGTTCGTCGGGTTCCTGGTCTCGACAGGTCATCAGGCTCAGGACCTCGGGAAGTGCGCACAAGGTTGGTGACTGTGCCATCAGTGGGCCCGGTGATCTGCAGGTTGGTTGCCGAGTAGCCGGGATGTGCGATCGTCGAGATCACGCTCGGGGTCGCGCCCACAGGAAGGGGCGAGAGCGCACGGCGTGGATGTTCGCTCGTCTACCTCTTGCCCTCAGCGTGTCCGCGGCGGGCGCCGGCATGAAGGGGCATCGCGCCCGCCAAGCTGTCTCGTTCACAATGGCAGCGGCGGCGGTTGCAGCGCTTCTCATCGCAGCCAGCCGGCCAGCGCCGTGGCTACTCGCCCTAACGCTGACGCTGTTGCTGTCCGCCATGTGGCTCGAGACGTTTCTACGCCACTCTCGTCATGGGCTCACCATCACTGACCGTCTGTAGGTCCTGTTTCGGACGGACCACTACGGTCGAACCGTGGAGATCCGCTGGCTGACGTGCTTCATCGACATGCCGACCGACCGCTTCGATGTCGGCACGGTGTTCTGGCGACAGGTGACCAAGTCCCGATTGTCGGCTTCGCGCGGAGCCGAGGCACAGTTCGCGACGTTGAGCCCGCCGGAAGGCGATGCCTACGTCCGCGTCCAGCGCACCTCGGCCGGACCACGTATCCACCTCGATCTCCACGTTGATTCGATCGCGAACACTCGTCGAGCGGCCGAACAACTCGGAGCCAGCGTCGAAGCTGATCTTGGACACGTGATCATGAGGTCGCCGACCGGGATGCCGTTCTGTCTTGTTCCCCATCATGGGGAGTCAAAGACTCCGGTACCGGTCCACGAGGGTTTAGAGCATCGATTAGACCAAGTCTGCATCGACGTGCCTGGGCTGCTGTTCAACGACGAGACTCGGTTTTGGCAGGCTCTGACTGGTTGGGATTTGCATCAGAGTCGACGCGAAGAGTTCGCGGTGTTGGCCCAACCGGCCGCGCTTCCCTTGCGACTTCTGTTCCAGCGGCTTGGTGATGACGATGGCGCCGAGCTTGCTCGCGCTCACCTTGACATCGCCTGCGGTCGACGTGTGGACGAGATCCGCTGCATGCACGAGCGGTTTGGTGCTGTGTTCGTTGCCGAAGGGCTCGTGTGGACCACGATGCGTGACCCGGCTGGAATGTTGTATTGCCTCACGCAGCGAGACCCGGAGACCGGACAACTCAAGGGTTGAGCCCGGCCGCTGCCGACTCCTGGGTCATTGGGCGACCCGTGACGACCACCGGTTGCTCTGTGTCCCGATTCACGGACGGTGACAATCGGCAGACCTAGTGTTCGCCGAGCGAGGAGGGAACCTTGGCAGTTGAGCTCCGCTAGGTCAACAACGTGCGCGAGGCTCAACGCTCAAGATCAACGAGGGGTCCGATCGGCGTTTCATAGCACGGCGATCTGATTCCTTCTGCTGAGCGGTCTATGCGGTTCGACGGCAGATCTCGGTATCGGCGACCCCATCAGGTCTAGTCGCGGGTTTCGAGGTTGTCCGCTGATCGAATGGAACTTCTTAAGAGAGAACCCAACAACAAGGAGAATTGATGACTACAGATAATTTGGAAGAGTTTGTCGGCAAAATGCTGGGGGATCTTGGGGCAGGATTCTCCGCCTCTCTGGTACTCATGGGAGATCGTCTAGGACTGTTCAGCGCAATGAACGGTGCCGGTCCGATGACATCCCAAAGCTTGAGTGAGAAGACCAACACAGAGGAGCGCTACTGCCGAGAATGGTTGGCCGCGATGGCTGCGTCCGGATACGTGGATCTCGATCCTGAGAACACGACGTTCACGCTCTCGCCGGTACAGGCGCAGGTCTTTGATGATCCCGGCAGCCCGTATTACATGCAGGGTTCGTTCGAGTGCATGGAGTCGAACTTTCTCGACGAGTCGAAAGTTCGCAAGGCCTTCAAAGAAGGTGGCGGCGTAGGTTGGGGCGACCACTCCTCATGTCTCTTCAGCGGGGTCGAGAGGTTCTTCCGCCCTTCCTACGACAACATGCTGGTTCAGGCTTGGCTACCTGCCCTCGACGGAATCGTCGAGAAGTTGGAACGTGGCATGACGGTGGCCGACGTTGGTTGTGGCGGTGGCTACTCGACACGTTTGTTGGCCAAGGCCTTCCCGAAGTCGACCTTCGTTGGATTTGATTACCACGCAGAGTCGATCACCGCAGCGATTGAGGAGGCGGATGCGGCTGGGATCACCAACGCGACGTTCAAAGAGTCGAGCGCGCAACAGTTCGATGGTGAGGGCTACGGCTTGGTGTGCTTCTTTGATTGCCTCCACGACATGGGTGATCCCGTCGGAGCGTTACGTCGGGCCAAGGAAACTATGGCCGACGACGGGGTGTGCATGCTGGTAGAGCCCTTCGCTCAAGACAATGTCAAGGACAACATGAACCCGGTCGGCAGGATCTAGTACTCAGCCTCAACCATGGTCTGCACACCCTGTTCCCTGAGCCACGACGGCGCCATGGGATTACGTGCACAAGCCGGCCAAACCCGGACCCTGGCTGTTGGTGAAGAAGCAGGATTCTCAGCCAGTAAAAGGGCGTTCGAGACTTCCTTCAACCTCATCTACCAGCTAGCCAAGTAAGCGGTCTGACCGGCTTAGCTATCCGGTGACGGGGCGCCACGAATCACGACAGCCTGCCCGTGTGTTCTTTTTCTCAGGTCGGTTCAGCGTGATGCTGGCGATGTCGTAGCGTTCTTCGTATGGGGCCGAATCGTTACTCTGTGAGGCTTCGGTTCCGCCCTTGATCGGCGGGGCGTTACGGTGCGCAGGTGAGGCCTCGTACCACCCAGGTGGACACTCGTACGACGAAGGTGGGCCAGGCTGTCGAGAACGACGCCGGGCGAGGCTTTGGGGTGGTGCTCCCCTTCGTTCTTGTCATCACCATGACCATGGGGGCCTTTCAGCTGATTGCGCTGGCCGTGGTGGCCAACGACATGCTCGACGATCTGGGTATGTCGGCCGCCGTGTTCGGCGCGCTCACGGCGGTGAACACGATCGTCGGTGCGTTGTTCGCCCAGAAGTCTGGGCGTCTCAGCGATCGGATCGGCCCCAAGGCGTCAGTCATCTGGGTCCTCGTGCTCTCAGCGGTCGGGCTGTTCATCACCGCCGTCGCCAACGGCGCAATTTTGTTGCTGGTGGCTGTGTTCATCTCCGGTTTCGGTCAGGGTTGGTGCAATCCTTCGACGAACAAGCTGATTGCCGAACGTGTCCCCGCTGGCAACAGGGGAGTGATCACCGGAGTGAAGCAGTCCGGGGTGCAGCTCGGCACCCTGTTGGCTGGGGTCACTCTGCCGAGCCTGGCCCTCGCCTTCAGTTGGCGAGCCGGGATGGTGGCCTACGGCCTCTTGGCGACCGCGGCAGCGATCGCCACCTGGCTTCTTCTGCCGCCAGATACCGGACAAGCCCCGACTGCAAATGAGGCAAAGAATCAGGCCAAAGGACCGCTGGGGCGACCAATCCTCATGCTGAGCCTCTATGCCTTGTTGATGGGAACCGTAGTTGGGGGAGTGGGGCGCTTCCTCCCACTGTTCGTCGAGGATGAGCTTGGCCTATCGAATGTGCTGGCTGGTCTAGTAAGCGGACTCCTGGGCGGACTGGCGGTGTTCACGAGGATCGCTTGGGCTCGGATCGCAGAACGCCACATGGCACCGTCGCAAGCTCTCTTCATCAACGCCGGGCTCACCACAGTCGCCATGTTCTTGCTGGTGGCAGCGATCAGCTTTGGGTCGTGGTTGGTCTGGGTGATGGCAGTCGTTGGAGCGCTCGGGCTGAACGCCTGGAATGCGGTGGCCATGTTGGCCGTGATCTCGGGTGTCCCCAGCCAACAAGCAGGCCGGGCGTCTGGGGTAGTGGTAGCTGGCTTCATGGCTGGCCTGAGCACGGGCGGGATCTACGCCGGTGTGATCTGGGACCAGTTCGGCAGCTATCGACCAGTCTGGATCACCTTCGCCGCTCTAGCCGCCGCTGCCGCGGTGGTTGCTGGCGCCAATGGCAGAGTCGGCGAGGCCCCAAGTGGGACCAGCGGTAGCGGAGCTGGGGCTTAGTAAGTTAGGAGTGGGTGTAGTAGTTAGGAGTGGAGCTGGGGGGAATCTGATGATCTGGCGCGATGGTTGTCTGTATCACCTGGTCAGGGCCTCGGGGTTCGATCCGTCAGGTCTCCGAGGGAGGTACCGCGGGAGTAACCGGTGCATGTTGGTCCGTTGATTCTCCGTCGACTCACGAGCGGCTCGAGGTCAAGACGCACAAGGGCGATCCCCTTTTCGCTGGATCTACCATTCCAGATGCCGCCGTTAGGTTCAGATGCCGGGGCGGTTGGGCGGCGATACGAGCAAGCGCATGTGGTCCTCAGCGTTCCAACGTGGCCAGCGGTCGCCAAACGCCATGCCGAGCCTCGGTTCTGGTGCACCGCTACTCGGGGAGAGTGATGCCGTGCTCGATGGTTTGGTTGATGATGGTGTCGAACGCTTTGTCGGGCTCGAGGTAGTACTCGGATGCTCTGACTCGGACGAATCGCCAGCCGAGCCGTTCGAGAATCCGTTGTCTGCGGGTATCGGCGGCGAGCTGATCGATGCCGTGGAAGCTGTTGCCGTCGCATTCGATGGCGGCGCGCCTGCCGAGTAGGTCGGTGGCGGTGAAGTCGAGTCGGTAGCCGGCGACTTCGTGTTGGGCGTCGATTCGAAGTCCAGTGCTGAGGAGCCGTTCGAGTACGTCGCGTTCGAACTTGGACTCGGTGAGGTTGCGGAGGTCAGCCGTTGCCTCGCTCGTTCTGACGGGGTGTTGGGCGAACGTCACGAGGCGGCGCCTGAGATCGGTGTCTGCGAGCAGCTCGGGGTCGAAGCTGTGAACGACGATGAGCTGGTCGCGTGCTCGTGAGGCTGCGACGTTGTAGATTTTCTCCGGTTGAGAGCTGGCGGTAGCGCCGGTGACTTTCCCGGCGGGCGTGTTGGCATCGAGCATGCCGATGATGAGCACGTCGCGTTCGTCGCCTTGGAACTCGTAGGCGCTGCCGACTCGAACACGGCGGGTTTCGAGTTCGTAGGGCTCGATCCGTGTCATGAGTCCGGTTTGGATCATCTTGGCGTGTTCTGTTCCGACCATGGTGACGATGCCGATCGAGCCGCCGTTGGGGTACTCGGTCCCGGGGTCGAGTTTGGGGTCGGGGTGGCACTCGCGAAGCGGTTCGATGGCGCCTTCGTACGACAGCTCGTTGCTGAACGCGATGATCTCCGGGAGGCAGCGGAAGTGTTCTTGTAGTTGGATGACGCCGGGGAAGCGCCGTGAGGCGGTGTCGTAGAGGCTTGTTGTGATGTCGAACCCTGCAGCGTCGGGAACATCTCGAAGGTGCTGCGTTTGGAGTTTGGCTGCCTCTCCTTGGTTCTCGAAGATGGTTGGTGAGATCTGTTTGTCGTCGCCGACAGCGAGGACTCGTTGACCGAGGCCGAGGACGGCAATGGAATCAAGCGATGCTTGGCTGGCTTCGTCGATGATGACGATGTCGAATGCGGTCTCGCTGCTTGGGCGGAATGAGTCGATGGCGTTGGCGATCGACATGATCCAAACAGGCACGGCGTCCTGAGCGGAGCGCATAGCGTTGCGAGCGTCGCGTAGGTGCCGGGGGGCGTACTTGCCGGTGCCTCGCCCGACTCTTCGCATGGCTTGGGCCCATAGTTCGAACGCTGATCGCTGATCGCTGATCGCTGGTGGTGCGTTGCGCCATTTGCAGCCACGCGCGTTTGGTGACGACGTCGTCGAGGAGGCGTTGTTCGGCTCGTTCGGTTTCGGAGATCTGAGCGGAGAGTTTGGCAGTGTCGCCCAGCCCTATGATCGAGGTGACCCAGGTGTTGAGCTGAGACCACGTCCATGCTTGCTTGATTGATTCGGCGGTGTGTTGTGGTGTGCCGGTGAGATGTTCAGCAGCGAGGTCCGGGGCAGTCGCAGCGAGTTGGGCGACGAGATGTTGGTGACGTGCGAGTTCGGAAGTGATGGCTGCCAGTCGCCGTGCCTCACCCGTTGCTTGTTCCCAAAGATTGAGGTCTCGGTTGGAGAATGCTCGATGGAGGGATCGCAGCGTTCGGTGGCCGGTGGGAGCTGATCGTTCGAGGTAGCTAGAGAGTTCGTCGAGGTCGGCTTGTATCGCATCTTTGACGAACAGGGCGGCAGCGTGTTCAAGGGCACGCTGGGCGTCGGCGACACCAGTAGTAGTGGTCAGATCGGCGGTGTCGTTCGAGGGTCCGCGCTGCGGTGATGAGATCGAGTTCGTGGATGGTCGATGGCGGCTTGCCGTTGACTTGTGAGGCAGCGACGAACTTTTTCATCGCTGCACCGCCGATCCGGGGGAGTTGCTTTCCTTCGGCGAATCGTTGCCGAATCTCAGCGATCGGTTGGTCGAGGTCGTCGACGTCTTCGATGTGATTGGGATGGACGAGTTGGTGGAGAGCAAGTTCGAGAACAAGGCGGGCGGCGTCGTTGGCTTCGCTGTCGCACTGCTCGGCTACGTTCTGCCAGTGCTGTTGGTAGACGGCGGACGCAGATATGGACTGGTAGACCGGCGTCATCGGCCGTACAGACTTGCAACACGAATTCGTAGACGCGTCGCCGTTGCTCATCGATCGCCAGATCACGTTCGATCGATTCTCCGGACCACCAGATGCAGAGGCAGCTTCAAGCACCTCGGCTCGCCGGTGTAGGGCTTGGACCCGAATCTGTATGGGATCGCTGCGCTGCGCCGGCATGCGGGGGTGCGGAGTCGGCCCTCGGTTGCCTCAGGTGATGCCATGGCTGAAGCGTGGGCGATGATGGCCCTGCCAGTTGTTCGAGGTCGCTCGCGGAGGTCACCTTGTATCCGGGGTCGCGATACGAACGAGTCGGTCAGTCCTCGAGGTTCGCGAGATCAGCGATCTCATCGAGAGTCGCATGACCGAGTACGACCCAATTGCGACTGCGCTTGCGCACGGCAAACCAGGTGCTGTCTTCTGAGTCGGCCACGATTCGCAACTTCGAGCCGACGACGGTCAACCACCCGGTCGTGACCCGAACCCTTGCGCCGGAGTCGCTCAGGACCTGGCGAGCGACGTCGGCGAGGATCGGGTCGATCGGCGTCCAATCTTCTGCCCCGGCCATGTTGAGCCGGTTGGCGACTCGGACGCCGCGACTGCCGGTCTTGAGCCACGAAGTGGCTAGTGCCTCGAGCTGACCGGGAGTGATGTCGCAACGCCGGGCCAGCAACGCCCGGTCTGGACACGATGGGTCGAGGTCGGATGCTCGGCGAGCCGCGTCGGGCAGCAGTTCGGTCGGCCCCACGGCAGGTCGACCCTCGGCCAGACACAACGCGGCGCGGGCCGCAGCATCAACGACGTCGGCCGCCAGTTGGCCGTCTCTGTCAGCCCCGATCGCCGCCCATTGCTCCAGCACCGACGGCAACGACGCACTGTTCAAGGAAGAGTTGGCAGCATCCTGGCTGCGGCCGATCGTGCTGAACACGTTGACGTCGACTGCCGGCACGTCCCACATGGAAGCTGCGAGTTCGACCGCACGCTCCGCCTCCGCCGCTGGCGCAGCAGCCAACGAACGCTCAGCCTGGAGTTTCTCCTCGACATCGCGACGCGACCGGCCGCGCAGAAGCAGAATCTGGAATGGATCCGCATCCAGGGCGGAGGCTGTCATGTAGCAGACAGCGGCAAGGTGCTTGCACGGTACGGCCCAATCCGGACACGAGCAGTTCATGGCCAGGTCCCCGGCTTCGGGCAACAGTTCGACGCCGCGGTGTGCTGCGTCGGCCACGAGATCATGAGGCACGACCCCCGTCAACAGATCGGCCGTGAACCCAATTTGGCTGCTGATCACCTCGAAGATGGAATCCCATTCCTCGGGCCGGAACCGGCGCACTCCGATCGTGATCTGGTAAGGCTGGGCTCGGCTGCCCTCGACCTTGGCCGTGATTTGGCCTTCGACGATGTCGAGGTCATAGACCGCGCCTCGGCGTGCGTAGGTGCGACCTCGTGGGAGCCGGTTCGGGTCGCGAAGTGCGCGGGTCTCCAGAGCGTGGATCCATTGCTTGCTCCACCACGTCTTGGCCAGGTCTTTTCGGGGTGCCATGTCGTGATCCGTCAGTCCGATCCGCTGAGCTCGACGAGCGAGCGCAGCGTGGAGTCGTCGAGCTCACTGAGCCAGCCCTCGCCGCTGCCGATGACCGAATCGGCGAGCGACGCCTTGCGTTCGAGTTCGGCGGCGATCGATTCCTCCAATGTGCCCTCTGATGTCAACCGGTGGACGAACACCGCTCGCTTCTGGCCGATTCGCCACGCCCGATCCGAGGCCTGGTTCTCGACTGCCGGGTTCCACCAACGATCGTAGTGGATGACTTGGTTCGCCCTGGTCAGGTTTAGTCCGGTTCCACCGGCCTTGATCGAGATGATGAACACCGGTGGACCTGATCCGTCCTGGAATCGGTCGACCATGGCTTGACGTGTCGTAGCGTTGGTTCCGCCGTGCAGGAACTGCGACGAGATGTCCAGCTGACCCAAGCGTTCAGTGAGCAGGTGGCCCATGGTGACGTACTGGGTGAAGACCAGCACCGCGTCTCCCGAACGAACCATCTCGGTGACGAGATCGTCGAACGCCCCGAGCTTGCCCGACCTCGCAGCGAGCGGACCCTCCTGGTCGAGCCACAACACCGGGTGGTCGCAGATTTGCTTCAACGCAGTGAGCAACTTCAGTACCAGGCCGCGACGCCGGATGCCTTCTGCGTCCTCGATCTGCTGCAGGATGTCGGCCGTCATACCCCGGTACAGGGCAATCTGTTCGGTGCTCAGAGGCACGACATGGTCGATCTCGGTTCGCGGAGGAAGGTCGGGCGCGATCGAAGGATCGCCTTTGGTCCGTCGCAACACGAACGGAGCGATCACGCTGCCGAGCTGCGCAATGGCAGACTCGTCACGGTCACGTTCGATCGGATTCGCGAAACGACGACGGAATCCGGCCTTCGTTCCGAGCAGCCCTGGCACAGTCCAGTCGGTCAGGGCCCACAGATCGTTGAGCTGGTTCTCGACTGGGGTTCCTGTCACCGCCAGACGCACCTCCGCCGGGAGCGAACGGAGCGCTCTCGCCGTCGCCGAACCGTGGTTCTTCACGTGCTGCGCCTCATCGGCGACGACCATCCCCCAGTCGTGTTTGTCGAGGAGTTGGCGGTCGCGCCGAACCGTGGCATAGGTCGAGATCACCACATCGTCGGGTTCGACCCCATCGAGGGATCGTTCGGGTCCGTGGTAGCGGTGGGTCTTGACTCCTGGTGCGAACCGTTCGAACTCGCGGATCCAGTTCGTGACCAATGAGGCCGGACCGACCACGAGGGTCGCACCGTTGTCCGTCGACTGCCGGTGGCGGAGCAGATGCAGCGCAATGACCTGGAGGGTTTTGCCAAGGCCCATGTCGTCGGCGAGGATTCCGCCACCGACCAGCTCGCTGATCTGCTGGAGCCAGGCGACGCCGCGACGCTGGTAGGGCCGCAGATCGGCATCGAGGCCCTCGACCGAATCGATCGAGCGCTGCTCGGCCAATCGACGGACCCTGGCGACGAGATCGGCGAGTGCGCCAGTCGTCTCCACATCGATCTGCTCGTCGTCGAGGAGGATCTGCCCACTGAGGACGGCGCCGAGTGCTTCGGTGGCAGTCAGTCGTCGCTGGAGCTGTTTGGTCAGCCGGGAGTCAACACGGATGAATGCGTTGCGAATTCGCACCACGTCATGCTCGGACTCGATGAGAGCGCCGAGCTCCTCGGCGGTCAGCGGCGAGCCGTCGAGCGATGCCGTGACCTTCATCTCACACAGCGAGCCTAGTGTGAAGGCCCCGGAAGATTCCGATTGGCTCGAGGCAGAGACCGTGGCGGTGATGGTCAGACTTCGCACCATGTCGCGGGGCAACAAGACTTCGAGCCCTGTCGCAGAGAGTTTCCCCATGGCCTCGACCAGGAAGTCGCCGATGGCGTCGTCGTCGAGCGCAATCGAAGCCGGCGCAGAGGATGTGAGCAAGCCGGCCAGCGGGGGCCACATTTCCGCCAGTTGCTTGTACTGGCGCATCAGCCACATGTCGGGTCGCGGATCTCCGATCACTGCTGCATCGGCCGGATCGGCCCAGATCTGGGATGCGGTGCGACGAGTGGTGTGATCAGTGCGGCCGCGGGCTTCGAAGCTGAGCGCTGCGCCGTCCTCGCCGAGCTCGAGCCGAGCCACCAAAACCGGCCCCGTCCCGACCAGATGGGCCTCGATGTCACTGATCTCAACCGGATCGAGCGAGCGTGTTCGAGAGTTTGCCGCAGCGGTGGCCACGAGGGCATCGGCGACCGAGTCGGCGAACCGCAAGACCACGGTGACCGCATCGGCAACTCGGAGTGGCTTCTCGGCAACCGTCTCGGCCCGAAGTGCTGGCGGGAGCCGCTCGGCAATGCGTTGCAGATCAGCGGATTCGGCTGGGCTCCACGGCCCCACGGCCCAGCGGTGGTTGGCGCGATCAGGGTCGAGGCTCGCCGGAGTGTGACGTAGCAGGACCCGGCCGTCGGCCACAGCACCAAGCGTGAGCCGGGTGATCGCGGCCAACGCGTGGATTTCGGGAGCTGCGGTCACAGTCGGCCCGAGGTTGGCCAAGTCGTCGATTATGTCGGCGACGGCCACGATGTCGGCCTCGACCTTGCGCCGCCTCACTCGACCAAGGGTGTCGGGAAGGGCGAGGGTCGCTGTGCGCCGACTGCCCGCTGCCACACTGATGTGTGACCTCCGGCTAGCCTGTGTCGTGGGCGCCTCCTGGGCAGGCCAGAGCGCCACGCGACCGTCGTTGAGTGACGTGATGTGGTCGTAGTGGGCCAGCTGAGCCAAAATCACGAGTGGATGATACCTACGGGGAACGAGCGCGAGCATCCGAGCGACGACGTCCCGATTCGTCGGTTTCCGGGCCGCCCAGCGTTCTTATCGCGTCGCCCAGGAGCGGTCGTTGGTGGTGCAGGTGCCAGCGTTGCAAGCGTGCCAGTCAGCTCTAGAGCCCGATTGCGCCGAGATGAAACTTGACTGCTTCGGCGGCGCTCCCGAAGTACGCTCGGGTGTGGGGTAGCGTGTGGGGATGAGTTCCGACGTGGTTGAGCTTCCCCATGAGGTCGCCGACCAGTTGGCGAAGAGCGCGTTGGAGCGCGGCGTGTCAGCGAGTGAGCTTGCTGTTGAGGCGATTACGGCATTCCTTGCTCAGGATGCGTTCGAGTTCGTGGGGTCGGTCTCGTCAGAGTCGCTTCAGGGGCGCAATGTCGATGAGCTTTTGGCTGAGTCCGACTTCGGCGGGTGATCTTCGATACCGGTCCGCTTGTGGCTGCGGCCAACGAGCGAGATATCGATCACGCCACGTGTGCCAACCTTCTCCGAACGACGCAGCAGATCGTCGTTCCCGGCCCGGTGATCGCCGAGGCCGGTTTCCTCATTTCGAAGCATGCCGGCCACGAGGCAGAGGCGGCCTTTCTACGTTCGTTGACCGCCAGCCGGTACGAGATCGTTGCCCCGTCTCGAGCGGAACTCGGGCGAGCAGCTGTCCTTGTCGCCCGGTATGCGGACCTGCCTCTCGGTACGACCGATGCGATCGTGATGGCGATGGTCGAGTCGAGGAGTGACCCTCGTGTCGCCACGCTGGACGCAAGGCATTTTTCTATCGTCAGGCCCGACGGGTTCGAGCGCTTTGTGTTGCTGCCTGACGAGGCGACCTGAAGCGTCGCCAGCTCGACCGTCGGTCGTTTTCACGAGTGAGCGACCTTGCCAGGAGTCGTTTCTGATGGGTGCGGGACCTGAGGAGAGCGCCCAGTTCTGCGGGAGTAACCGTGGGAGAAACGCCAGAGAAACGTTGATCGTGAGCTCTACAAAGTCCCAGCTCAGAGCGTTGTCCATGAGTTCTTGGCCGAGGAGAGCTCGGCAGCTTCGATGCTGGGGAATCGAACCTGCAGCGAGGCCGAAGAAGAGTCTGACTGGGCAAATGCCCAGCTCAGAGAGCCATCTTGTTCCTTAGTTCGATCAATCGAACATATGTTTGTGGAGCTGGGGGGAATCGAACCCCCGTCCGCCAAGGAATCATCGGCCACGCTACGACTATTCCCTAGGTACTGGCCTCAGGGCAGCCAGCCGGCAGGGTCCGGTGGTCCACGAATGAACCCACCCCTACGTCTTTCCGTTGAGTCAGCGGTCTTTGCCTGCTGTCAGTGGTCTCTCCCACTGTCCATCTCTGCTTCTGTTGCCGGGTTGCAGCGATCAGACCCCGCGTGACCTCACGGTTCGCAGTTTTCCTCTTACAACCTGATTAGATCAGGCGGCGAGAGCGAAGTCAGCCTTGTTGGCGCTTCTAATGAGCCCTGTTTAACGAGTCTGAGCAACTCGAGTCGCATGAACAAATCCTCGTCTCGACGTCGAAACCGGTCAGCCCCGAGTAAAGAAAAGAACGTTCAGCTGAACGTTCGTGTCCCGAAGGACTTGTCAAGTAACAAACACAGCAAGTAGCAAGCACCGCAATTAGCAAACATCGCTAGAAGTGGTGCAACCCCGAAGGGGCTGACCATCCTATCGGCAGTCGCCCACCCTCAGCTGAAGTGGGGAATCACGGTCTCCCCGGCTAGGGCCAGGGTCTCGAACAGTTCTTCGGGCGGCTGCCCTCCTTGGTCACACATGAAGAGGTAGTCGGTGAGTCCAACCGCATCGCGCCACTCCTCCATGCGTTCGATCACTTGCTCGGGGCTGCCGCAAACCGACGGCCCCCGCGTCGTGAAGACATCAAAGTCGAACGTGCCAACGAACCCACTCATCGATGGGCTCGACAGATCGATGAGGTCGCGCAGCCAATCGAAGTAGGCGGTCATGCGCGGCTCGAACTTGGCCCGCGCGTCTTGTGAAGTGGGGGCAACGTAGGTGTGGGCGATGGCACCGACCTTGCAGCGTTCGGGCGGGTGTCCGAGCTCGGCCCATAGTTCCCGATAGCGATCGGCCAGCGGAGCAAACATCGACGGTCGACCGAAGACGCCGGGCAGCATGAGCGGTAGACCTTGCTCGGCCGCGAACTCCGCCGAGTCCATCGATGACCCTCCGCCAATCCACACCGGGAACGGGGATTGCTGGGGGCGAGGTTGGGTCGTGAAGTTTTGGAAAGGTGTGCGGAACTCGCCCTGCCAGTCGAGTTGGGTGTGGTGAAGGGCCTCAACCACGAGCTTCACGTTCTCGCGGTAGCGCGGCTTCGACGATGCCGGGTCTTGACCGAACGCTGTAAAAGTATGTTCGTAGAGGTTGCCTCGGCCCAACACGAGATCGACTCGCCCGTCCGACAGCAGGTCAAGCGTTGCGTACTGCTCGGCCATCCTGATGGGATCGTTGTTGGTGCCAAGGGCAACGGCGGTGCCGACTCGCAACGTGGTGGTCCGTTCGGCGATGGCGGCCAACAGCACCGGTGGCGACGAGAAGATGTAGTCGCAAAAGTGATGCTCGCCGACTGATGCCGATACGAAACCTGCGGCTTCGGCATGAACAGCCCCCTCAACAATCATGCGGTGCCGTTCACCCTGTGTGAGTAGTCGCCCGGTGACAGGGTCGGCGATCAGATCACCCATCGTGGCCCATCCGATTCTCATGGCTTACCTCCTCAGCTCGTCGAGCATGGTGGCTAATGTCTCGAGTTGGTCGTTCATTTCTTTGGACCCGACGCGTATACAAAGGTGCTCGGCGCCAGCTTCGATGAAGCTCAGCAGCCATTCCCCAACGTCGTCTATGTCACCGGCCAACGAACCCTGGTTCTTGGCCACTTTGCCGTGTGGTACTCCATAGTAGAGAAGGGAGTGTTCGGCGAGAGCGAGCTGGGCGGCTTCAGGCTCGTCGATCACAACGGTCAGGTACACCGCAGCGGTGATGTCGTTGCTCGATCGACCAGCCTGCTGTGCTGCCTCTCTCACCTTCGCCAGGCCCGACCGGAACATTTCCGGTGACGTGGCGGTGGGAAACCATCCGTCGCAGTAGGCGCCGGCGCGTTGCAGGTTCCGAGGTCCCGAGGCCCCCATCCAGATCGGTGGCCCTTCGTCGGTGCCAGGGAGCGGGAACATTTGGTCGCCGTCGCCTCGCCACAAGCTCTGGGTTCGGCGCAAAACCTCGACCGAGCGGCTGGCTCGCTTGTCGAAATCAGCTCCGACGAATTCGTGGTCGGTCTTGACGAGCGGCGTGCCGGGGCCGGCCCCAACGCCGAGAATGAACCGCCCGCCTGACAGCGCGTCGAGCGTGGCGGTTGCCTGGGCCAATTGTTCGGGATTCCGCAAAGATGGCAACAGCACCGCCGTACCGAGCTCGATGTCGCTTGTCTGGGTCGCAACACCTGCCAGCAACGTGAGCGGTTCGGCTCGGGGCCGAGCAAGGAGCGAATCGCCGGCCCATACGGAGTCGAATCCCAGATCCTCAGCCCGTATGGCCAAATCGACTAGCGGCCGAGGATCGCCGGACTCATCGCCATAGATCACGGCTTCTCGTGTTGGGAGAAGCAAGCCAATCTTCGTCATGGAGTGAACTTAGGGCGTTGACGTCGCCGGCTCCATGTCAGCTTCCCGAACCGGGCGGCGCGGAGTTATCGGCGGTTGCGAGCAGCCAGCTCGCGACGAGCTTCGCGATCGGCGTCGCGCTTCGCGATCATCTGCCGCTTGTCGACGGTGTTGCGGCCCTTGCCGAGGCCCAACTCCATCTTGGCTCGACCATCCTTGAAGTAGAGGGCCATCGGGATCAGCGACAGTCGGTCTTGGTTCACCTTTGACGACAGTCGGTCGAGCTCGTAGCGGTGAAGCAAAAGTTTGCGCTTGCGGGTCGCTTCGGCCGAACCCTGGATGCTGGCCCGGGAGTACTGGGCGATGTTCAAGCCAACAAGCCACAGCTCGTTGCGTTCGAACCGGGCGTAGGCGTCGTTCAGCTGCACCTTTGATTCGCGCATCGACTTGACCTCGACCCCGCGCAGAGCCAGGCCTGCTTCGAAGGTCTCGGTGATGTCGTAGTCACGTCGAGCCGATTTGTTGTTGGCAATCATGTTGATGGCCATGGTCCCAGGCTACGGGATGGAGGCGGTCATTCGGTCACGGGCACTCGGTGAGAATTCGGATGGAGTCGACCGTGTCATTGATGATCGGATGTGTGTTGCTGAGTAACGTGAAGCCATGCTCAGTCTGGACCAACGAACCTGGCTGGCGATACTGGCCGAGGCATGGCGGGTGGAGCCAATGGAAGCTTGCGGCCTCCTGCTGGCCGCCAACGCCGAGGCTTCTATCGACCGATTTGTTCCCATCCCGAACGAGGCTGAGTCGAGCAGAGTCTTCACCCTCGAGGGTCGGGCCTTCATGATGGCCGAGCGTTTGGCTGATGACGAAGGGCTTGAAGTGGTCGGAGTTGTCCATTCGCATACCCACACCGCCGCCTATCCGTCGGCCACTGACGTGTCACAAGCCACAAAACCGCTCGTTCCGCCCACATGGCACTGGGCCATTGTCTCGCTGGCTTGGGGCCTCCCGGAGCTCCGAAGTTTCCGCGTTGTCGGCGGTGAGGAATCATCGTTGGGAATGGCGGAGGAGACTATTCTGTTGAAAGGATAGAATCCTTATAGGAATAGTCAACAATCAAGCTCGAGGTAGCCCCATGACCGTGACCGTCCGTCTTCCAACCGTCCTACGTCCCCAGGCCAACGGCCAGACCACCGTCGATATCGCAGGAGACAGCGTTGGTGAGGTCGTCACCTCCCTCGTCACCGAGTATCCGGGTCTCGAAGCAAATCTGTTGGACGAGTCCGGTCAGGTGCGCAAGTTCGTGAACATCTACATCAACGACGAGGACATTCGATTCCTCGACAAGCTCGAAACCGCCGTGTCCGCCGGTGACGAGGTAGCGATCCTTCCCGCGGTCGCCGGAGGCTGAACGTCTGTGGTGCTTGTCTCCTCGGTCGTCGATTTGATTGGTGAGACCCCAATCGTCGACGTCAGCGAACTGAGCCCGACGCCCGGTGTGCGGCTGTTCGCCAAACTTGAAAGCCAGAACCCCGCCGGCTCGGTGAAAGACCGCATTGCCCTGGCAATGATCAACGCGGCCGAGGCCTCGGGCGATTTGATCCAGGGCAAGACGGTCATCGAGCCGTCTTCGGGCAACACTGGTATCGCCTTGGCCCTCATCTGCCGAACGCGCGGCTATCACCTCAAAGTGGTGCTGCCCGAGAATGTCACCGCCGAGCGACGGCAAATGCTCGAGGCATACGGCGCCGAGATCATCCCATCACCTGGTGAAGAGGGGTCGAACGGGGCCGTCCGCCGGGCGAAGGATCTTGCTGCTGCCAATCCCGACTGGATCTTTCTCTACCAGTATGGGAACGACGCGAATCCCAATGCTCACTTCCAGACCACGGGTCCGGAGATCCTGCGCGACGTTCCCGACATCACCCACTTTGTCGCAGGACTCGGCACCAGCGGAACCCTGATGGGAGTTGGGACCTTTTTGAAGCAAAACAAGCCTGACGTGAAGCTCTACGCAGTCGAGCCGCCCAGTGGCGAACGGGTCGAAGGACTACGGAGCCTTGACGACGGCTACGTGCCGCCCATCTTCGAGAAGTGGGGCGGCCTCGATCTGCTTGATGGCAAGCGGATTGTTCGACCGGCCGAGTCGCTTGCATGGACTCGACGGCTTGTCACCGAGACCGGCATCTTTGCCGGAATTAGTTCGGGCGCTGCCTTGGCCGGAGCGGTGAAGGTAGCCGAGCGCCACGATGTCGCCGCTGACGGACCGGCCAACATCGTCTTCGTCGTATGTGACGGCGGCTGGAAATATCTGAGCACCGGCGCCTACACCGAGCCGCTCGAAGATGTAATCGCCACGCTCGACGAGGTCATCTACTTCTAGACCTCGTTCCGTAGTTCTAGGCCTCGTTCTGCTGCGGTCCGCCAGAACGCGACGGTGACCGGGCCCTCCGCCCGGTCACTCGTCTACCTCGGTCATCAGCCCGATCTGTTATTGCTCGACTTGTTCGGCCACCGGTCAAAACTCTCGATGCAGAGTTTCCTCATGCAGCGAGCGCCGCCTGTTCCGGTGGCCGAAGCGCTTTGCTCACACTAGGTGGTTAGTCGACTACAGCCAATGGGTACGGGGGATATCGCCCAGCACACGCCGTGTCGGGGCCTACTCTTGTCGCCCGTGTCACGGACTCCTCCCACCGACTCCCGGCCTATCGGGATGTTCGACAGCGGCTTTGGCGGACTCACCGTCGCCCGAGCAACGATTGATCTGTTGCCGGTCGAGGATCTGGTCTATCTCGGCGACACTGCCCGCTATCCGTATGGCTCGAAGTCGGCCGACGAGGTGGTCGAGCACTCGCTCGAAATCGCCGAGTACCTCCTCGACACCTTCGACGTGAAGCTGCTGGTGATCGCGTGCAACACGGCGACCGCCGCAGGTCTCGACCACTTGCGTGATGAATTGCCGGTGCCCGTGATGGGGGTGATCGAGCCGGGCGTCCGGGCCACCCTTTCAGCAACCGAGACCGGACGAGTGGCTGTGATTGGCACGGTCGGCACCATGGCCACCGGTGCCTACGACACCGCGTTCGGCAAGATTGATGCGTCGGTCACGGTTGTCTCGTGTGCCTGTCCCGGGTTTGTTGAGTTCGTCGAACGGGGCAATACCG
>JBLINY010000009.1:0-74909 GCA_047638695.1 Acidimicrobiales bacterium | reverse complement strand
CATGTCGGCTCGATGCAGGCGCCAGATGCTGAGATGGCGTTGCCGCTCGCTCGAGAGACCTACGCCCGCCGAGCCGAAGGGGATGCGATGTGGTTAGTTGATCGAACTGATCTGCTGGTCGCCGATCCCGCTCTTCTCGCCCCGAACGCCGACAAACCCCACCGTCACAACGATGGGATGCGGGTGGCCGCTCGCCGCAAGGCGCAGCGCACCTCACAGAATGAGACAACATGAAGGCCAACCTCTCCCCCGGCAGCCAAGAGTGGCTCTTAGCCTTTGCCGACGACGAGCATCTTGTCGGCGCCCGGCACGCAGCCTGGATCGGCCTGGGCCCATTCCTCGAAGAAGACCTCGCCTTCTGCTCGATCGCCCAAGACGAGATTGGGCATGCCATAGCCCTCTATGAACACCTCACCGACGACCTGGACCACTTCGCTCTGCTGCGGCCGGCCGCTGACTACCGCAGTGCTTGGCTTTGCGAGTTGCCTTGTCACGAGTGGAGCCAAGCTCTTGTCCGTCACTGGCTGTACGACCAGGCCGAGGATCTTCGTTGGCAGACGCTGGCCGAGTCTTCGGTCGCGTCGCTCAGTGCTCTGGCGGCTCGCGCACAGCGGGAAGAGGCATTCCACCGCGAGCATGCCGAGCTGTTCCTGAGTCGGATAGCTCGAGGTGACGAGGCCGGTCGGGCAAGGGTCACGTCGACGCTGACCCAGCTGCTGCCGTATGCCGTGGCTATCTGGGAGCCAGTGGCTGGAGAACCCGAGGCGCTAGCCGACGGCGTTGCGGCTGCTTCGTCGGCCGAGTTGTCCAAACAATGGCAGGCGAAGATTCTCGCTGACCTCGAACGCTGGGAATTCGCGGTCGATTGGCCAGTGACTCAGGCAGGAAAAGAAGGCGCGGTCGTCCAGGCAGCGCGCACCATTCGATCCGAACACTTCGCCGAGCTACAGGCTTCACTCCAAGAGGTCATCATCCTTGACCCCGCCGCTACCTGGTAGCAGGACTCCCCTGGCGGTTTCAGCCTTGGGTGAAGTTTGGTTCGCGCTTCTCGAGGAATGCCGCTGCGCCTTCGCCCATGTTCTTCGGGATCAAGACACGCTGATGGTCGCGCTCGACATCAAGCTGCTCGCTGAACGAGCGCTCGCCCGATGACTCGATGGCACTACGAATCCGACGCATTGCCTCGGCCGAGCTTCGCGAAAGTGTTGCCGTCGCCTTTGCCACCTCCACATCCAGCTGATCGGCATCGACCGCCTTCCAGATCAGGCCCCACTCGGCTGCCTCGTCGGCACTGAACCGCTCGCCCAGCATCGTGATACCGAGGGCTCGGGCCCGTCCGGCCCGCTGCGGGAGGCTCCAGGTCGAACCAAGATCGGGAACAATCCCAAGCCGAGGACCGAACGTAGCGACGAAGAAGGCGTCCCGCGATGCAATCGAAATATCGCATGCCAGCGCCAACCCCAGTCCCCCACCGGCTGCCACTCCATTGATGCGGCTGACGGTAGGGATGGCGCAGTTCTTTACATTCCGAAGCGCTGGATTGAAGAAGTCGTCCATTCCGGAGGTGACCGAGTCGGGGTTGCTCTCGAAATCACCGTCACCGGACTGGCCGACACCACTGAGATCGGCTCCCGAGCAAAAGGCGCGACCGGCGCCGGTAAGCACCATCACCCGAGCGCCTTCTTCAGCCATGGCCACAGCACTGCTGATGTCTCGCATCAAGTCATCGGTCATCGAGTTCAGCGACTCTGGCCGGCTGAGCGTGACCGTGGCCACATCATCGACGATTTCGCATGTGACAGTTCCATTTGGCATATCGACCATTGGACGAATCTAGAACGTCTGCTCGAATGGAGAAAGGCGGCGGTGAATTAGTCCCTTCAGTTGCGAGATTTGGGCAACTACGAGACTTGGACAGCTAGGAGATCTGAAGTGCTAGGAGATTTGAACCTGACCGTTGGCCGTGTCGACGGTCGCAACCAGACCGACCGGTCCCTCGGTCACCTCGATAGCCAACCCGAGGGCCTCAGCGTTGGCACGCACCCCGGCATCCGGGTGGCTTACGACGAGCGAGACGAGCCTGCCCATCGATGGCAACGACGTTGCCGGGCTCGGGCTGTCTCCCCAGTCGATGGCAAATGGCAGCGCCCCGTCGCCAAATCGGACGCCGCTTGTGTCGACGGTTAACCGCCAGGCCAGCAGCTCGCCATCGGGCTTCTGACGGCTCATCTCCGCCACCTTTCCGGGGTCGAACCCGGCCGACCGCATACGTGCTGCCACGTCTTCGAGCGTCTCGGAACCCGTCGGGTGAATGGCGTAGCCGGCCAACCGGGGTGGGCTGTCAGGCACGAGATCGAAGGGACGGGTCCGGCCTGGATTTGGCTGATCGGGATCGACCGCGATCACTTCGAAATAGGTGCGCTCATCGAAGGTAAGGAGGGCGTTCCGAGTACCGAGTCCGACGTGCGGACCGCCGAAGACCGCCTCGGCTCCCGTCAGTTCGGTGATGCGGGCGATTCCCCGGTCGAGATCACCCGAGGCAAAGATGAGGTGGTCGAGTTCTGGCATACCCAAGACGCTACACCTGGCCGATCGGGTGCTGCCTGTCCCAAGCCACGTGACTAGGGTCGCTCTGGCCATGAGATCGCTCGTCACAACCCGAGCTTCTTCTCGAGGCACCGCCGCAGGTGACGGAGGTCGGGCCCTCGCCGTGTTGGCCGGATCGTTTGGCATCGTCTCGGTGGCCCTCAGCGCCATGAATGTTGCGTTCGATGCTCTGGTTACCGAGTTCAGCGGCACCTCCACCGCGACACTGGGCTGGACACTCACCGGCTACACCACAATGACGGCTGCACTACTCATCGCCGCCGGTCGTATCGCCGACGCCTATGGGCGAACCCGCACCTTCCTTGTTGGCGTGGCCGTGTTTGGTGCAGCTTCGGTTCTCGGAGCGGTCGCATGGAGTCCCGCGGCCATCATTGGAGCCCGAATGGTGCAAGGCGTAGGTGCCGCACTCGTAACACCTACGTCGCTGGCCCTGCTCCTCACCATCTATCCCCCGAGTAAACGGTCGACCGTCATCGGAATCTGGGGTTCGGTCGGAGCAGTCGCGGCCGCCGGAGGGCCCGCCTTCGGCGGCCTGGTGGTGGACACCCTCGGCTGGCGTTGGATTTTCTGGTTCAACGTGCCCGTCTGCCTGTTGCTCGGATGGTTCGGCCACCGTTGGCTGGAACGCGATCAGGGGGACGCCCAGGCCGGCGCTCCTGACGCTCTCGGCATAGCGTTGAGCGCTCTGGCGGTGGGTGCCTTGGCGCTAGGACTAGGCCAGAGCGGCGAGTGGGGATGGGCCGATCCTCGCACCGTCGGCACACTGGCGGCTGGGCCGATCTTCGCCGTCGTGGTCACGTACCGATCCAGTCGACACCCTGTACCGGTTCTCGATCTTGCCCTTTTTCGGCTTCGTTCATTCAACGCAGGGAACATTGTGAACCTGCTCTTCAACGTGGCGTTCTCGGCCATGATCCTCAACAACGTGCTCTTTCTTTCGAGGGTCTGGGGCTATTCCCAGACCGAAGCCGGATTCGGTATCACGCCGAGTCCGCTCAGCGCCGCTCTGGTTGCGCAACTGGCAGGGCGCGCCGCTGATCGCATCGGTCCACGGGCCCTGATCATTCCCGGCATTGCACTGTTTGCAGCCGCACTCATCTTCCTCGCATTCGGGATCGGCACTGAACCGGCCTACTGGACACGCTGGTTTCCCGCCGCCCTTTGTTTCGGTACCGGGGTTGGACTCACCTTCACCAATGTCTCGAGCATTTCTGTCTGCGACGTACCGCCCGCACGGCTCGCCGTGGCGAGCGCCACCAATGGAGCGGCCCGATCAATCGGCACCGTTCTTGGCCCCGCCTTCGTCGTGGGGACCATTGGCGCTGCCAGCGGAGTCGAGGCCGTCGCCATCTTCGACCGAGTGTGGTTGGTGTCGGCTGTGGTGGCCGGCGCGGCCCTTGTCTTCGCCTGGTTCCTTCCCGGGCAGCCCAAGGCAACCTTGCCCCAGCGTTAGTCTCGGCATATGTTGCTCTCCGACTTGGTGGCCGCCCGGTTTGCCGGCGAACCATCCACTGCCATTGACGATCTCCCTCGCTCGCCGACCATTCGGGCCATGCTCGAACACCGGACCTGCCGGGACTATTTGGATCAACCCCTCGAGGATGGGCTGCTCGATCTTGTCCTGGCCGCCGCCTTTTCAACACCGTCGAAGTCAGACCTCCAACAGTGTTCCGTCGTCGTGGTGGATGATCCCGTCCGCCGGGCGGCCATCGCCGAGTTGATTCCCACCATGCCCTGGATTGCAGACTGCGCTCGCTTCTTACTTTTCTGTGGCGATAGTCGCCGCATTCGGGGCGTGGCCGAACAGCAGGAAACGGAGTTCGCCAACGATCATCTTGATGCCTTCTTGAACGCAGCCGGTGATGCGGCCACCCACCTGTCGAGCTTCATCTGGGCGGCGGAGTCGGTGGGCCTCGGAACGTGCCCCATCAGCGTTGTGCGCAACCACATCGCAGAGGTAGCCCAAATAGTGGAGCTGCCTCAGCACGTGTTTCCCTTCGCCGGCTTGTGTGTTGGCTGGCCACGCGAACTGCGTCGCCTATCGCCTCGACTTCCGACAACGGTCACGGTTCATCGCGATGTTTATGACGACTCTGAAGCTCCAAACTTGATCGCCGATTACGACAAGCGGCGGGCTGGCGCTTACCAGCCACCGGATGACCAACAGCTCGATACCGACCGGTGGGGCGTTGCCGAGTTCTATGGCTGGTCGACAGAGAAGTCACGCATGGTGGCTCGACGAGAGCGCGACCAACTGGCCGAGTTCCTGACAGACCAAGGCTTCGGGCTGAGCTGAGCTGTTCGTGGGCCCCGGCGATGGGTGAGCCCAGCTTGTGCTAAATTCGCTACTAGCTCTGAAGCAGGTGCGACAGCTCGTCGGGCATCGACAACATCGGATAGTGGCCGGTGTCGAGTTCGTGCCAGCTGGCGTTGAGTGCCTCTGCCGTTCGCCGCTGATGAGCCACAGGTGGATTGCTGCTCTGGTTGCAATAGATCACCTGGGCGGCCCACGCCGCGTCCCAGAAACTGGCGAGCGTGATCGGTTCGTTTAACGCCGCGATTGGATGAGGAGTCGTGCGGTCGAGCGCCCAGTCACGTACCTCTGGCTCGAGGTCGCCGAAGAGACGAGTCGCAATATCTTCCTTGGGCGGGCTTGTGGCGAGATCATCAGACAGCGCCGATGACCGTTGCACGATGTCCCCAAGCTTCTCGCCGCTAAAAAGCGCCAGGGCATCGACGAACGAGACTCGCCCTACTCGCTCGGGCACCAGCTCCGCAGCCCGACACAACACCATGCCCCCAGAGCTCGTGCCGACCATTGCGACGTCGGTGAGATCTTCAGCGACCAGCAAAGCCGCTATCTCGGCGCCGTGGGTCTCGGTCGTGATCCCGGGGCGGAGATGCTGGCGCCGGTCGCCGCAGCCATCCAGCGATGGACGGTACACCTGGTGACCAGCGGCGGTGAGCCGCTCGCCAACATGCTTCCAGATCCAACCGCCCTGGTAGGCGCCGTGCAAGAGTACGAAGGTTGTCATGGGTTCCTGTCGCTGTAGGAAGTCTGTGTCGTGGAAGTCTGTCCAATTGAAGTCTGGCTGTTGGAGAGCTTTGTTGTTGGACGAATCTGACTGGTCGTCTGTTTAGTGCAAGATGGCGAGAATGCGAGTTTCGATACTGCGCCGCGGAGCAACGTCCTCTGGCCGGGTGGCATCGATGAACGAGGTGTGCGGCACCTGCCTGGTGTGCCCGGGCCGGGCATCGGACTGTTTGCTGACCAGCACCTCGCGCGGTGTCATGTCCGAGAAGTACACCCAGCGATGTCGCGGGTTGTACACCGGTGCGGCCACCAGTGCCCCGCGATCTGAGACTTTGTCGGCCGCGTATCCGCTGTAGCGATAGTCAATGACATCACCCGGTTCGATCGAACGAACGTCAAGCACCGTCAGCGCGTTTTGCTCGACAACGTGATCGAACGGGTGCCACGTGTTGTACCAAACATACGTGGCGCTCTCGCTCCACTCGAGGTTCCTCCGCGCCAGTAGGTCGCGAGACATCGCCTCGCGGCTGGCAAGGTTGTAGTCACAGTGAGCGAATCGAGAGTACGCAAAATTGAAGTCACTCTGGTCCTCGGTCCTCACCTGGTCCATCATCATCACCGCTTCGTCGGCGCCGGCGAGGTCGCACACCAGATCGATCATCCTCTGCCGGTAGGCCGACCGATCGTGCTCCAGATGGAAGGGCTCGTTGTTACCGACGAGCTCGAACCCAGACGTCTCCAGCCGGTAGGACTCCTCGCGGGGCCGACCGTCGAGCACCTCCACATCGAAGTAGCTCGTGTTGGCACGGCGAGTTTCGCCCGTGCCTATGACGGGAGCGTCAGTCCGATCGCGCCATTCTGTGTTGATATAGCGAATCTGGGTGGACACCTGTTGCTCGGGTACCTGGACATCGGCCATCGCCACCATCAAAGTCGATGAGCACGAACGGTCACCAACTGACGCCCGCGGGGTTTGCTCCCGCTACCGTTTGCCAGCCCACGAATGGAGTCCAAAATGAGCGAAAATGCGCAAGCTGCATATGACGAGTTGAACAAGCTGATAGGCGAGGCACCGGCTGTTGGCGATTGGTTTGAGGTCACCCAGGAGCAAATCAACTCCTTTGCCGACGCCACGCTCGATCACCAGTTCATCCACCTCGACCCCGAGAAGGCAGCGCAAACTCCGTTCGGAGGAACCGTTGCTCACGGGTTCCTTACCCTGAGCATGCTGGTGCATCTGTCCACCAGCATCCCCTCCGATTTCAGCAAGCTCAGCGGCGCGCTGATGGGCGTGAACTACGGCCTCAACAAGGTCCGCTTCGTCAACCCGGTCCCCTCGGGCGCGCGCATTCGAGCGACGGCAGCCACCGTCGGAGTCGAGCTCAAAGGCAACGCCGTCGACCAAACTCGAGCCATGACGGTTGAAATCGAGGGCCAAGACAAGCCGGCGCTGGTGGCGGAGTGGATCGGTCGCACAGTTTTCGCCTAGCCCAGTATCGCCTAGCCCAGTATCGCCTAGCCCAGGTTCGCCTGGTGCCGGGTCGATAGATCCCGGGCCCTAACCCGTTCCCGTACAGCGGTTGGCACCGGCCACCGGACCGGCGATAGTTCAGTCGTGACTAAAGAAACCATGGATTACGCAAGTCTTGTGCAAGATCGCCGCAGCATTCGGGGATACAAGGACGAGCCGGTCAGCAAGGAACTGATCGGCGAAGTCGTATCTCTGGCGAAGATGGCGCCATCCTCCATGAACACCCAACCATGGCACTTTCACGTCGTCACTGGCGATCCCCTCGAACGAATCCGCGAGGGCAACTCAGAACGTATGTTGGCCGGCGCTGCGGTCGACCGCGAGATCAAGATGGGTCACGGCTACGAGGGCATTCACCGCGACCGCCAGGTCGAGGTCGCCATTCAGCTGTTCGAGGCCATGGGTATTGAACGCGATGACAAGGAGCGCCGCCAAGACTGGGTGATGCGGGGATTCCGTCAGTTTGATGCGCCGGTTTCGATTGTTGTGACGATCGACGCCGAACTAGCCGACGACACGGTGAGCCACTTCGATTTAGGAGCCGCGACCTATGGCCTCGTGCTGGCTGCGTGGACCAAGGGCCTCGGCACCGTCATCAACGGCCAGGGCATCATGCAATCGTCGGTGGTTCGTGAGTTCGCCAACATCCCCGAGGACGAAGTCATCATGACCTGCGTTGCCATGGGGTGGCCCAACGACGAATTCGTCGCCAACGATGTGAAGTCTCGGCGAGCCGACAACAGCGACGTCGTGAGCTACATCGGCTTCGACGACTAGCTGCTGGGCTGGGCTGTACTTGCTCAGCCGGGCTCCGGCTGTGCCCCTCGCACCAGCCCGCCTGGGCGTGCGCCCGTGAACTCGCCACCGGCCAACGTCTCGGTGCCGGCGACGAAGGTATGGAGGTAGCCCTCCGGGCGTTGAATCAGTCGCTTGCCACCGGCCGGCAAATCGAAGATCAGCTCCGGTCGACCGACCGAGATAGCTGCGTGGTCGATGACGTTGATGTCGGCCCGATAACCAGGTCGGATGAGACCACGATCAAGGAGGCCGTAGGTCTCGGCCGTTCGGCGAGTCTGCTTGTTCACGACGAACTCGAGCGGCAACTGCTCGCCCCGCGTCCGGTCTCGGGTCCAGTGGCTGAGCAAATAGGTTGGGTAGGACGCATCGCAGATCGTGCCGACGTGGGCGCCAGCATCGCCGATCCCACAGATGGTGTACGGATCAGACAACATCTCTCTGATGTCTTCGAGGTTGCCGTTGAAGTAATTCTCGAACGGATACAACAGCAGCGTTGTGCCATCGCCAGCCGAAAGTAGATCAAGCAGCAGCTGCCACGGGTCAACACCCGACGCGGCTGCCTTGTTGGCGATCGAATCTGCAGGATCGGGCTCGTAGTTGAGCTGATCGCCCAGCTCATAGCTGCGGGTCAGGGCGTAGTCCATCCAGGTGACGTGAGCATCTGATGGACGCTCACGAACCAGCGCGCGACGCAGCACATCGTCGTTACGCATCCGAGCCGCCCGCTCGGCCAGTGGAAGATCGGCGATGGCCTCGTACGCCGGGTTGGTCCGGAACGGGTTCACCGTGGCGTCGAGTCCAAGCATCACGCCGATCGGGCGGCATCCCACCTGGCCCGTTGCCGTGATGCCGTTGGCATTGGCTTGATGTATTTCGTCCCGCGTGGTCCGCCACCGTTCGGGGTCGCTGTCGACCTGGAGCAACAGAACCGACAGCGGTCGCCCGGAGATGGCGGCCGCCTGGCGGAGATGCTCGAAGTCTCCAGGGCCGAAGTCGGAGTTCACCTGAAGCACGCCAGCCTCAGCGGCCCGCATGGCTTCGGCAACGGCCGCCAGTTCAGGGTCGCCGGCCGACAGGCTGGGCGTCAAGCGGCCGTCTGCAGCCTTGTGTTTAGTTGTTCGACTCGTCGAGAAACCGAGAGCACCAGCTCCCAAGGCCTCCTGCACCAGTGTGCCGAGCTGGCCAAGCTCATCAGAAGTTGGCACAGCCTCGTGGTCGGCTCCCCGCTCTCCCATCACGTAGAAGCGCAGCGCCCCATGAGGAAGCTGGGCACCGATGTCCATGACGCGAGGGGTCTGAGAGAGAACATCGAGATACTCGGGATAGGTCTCCCACGAAAAGTCGATTCCCTCTGAGAGCACCGTGCCCGGAATGTCTTCGACACCTTCCATCAGGTTGATGAGAAAGTCCTCGCCCCCCGGTCGAACCGGAGCGAAGCCGACCCCGCAGTTGCCGAAAACTGCGGTGGTGACACCGTGCCACGAGGAGGGTGTCATATCGGGATCCCACGTTGCCTGGCCGTCATAGTGCGTGTGAATGTCGACCCAACCGGGCAGCACGAGCTGTCCCTCGGCGTCGATGGTGCGGGTTGCCACCCCATCGACGATGCCAACGTGGGTGACAATGCCATCGGTAACAGCAACATCGGCAACCTGCCGGTTGTCGCCGCTCCCGTCGACAACCGTGCCGTTGCGAATCACGAGGTCATGCATGCCGGGAACAGTAGCTCCCCAGGCCCACGAGGCTCGTTGCCGCAGTTAGCCGAGAAAGCCTGAGGTCGAACGAAGGTGGTCTTCGAACGCCTCGGGCGACATCGACTCCCGAGCTGCGATCAGCAGAGCAGAGTCGTTGCCAACGGGGACGTGTCGGGGTGAGTCGTCGCTGCTGGCGGCAACGATGGCAGTTGCGACGTCGGCCGCGCTGGCGAGCTCTTCTCTGCCCGGCATGGTCGACCACCCAGCCTCCCACTCCCGATTGATCGCCCGATAGGGCGACTCGTCGGGAGCGCGCCTGCTTACGAGGTTCGATGGAAATGCGGTGGGTATCCGGCCGGGCTCGACCACGCGCATGCGAATCCCGAACCGGGAGGACTCGTAGTGAACGGCATCGGTGAGGGCCTCAACGGCGTGTTTCGTCGCGCTGTAGACGCCCTGGAACGGCACGGCGACACGGCCCACGATCGATCCCACATTAATGATCGTGCCACCGCCGGCTTGTCGCATGTGGGGTAGCACAGCCTGGGTCATGGCAATCACGCCGAAGACGTTCGTCTCGAACACCCGGCGATAGATTTCCTCGGCCGTGTCCTCGAGCGATCCAATGGCACCAATGCCCGCGTTGTTCACCAGCACATCGATCGAGCCGTGTTCGGCGATCGCTTCAACGACACAGGCCTCGACGCTGCCGCTGCTCGTCACATCGAGGATGACCGGTGTCACCTCAGGCCCGGCCCAACGTTCACGGACATCGGCCATCGACTCGACCCGACGCACACCGGCCAGAACGCTGTGTCCTTGCTCAGCGAACGCGGCTGCCGTTTCCAGCCCGATTCCCGAGCTACAGCCGGTGATGAGTACACATCCCATGTCATTCACTCCAGAATTTCGGCCGCTGCCAGTTGGGCGATTCGGTCATTGTTGTAGCCAAGCACATTGGTGAGGATTTCGAACGTGTGCTCACCCAAGAATGGGGCTCGAGTGTTGACGTTGGTTGCCGTGCGCGACATTCGAAATCTGGTGTTCTCGATAAGGCAACCCCGGTCGGGGTGATCGGGACGCAAGAAATGGCCTGCGTGAGCGAACTGTGAATCAGCAAGGCAGCCGGCCCCGGTAAGCACGGCGTGGGCGGCCACACCGACCTCCTGCAACTTTTGGTCGAGCTGGGTGTTTTCGAACTGTTCTGACCATGTAGCGACAGCGGCATCGAGTTCATCCACTCGTGCCAGGCGGCCAGCGAGCGAGCCTAACCCGGAGTCGCTCAGCAGATCGTCTCGACCCATCATGGACGCGAGTGCTCGCCACTGTGCGTCATCTTCACAGGCAATGGCGATCCAAGAATCGTCTTCGGCAGAGGGGTACACGCCATGAGGAACCATGTGTGGGTCACGGTTGCCGTCGCGTTCCATCACCCGATTGTTCGCGGTCACCTCTAGGAGGGCTGGTGACAGGAAGTGCTGCGCTGCTTCGGACTGCGCCAAGTCGATGTATTGACCCTCGCCGGTGCGACGGCGATGGTCGATCGCAGCCAGCATTGTTGCCGCCAGGAAGTGGGTCGAGGTGTAGTCGGAGTAGGCGCCGAAAGGCCCGGCCGGTGCTCGGTCGGGCCAGCCGGCCAGACCATAAAATCCGGCCAGAGCGGCCCCAAGATTCCCGTAGCCGGCAAAGTTGGCCAGCGGTCCGGTCTGACCGGCCAAACAGGTTGAAACCATGATGATCTCCGGATTGATCTTCCGAAGGCTTTCGTAGTCGAGTCCCCATTTGGGCATGGCTCGTGGCGAGAAGCTCTCGGCGACGACATCGGCCCAAGCAACGAGGTCGTGCACGACCTCGATCGCTCCCGGCTTCGACATGTCGAGGGCCAAGCTGCGCTTTCCAGCCGCCATGGTGTCAAAGAGGGCGGAGTTCTCGATGCCAGCCTCGTCGTTGTGTACCGGTCGGTACCCACGAGCCGCATCCTGCTTGCTTGCCGACTCGACTTTCACAACCGTGGCACCCAGATCGGCCAGGACGCGTACGGCGTGCGGGCCGGCGATCGACCAGGTGAAGTCGAGGACCTTCAGCCCGCTCAGCGGTAAGTCGCCTGCGGGATCGAGGTCAGGCCGGAGTGAGCCAGTCTGGGGAATGAGGTCGAGTCGCGGCCACAACCGGCCTTTGCCCAGGATTGCATCGTTGTGTTGGCCCAAGGTCGGTGCCGGACCGAGCGGGCGCAACGGCGTGGCCGAACACTTTGCAAACGCTCCCGGCACGGTGAGGAGTTTGCCAGCTACCGGGTGCTCGACCTCCTCGAGGAAGCCGCGCTCGGCCAGCTGCTCGCTGGCCACGACGTCGGCCGGCGTAGCGATCGGCGCCATCAGCAAACGGCGTTCCATAGCGCCGGCCAGCAACTCGGCCTTGGTCTTTGAGCTGGTGAAGGCGGCCACGGCTGCCTTGGCCGCTTCCCACTCTGCAATTGGCTCCGTGCCGTTTTCAAGTGCGACCAGGTAGCCAACCCAATCCTTGTCCCGCATGGCCTCGTCACAAAACCCTGCCTCGCACACCCAGTCCATGAGCCAACGGGTGTTCTGCCCAATCGGCATGCCAAAAACATGGGTGATCGAGACAAACCCGTCGGCCGCCGGGTACACAAGCCGCAACCTGATGGCCCCGGTTACGGCTCCCCCGGCGGTACGGGAGGCATCGATGCTTCCAACGCCGGTCGAGAGCACGCCGGCCTGTGTCGCCAGTGTTGCTGTGCGTTGCGCAGCAGCGTCAATGTGCTGTCCCTCGCCTGAGTGGTCGCGCTCGATGAGGGCGGCGATCACGCCCGAGACAGAGGTAGCAGCGCCGAAGTGGAAACCCTGGGGGACAGTCACTCTCACGGGTGGTCGGTCCTCGTCTCCGGTCACCGACATGGTGCAGGCGCTGGCCATCACCGTGAGATCGGTTGCCGCCCAGTGGGCCTTCGGCCCTGTCTGGCCGAAGGCGCTGATCGAGACGTACACAAGGTGAGGGAACTCCTCAGCCACCTGCTCATAGCCAAGACCGAGTTCGGCCATACGGCCAGGGCGATCGGATTCGATCAACACGTCGGATGCGGCAATCAGGTGAAACAGTCGCTCTCGTTCCTCTAACAGGTCGAAGTTGAGCACCACCGACTTCTTGCCCCGATTGTAGGAAAAGTGGGTGAGCGAGTGCTCGCCATCGTCGATGCCGTCGATGAACGGACCGATGTGACGCGCTCGCGACCCGCTGGGTGGTTCAATGGCGATTACCTCGGCCCCGAGGGCGGCCAACATTTGCCCACACAGATGTCCGCGCTCGTCGGAGAGGTCAAGTACTCGGTAAGGCGACAGCATGGTCGGTCACCCTTCCAGTCGTTCGACGACTAGAAAGGCGAATTCGTCTCCGCGGGGCTCGACCGTGATCTGGACAGGTTGACCGAGTGGCACCGATCCGACCGCTTCTGCGCTCTTTTCGATCCCTTGCAGCGAGCCGACCACTCGGGGTCCTTCGGGCAACTGGACGACTGCCGTGATGTACGGGAGGTCGTCGATCCAGCCGCGGTCGATGGTGAAGTGATTGATGGCCATCGAGTAGATCTCGCCCCGGCCCGAAACGGGTGAGAACTCGTAGTTGGCCGAATGACACGAGGGGCAGTACCACCGGGGAGGATGACGGAACTCGCCGCAGTCGAGGCAGTGTTGAAGGCTCAACAGTCCGTTCTCGACGCAGGCCAAGTGAAACTCGAGGTTCAGTCCTTCGGGCTTGGGGACGTACTTGCGGTTGACCTTCTCGACACCAGAGTCCGTCATGTCAGCCCCTTGCCAGGATGGCTATCGAACCATCGCCAAGGTCGCCATAGCCGGTCACAACACCCAGTTCGGCGTCAGCCACCTGGGCTCTGCCGCCCTCGTGGCGTAGCTGCCGGGTGGCCTCGACCACATGGTTGAGTCCCCAGCAATGCCCCTGCGACAGCAATCCGCCATGGGTGTTCATCGGATACTTCCCAGAGAGCGAGATGTTGCCATCAGAGACAAACTCACCTGCGCCTCCTTTCTCGCACATCCCGATCGCTTCGAGTTCCATCAGCACGACGTAGGTGAAGCAATCGTAAATTTGAAGAAAGTCCATGTCGGCCGGCTTTACGCCGGCCATGGCGAACGCCCTCGGCGCCGCTGAATCGAGACCCAACTTCAACATGTCTGGGCGATTCGTGATCTCGTCGGCCGGGTAGGGATGGCCCTCAGCTCCGCCCAGCCATAACACTGGCGTGTGCGGCAGATCCTTAGCCCGTTCTGCAGTGGTCAAGACCACGGCTGCTGCGCAGTCGGTCTCGAGACAGCAATCGAGCTTTCTCATTGGCTCGGTGATGTAGGGCGACGCCATGTAGTCGTCGAGGGTCATCGGGCGACCGCCCATGAGTGCTTTGTCGTTGAGGTGGGCGTGTTCACGACAGGTCAGCGCTACCTGGGCGGCCTGCTCAGGCGTGATGCCATAGAGGTCGACGTAACGCTGGATGTATAGCGAGTACCACTGCACAGCCGACTGCACGCCGTACGGAGCGTAGAAGTTGCGGCTGACATCGATGAACGGCCCCGGGTCCATCTTTCTTTTGGACGGCCGCGTGCCTGGTCGCTTGCGAAAGGCCGAATAGCCGTTCCATCCGTAGGTCACCACGACGGTGGTGGCGATACCCGAGGCAATGGCCATCACGGCCGACTGCAGCGCCGCGGTTGGGCTGGCGCCACCCATATGAAGCGTGACCGAATAGCGAATCTCGGAGGCCCCGAGGTTTGCTGCGATCTCCTCGCTGGAGATGAAGCCGGGTGGTGGAATGATGCCGTCCACTTCGCTGGGGTCGATGCCGGCATCGAGGACAGCCCGCATGGTGGCGTCGAGCACCAGTTCAGGAACCGACTGGTCTGAACCCCGCACGTAGTCGGTCTCGGCGATGCCGACGATGGCCACCTCACCAGAAATATTCATCATCAGGCGTCTTCCATGAGTTGGCGGAGCGTACCGAGCGTGCCAACGGGGTCGTCGCCAACGGGCGTCACATTCAGCACGGTGACCCCGGCTTCCTTCCACGCTCCCAAGCGTTCCTTTACATAGGAGGCAGGCCCGACCAGGTTTGCTCGTTCCAGAAAGTCTCGAGGAACGGCTGCTGCCGCTGCCGCCTTCTGGCCATCCAGGTAGAGGTCCTGGATCTCGATGGCTTCTTCCTCGTAGCCATACTTTTGAGCAATGGTGTTGTAGAAGTTCTTGTCACGTGCACCCATGCCGCCCCAGTAGAGAGCGGTCGTCGGGCGGCTTCGGTCGAGCACCGCATCGGCACCCTGGCCGGCATATTGATCGCCAATCGCCACGGTCGCTCCCGCCCCGATGTCGAGGGTGCCGAGACTCGGATCACGCTGCGCGGTGCCAGCCTTCAAGTCGTCACCCCACACTTTTTGGAACTCATCAGGCACAAAGAACACCGGTAGCCAGCCATCTGCCGACTTCGCCGTTGCCTTCACCGATAACGGCATGAGCGACGCCCACCAGATGGGGACCTCACTACGCACGGGATGATTGATGAGCTTCAATGGCTTCGCCAGACCCGTCCCTTGCCCCTCCGGCAATGGGATCTGCACGGTGGTGCCGTCGTAGACCACCGGCTCGCGACGCAGTGTCATGCGGGTGACGTCGATGTACTCGCTGATGCGTTTCATCGGCTTCTCGTACGGGATTCCGTGGAACCCCTCGATGACCTGCGGTCCGCTAGCTCCCAGTCCCAGGATGAAGCGTCCGTCGCTGACGTAATCACATCCGGCGGCCGTTTGGGCAATGGCCGAAGCGCTACGGGAGTAGACGTTGAGAATGCCCGAGCCGATCTCGATTCGCTCGGTCTTGGCCGCCAAGTAGCCGATCTGGCTGACGGCATCGATGCTGTAGGCCTCGGCAACCCAGACCACATCAAGGCCAGCTTTTTCATACTCGACCACCTGCTGGACCGATGCGTGGAAGTCGCCGACGTAGTTGATGCTCATGCCCAGTTTCATGGGCACCGATCGTAGGTCAGACCTTGTGTTTGTGCCCCTCCCAGAATGGGGCTCGCAGATCGCGCTTGAGAATTTTGCCGGTGGCGTTGCGCGGCAGCTCGGCCACCAACGTAAGTGAGCGGGGCAATTTGTACCCGGCCAGCTGCTGGCGGCAGAACGTTTGCACCGCTTCCAACTCCAAATCAGCGTCGCCTACGACCACGGCGTGGACTCGTTCGCCGAATGCATCGTCTGGCACGCCGATCACGGCCGCGTCGCGAATGTCGGGGTGAGCGTAGAGAACTGCCTCGACCTCGGCCGGATACACGTTCTCACCCCCGGTCACGATCATGTCCTTCGCTCGGTCCATCATGGTGAGGTAGCCCTCTTTGCGCGTGGCGATGTCGCCAGTGGCAAACCAGCCGTCGATCATGACCTCGGCGGTGGCGTCTGGATTTTCCCAGTACCCGGTCATGATCGCCGTCGAACGCACCATGATCTGTCCTGGCATCCCATCGGGCACTTGGTCCCCTGCTCGGTCGACCAACCTCACTTCGAACCCTGGGGTGACCCGGCCGGCAGACTGTGAGTGCTCAGAGTCGAGGTGGTCGGCAGGGGTCAACGAGGTGAGTGCGCCAGCGACCTCCGTCATGCCGTAGAACTGGCGAAGACCGGTGTTCGGAAATAGTTCTTGCACCTCCCGAACGAGGTCGGGCGCGATCGGTGAGGCTCCATAGGTCATTTCGAGCATTGAGGAGGTGTCCGGCGGGAAGGGCCTCTGCTTCGCCGTCTGCACCAGCGCCCGGAACATGGCAGGGACCACAGTCATGTAGTTGATGGCCAGTGCCTCGATGTCGTCGAGCATCCCCTCGGGGTTGAACGAGGTGCGGAGATGAACCTCGGATCCCCGGGCCAATCCCATGAGACCATTCGAGAAGCCGGCCAAATGGAACATCGGAGCCACCAGCAGATGCCGATCGCCGAGGGACATGCCTGCGATGCCAGCGCCATCAACCATGGCTGCGCGGGCCAGCGACTCATGACGCCACGGAATGCCTTTCGGCAGGCCGGTGGTGCCGCTCGAAAAGGCCAGAGCGAACGTGTCGGTTGCGAGTGGTGAGAGAGGCAATTCGATGTCGGGCGCCTTCGTCTCATCCTCGACTTCCCACACGGTCGACGTCCTGTGTAGTGAACCGGCTGCGTCTGTCGAACTCAGCGCCTTCTCTTCGTGCAACGAAACCAACAAGTCAGGAAGCTGCGCCGGTAGTCGGTTGATCAGAGCCGGGTTGGCGACTACGGCTCGTGGCCGTATGAGGTCAAAGACACCCTCGTTCTCGGTCGCCGTAAGCCTCCAGTTCATCAATGCCGGGATGGCACCGATCCGACTGAGGCCGAGCATCTGTACGAGATACGCCACTGAGTTCGTGTCCAGCAGCGCGACCACGTCTCCCTTGGTCACGCCCCTTGCTTGCCAGCGCGCCGCGCATCGCAACGAGCGGTCGTGCAGTTCGCCGTAGGTGGCCTGATCGTCACGGTCATCCACGAGAGCAATGGCTGTTGGGTGGAGGTCGGCCCGCCAGCGGAAGAGGTCGTTCAGCGTGAACATCGGCTACAAGTCCTTCGTCTCGAGAAATGCAGTCTCGGCTGCGGCTAGCAAACTTTGGCCGAAGCGGTCATACACCACATTCGATGCGACGTGATGTTGCGACGACCCGTGTACATCGCGAAAACACCGCTGCAACACACTGTCTTCGAATAACGCGCCCGCCCCGGCAAAGTGAAACAGGTGGCTAACTGCCTTGGTTGCTGACTCGGTCGAGAACGCCATCATGGCCACGACCTGCTGCTCCTCGGTCTTGGTAAGCCCGTTGTTGGCGACGCAAACACCGTCGGCTTCGGCCAACGTCTTCGCCCCGTAAGCCCGCGCTGCGTTTACCTGAAGCTGTCCCTTACCCAGTTCGTATTGGAAGGCACCGCGATCGGCCAACCGACCATCGGACCCTCGCGATTTCGTCGTCGCGTAGCGGGCAACCTCGTCCATGAATCGTTGGCAAACGCCCAGGGTGAAACCCAGGTTCTCGCCAGCCACATAGGTCTGATAGCCGAGCGAGTACATCGGGCCACCACGAGCTGGCGGAGCAAAAACATCGGCTGTCAGGTGTTGGGGGACAAACGCCTTGTCGAGCACGGCATCAACGCTGCCGGTGCCCCTCAGAGCCATGACCTTCCAATCTCCTTCAGTTCCGAAGTCGCTGGCGTTCACTACCGCCATGCGCATCGACGGTCGCTTGGCCGCTTCGATGGCGGGAACCATCAGCCATTCGGCGTGTTGGATTCCGCTGGCAAATTTGTATGTGCCCGTCACTTGTATGCCGCCCTCGACGACCTCGAAGGTTCCGGACGGAGCCGCCACTGCGGCGAGGAACGGTGACCCTGTTGGGCCGAAAACGGCCTCGCATCCTTCTTCGCTGAGCATTGAGCCACACTTCCCGGCAGCTCCCGCATGATTGAAACCAATCCAGCCGGCGGTTGGGTTGGCGTAGCTCAACGACTCGAAGTAGCGCTGTTGATCCGCGAGCAGGAGGTGGTCGCCTCCAACCTCGGGCGGTGCCTTGATCATTGGGACCCGCAGCGTTCGCATGACATCGATGAGCTCAACTGGCGCGGTACCAAGCTCTTCAGCAACGAACGCGTACTTGTCGAGTTCGTCGTAGGCCGTTGCGATCTGGTCTATCGCCTCAGCGACGGTTCTCACTCGGTCCTCCTCGTCGGCTCTGCTCTTGGACGACTCTGCTCTTGGACGACACTGCTCTTGGACGACACTGCTATTGAAGGCCGGCAGCTTGGCGACCAGCGGCGATCTCGCCCAGGTCTGGCGGGTTGAAGAAGATCTCGGGTTCCTTCGGACCCCACACCGAGAACGGTGCGGTGTCGGGGGTCCAGTCACGCCGAGCGTGATCACGCTCCCAAGCCTCGTCGTCGATGATCTGGTCGATGTCGGTAAAGAACTCGAACATCGTCCCGGACGGGTCGAGCATGTACCAGAAGACGTTGCTCCCAAGTACATGACGGCCGACGCCAACAACGCTGGCGTCGTTGCGCTCGCCCAACACGGCTTGGCCGGCCTTGCCAATGGCGTCGATGTCGTCCATCTCCATGGCGTAGTGATTGATATAGCTCGTCGGGCCAGGATGGATGAGCAAGTTGTGATGGTCCTGTTCGATCCGGGCGAAGGTCGCGACGCCCTTCATCATCTGATCGCTGATCTTGAACCCAAGGCCATCGACGAAAAAAGCGGTCGCTTCCTTGAACCGAGGCGTGCCCATCACGATATGACCTAACCGGCGCGGCGTTCGGGGAGCGTCCTCCAGCACCGCATCGGCCCGAGTGCCAACCCGGTTCTGCTCTCCCGGTGGATTGAGCGCCCGCAGCTGGGTCGGTGTGAGCGGATGCGGGACGGCAACATCGATGACAACGCGATGATTGAACACAGGATCGATGCACGTCAGGGTGGTTCCCGTCACGGTGGCCTCGACACCGAGGGTACGAACCCGCGTCGAGATGTCCAGCAAATCTTGCTCAGTGTCACACCCCAGATGAAGCTCCGACATATGCCGGTAGGCGCCTTCGACGATGCGAAGTTGCACATCGCGGTCGTCGGTTCCCATCACTCCGGCCGAGCTGGCCCTCATTCCTCGTCGTCCCCAAAACTCGGCGAGTTCCGATGGGTTCGGAACGCTCAACTCGATATCAAGCAAGCCGCTCAATGCCATCTGTCCCCCTCATTCTCACCCCGCCGATGCGAAGTGGTGCTCGCAACTATGTCCGATGTGTCTACAGAGGGCTAGAAGGGCTAGAGCGAGCCACTGCTGACGACTCGGTCCGGGTGAATCCGAATGAGGGCGTTTGGCGAGGGCAACGGGTGTGACGTGATCCATGCCTCGGCGTCGGCGCCGTGGTAGGGCCTGACAAGGTCAAGGCGTTGGACCGTCGAGACAGAACCATCGATCACTGCCTTACCTTCGATACGCACATAGGCCCCACCATGTGGGGCCAGAACTAAGAGCGAAACTCGAGGATCGGCGGCCACGTGCCGGGCCTTGGCCGACGTGGGTCGACAGCTGATCCACACCGTGGTTTCGCTCGCTGTCTTACCCACCAGCACATCGACGTCGACCCGGTACCACACGACTGACTGAGAGATTGTTCCGTCAGGACCGTAGGTGGCCAGCACCGCATGGAGGGGCCGAACCAGAAAGTCCTGAACATCCTGCGAGAATTCCATAGCCGGAACCTAGACCGTCACGAGCCGACCGAGCCCCCCAAGCCAAGATGTCGATTCACCATAGATGCCGCATCTTCGGCCAGACCCGCAAAGAAGTGATACACGGGAATGTCCGGTCGAGCTGCCAACCATCCAACGATCATCAGCGACCGGACAACGAGGAAAAGGTCGACAAGATCCTCCTCCTCAAGATCTAGCGGCCACACGTCGCGATAACCGGCGAGCAGCGCCGTTCGGGCTTCGGGATACCAAAGCTCGTCCTTCACCGGATGCAGGGAAACAGCCAGTTCGTGGGCGAACCAGCCGAAGCCCGAGTCATCGAAATCGATCATGGTCAGATCAGGGCCTGTGGCCATCAGATTGCCGAGATGCAGATCGGCATGAATAAGCCCGAATCGGTCCTTCTCAACCGACAGCGCGGCGAGCTCGACGTGTAGGACGGTTCGGGCCTCCGCAAACAGCGCCCGGATTGAGTCGTCGAGCTGCTCGGCTTCCCAAAACTTGCCCCACAGGGGGTCGGTGCCCATCAACCCGTCGGCGTCCCACCGGCGTCGAGTGAAACCGGTCGGTGGTTGCCATGTGGTGCCGTGCGAGCGGATCTCGGCCGAGAGCTGGCCGATCCGCCGATAGTGGGCGACCACATTCGGTGTCGATTCTGCTACCGGTCCACCGAGCGGATCTCCGTCGACCCACTCGATCACACCAACATGACGGACCTCGCCGGCAACAGCGATCGAGGTGTAGTAGCGGCCCTCGACCGTGGGTACGGGTACGGGGACGGGCAAATCTGCATCACGAAGGGCAAGCACCCATCGCACCTCCGAGCGCAGCTCCTCGATCGTGTTGTATCCGGGTCGGTGAAGACGCAGAGCGACATGGCGACCGTCGTTCAAGGTCACATCGCACACCACGTTCTCGCTGCGCGACAGCACCGTGATGGTTCGGACATGTAGGCCGAATGCTGGGACCGCCTCCCATGCGGCAGCAACGAACACATCGTCACGCTCCGCAATGTCAGACGTGAGCATCTGCCACAGCCGAACTGAAGCTGGCGAGAAACGTCTCGGCGTGCTCGTGATCGAAGATCAGCGGCGGCCGGATCTTCAGGACGTTGCCGTGCTGGCCGGCCTTGCCCAGCAACATCCCGCGCTGCTTCAAAGCCTCGACCATCGCTGCCGCCCCCTCGACGTCGGGGTCGGTGGTACCGGGATGGACCCAGTCGATACCTATGAACAAGCCATGGCCGCGCACATCTCCCATGCGTGGATGATCCGGCTGCAGGTTTCGGAGTGACGTCTGCAATGCGGGCCCGACGTCAGCGACGCTCGCCACCAACTGACGATCGGTGATCTCATCGATCACGGCCATACCCACCGCGGCCTGCAGGGGGCTACCGGCGAAGGTGTTGAAGTAGCGATGGCGCTGACGGAAGCCTGTGATCACATCGTGACCGGCGGCCACAGCCGACAACGGCAACCCGTTGCCCATTGGTTTGCCCATGCAAACGATGTCGGGGACGAAGCCGCTCGTGTCGTAGCCCCACCAGTTGCCACTTCGGCCAAACCCGGCCTGCACCTCGTCAGCGATAATCATCCCGCCCGCTGCTCGAACCATCTCCGAGGCTCTCTCGAACCATCGGCTCGGCACCACCGGAAGGCCCTCGTTAGCCAATATCGAGCACAGCATGATGCCCGCTAGACCGGTTCCGTCTGCCTCAAATGTGGCAATGGTGTGCTCGAGCTGAGCCAGGTGCCGGTCGCATAGTTCGTCGTCGCTCAGCCCTTGGGCCAAGGGGCGAAACCGTTGAGGTGTCGAGATCGAGCGGACACCACTGCGCTCTGTCCCGACCGGCAGCCACGACAACCGACTGACCAGCGACGAATTGCCGTGATAGGTAGCGTCGGTACAGATGATGCCGCGTTTGCCCGTTGCATCCCTGGCGATTCTGATTGCCAGTTCGGTGGCCTCGGTGCCGCTGCAGGCCAGGATGGCCGTTTCGATCCCCTCGTGGTGCAAACCAACCAATCGCTCGACGTAGCTGACGACACCCTCGTGTAGGTATCGACTGTGCACATTCAGCGTTGCCGCCTGTTGGGCCAGCGCCTCGACGACACGAGGATTGGCATGCCCGACGCAAGGAACGTTGTTGTACAGGTCGAGGTAGCGAGTGCCGTCCGCTCCTTCGAGCCACACCCCTTCACCTCGAACGAGCTCGAGGGGGCTGTCGTAGAAAAGAGGCGCATCGTGACCCATGACGTGACGGTGGCGGAGCAGTAATTCGTTCACTGCCGAAGTCTGACATGGCGGGGTGGCCGGGGGTATCGATACGGTCTCGGCGATGATTGATGCGTATTGCTGGCCGCAGTCAACGGCAGCCGACCAGACCGTTGCCCTCATGATCAGCAGCGACCAGACCACGTGCAACGTCGAGATTGTTCGAGTGGGAGCGGGCGAGGACGTGGTCCATCGTCACCACGATGTGCCCGTGAGCGAACAACCGGTGAGCGATTCAATTGTCCGCGAGGGCTGTGGTTGGGAAGCGACCCTGCAGGTCACCGTCAGCTCATCGTGGGCATCAGGCTTCTATCTCGTTCGGCTGACCGCACCGAATGGAGAAAGCGCCGAGGCGTTCTTCGTTGTGAAAGCCTCCACGCCTGGCAACACCCTGCTTGTCCTAACGACGTCAACGTGGGCTGCCTACAACCATTGGGGCGCCGACAGCTTCTACACGGGTGGGAGCATCTCGTCGCTCGAACGACCATTGCCGACGGGCTTCCTCGCCAAGGATGACCCCCGACGCTTTCGCGCCGCGGCCTATGTCGACATGCCTCGCGACGAGATCAAGGCTCACTTCCGTACTCACTCCTTCTTCTCCTCAGCTGCCGGTTTCGCCAACTGGGAGCGATTGTTCGTGGCGTGGGCCGAATCTGAGGGCATCTCCTTCGACTATGCGACCAGCACCGATCTGGCCACCGATCCTGAGCTTCTTGCCCCGTACAAGCTCTACCTCAGTGTCGGCCATGACGAGTACTGGTCGGCATCGATGCGAGACAACGTCGAAGGCTGGGTGGCTGAAGGTGGCGCAGCCCTCTTCCTCTCGGGCAACACGTCCTTCTGGCAGATCCGACCGGAAAACGATTGGCGTCGGATTGTTGGCTACAAGTTCGACATCGACCAGGATCCCGTGGTTGGCGGCGACAGCGAGACATCGGTCTCGACGATGTGGAGCGACCCGCTGTGCCGTCGGCCCGAGAACGAAATGACCGGCGTAAGTTTCACCCGCGGCGGCTACGCCAACATGCCTCACGCTCCTGAGGGTGGTGGCTACTCAGTCCATCAACCAGCGCACTGGGTATTCGCCGGCCTCGACCTCGAACCCGGCGACGTCGTCGGGGGCGATGGCATGGTCGTTGGTTACGAGTGCGATGGCTGTGACTTCGAGCTGGTCGACGGCATACCCCGGCCCACCGGGATCGATGGCACCCCGTTGGCTTTCGAGATTCTGGCAACCGCTCCGGCCAAACTCTGGGAAACCCACGAGATCGCGGCCGGCCTGGCCAACTACGTGGGCGAGCTCAACTGGGTCGCGGAGCGGCTAGCGGGAAGTGACACGGCCGAAACTCGGGCCATCTTCGAAGGCGGCCACGCGGTGATGGGAACCCATCGCCTGGGCCAGGGCTGGGTGTTTACGACCGGATGTACCGACTGGGCCTATGGCCTCGACGACCCAACGGTGAGTGGCATCACGAAAAACCTCATCAACCGCGCCCTGGACGAAAACATCGGCCAGACAAGCCCTACCGGTTGAGGTTGGCCAACTCCTTCTGGCGCTCGAACTCAGCCTTGGCCTTGGCCACTGCCTCCGGATCGAGCTGTTCACGATTCATCATGTCGTGCTTCCAGGTGTGATCCCCGCCGTTCCAGCGAGCCGGGGTTTGCACCGTGGTTCGCGGTGCAAACGCCTTCTCGAACAGGGTGAGGGCGCAATCGAGTACCTCACGCTGCGAATCCACATCGTGAGGCAGCCCGGCCGAGTTGCCAAGCGGCACGTCGCTGAAGGCGAACCGGGCAACGCTAACGTGCTCGACAATGTCCTTTGCTGCTCCCATTACAACGGTGGGGATGCCGGCTGACTCGATGGCGTGAGCGGTCAAACTGACCGTCTGATGGCAAACGGGTCAAGTGGGAACGAGCAGGGCAATGTCAGCGCCATCCTCCTGCAACATCTCGACGATCCGTGGAGCGTGCTCCTCGGTGGTGCTGCGAACCCGTCGAACGGTCGGGGCCCCATAGAAACGTTCGGTCAGCGAACCAATTCGGCCCGCCGCTACTGCTTCGTGCAGACGAGGCAGCGGCAGCCATGTGTTGGGATCGTCGGCCTTGGAATGGTTGCGGTCGTAGCCGATGTGTGAGATCCGGACGTCAAGAGGATCGGCGACCTCAGATGAGTAGACGTCAAAGAACTTGGCGCTGCCGTTATAGGCAGCTCCGGGACCCTGATCACCCTTGTCCGGTTGATGCGGCGCGGCAGTGGTGACGAGCCCGAGGCGACACTCCGACAGCGGCTTGTCGAGTGGGGCGAACGGAACCTCATCGTTGTGCGGCCAGCGATACGGCTCGTACCCCAAGGCCGAATACCACGCTCGTGTACGGCTGAGGTACTGGATGGGTTGCGTCGCGAAGGCTTCTGGTAGTTCGTTGTCCAAATCGGCCATCACAAACCGTAGCTCCTAGGGTCGTTGCCGTATGCGTCCGGTGTCCGAGCTTCTCGATTCTGAGACAACCCTTGATGCCGACGACGGCTACAAGTGGAAAGCTTTCGCCGCCATCGGGCTCTCATTTTTCACCATGGTCATGACCATGTCGATGGTCTTCGTCGCTCTCTCGGCGATCGCTGACGACTTCGGCGTCACCCTTCGGGCCGTCAGCTGGGTGGTGATCGTCGAAGCCCTCGTCATCAGCGCCGTCATGCTGCCAATGGGGCGACTGGCCGACATCGTCGGCCGCAAGAAGGTGCACCTCACCGGATTAGCCATTTTTGGTCTCGGCGCGGTGCTCACCGCGGCGGCCCCCACCTTCCTTCTTCTGATCGCCGCTCGGCTCGTCATGGCGCTCGGAAACGCGATGGGGCAATCGGTCGGCACCGCAATGATCGTCTCGGTTTTCCCTCCGGCAGAACGCGGCAAGGCGGTTGGCAGCCAAACAACGGCGGTCTCGATCGGAGGAGCCTCAGGCCCGATCTTTGCCGGGCTGATGCTTCAGGTCTTTCCCTGGCAGGTGCTGTTCGCCGTCCTCATCGTGCCGATCAGCATCGCCTGGGTCGCGGCCTACTTCATCCTCGACGAAGAGCGGGTCGGTGGCGAACGATCTGGGCCACCGGATGCGTTCGACTGGGGTGGTGCCATCCTGTCGGGACTGAGCGTGATCGTCCTCGTGCTGACCGTCAACAATCCATTCGGGGTGCCGTGGACGTCACCCCTGATCAGTGGCGGTTTCGTGTTGGTGGTGCTGCTGTTCGCATCGTTCGTGCGTTGGGAACTTCGCCATGTGGCGCCAATGCTTCAGCTTCGCCTTTTCACGATCACTCGCTTCACGATGGGAGTCGCCACCCGATTCCTCGGGTTCATGGGTTCGACCACCACCCGTTTCCTGCTCCCCATTTACCTCATCAGCCTTCGTGGCATGGCCGAGGGCGGCGCTGGAGCCGTGTTGTTTCTGATCTCGCTGGGCATGGGTATGGCCGCACAGACGTCGGGTCGACTCTCGGATCGCCTCGGGTCACGCCCTTTCACCGTTGGCGGTCTCGGTCTGATGGGTGCGATCGCGCTGGCCATGGGTTTCATCACCGCTGAGACGAGTATCACGACGGTGACACTCCTGGTCTTTCTGACTGGACTGTCCCAGGGCATGTGGAACGTCCCCAACAGTTCAGCGATTCTCGGGTCGGTACCGCCGGCAAGTCTCGGAGTGATTGGCGCTTTCACCAATCTCACCCGCAACTTGGGGAATGTTTTCGGGCAGGCCATCGCGTCGGCTGTGGTGGTGGGCGTGATGGTCTCGCGAGGGTTCGACATTCCCCTCAGTCAGATCGCCCAAGTAGCCAGCGCCGATGTTGCCTTCCTCGATGGCTGGCGGATAGCCCACTACCTCATCGCCGCCTACGCCGCGATGGGTATGGTCCTCGCCTTTTTCACTCTCGAGAACAGCAAAGCCGAACAGGTCTAGCGATAGCTCCCCAGCTACACGAGCGCTCCCCAGTTACACGATGCCTTTGTCGCGCAGGTCGGCTACGTCGGAGGCGTCAAGCCCAAGCTCGGAGAGTATGGCCTCGGTTTCCAGGCCCAAGTCTTGTCCGGCATGGCGGATTGTTCCCGGGGTGCCGACCAGGTTCGGTGTCGGCGACGGCATCGACACATCGTTCCCGTGGCCATCGTCGACAATCGCAATGTTGCCTCGGGCCTCGAACTGCGGATGGTCGGAGATGTCGGCAGCGGTCAAAATTCCACCGGCGGGCACGTTGTGCTCGGCTAGAAGGTCCTCGAGCTCGTCGAAGGGGACGGTTGCTACCCACTGACGCAAAAGCTCCTCCAACTCGTCGGCCCGGCCATGCCGGTCACGCGACGTGAGGTACCGCTCGTCATCGGCCAGCTCGGGTACTCCCATGGCTTCGCACAGTCGCCGCCAGGGGCGATCGCCGCCGGCCGCAATCTGGATCCATCGATCATCGCTGGTCAGAAAGTTCCCAGCCGGAGTGAACCCGGGGTTTCGGTTGCCAATCCGTTCGCGAAGCTCCCCTCGCTGTCGAAACGTGCCGATGAGGTCAGCCGTGATGCGAAATGGAGCCTCGTAGAGGGCCAGATCGATCATCTGGCCCGCGCCACCCTGGGCATCGCGTTCGTAAAGAGCGAACATGGCGGCAAGGGCGGCGAAGGTAGCAGTGTTGTAGTCGGCGGTTGGGAAAGCGGGCCGAACTGGTGGCCGGTCGGGATAACCGGTGGGATACAGATAGCCCGAAACCCCCAGTGCAATTCGGTCATAGCCCGCCCGCTCGCTGTAGGGGCCCGTCTGTCCGAACCCCGATACCCGCACCATGATGAGTTTGGGGTTCACCGCTTGGAGGTCATCCCATCCAAGGCCCCAGCCCTCGAGCGTGCCCGGAGTGAAGTTCTCCACCACGATGTCTGCGGTGGCGACCAGCTTCCGCACGAGCTCCTGACCCTCCGGCGTGCGCAGGTTGATGGTGACCGAGCGCTTGTTGCGTCCTTCGACCAACCAGGCCATCCGTGGAGGTTGCCCATCGGCAACCACCCCTCCCCGAAGGGTGTCACCGACACCGGGCTGCTCGACCTTGATGACCTCGGCACCGAAATCGCCCAGCAAGGTAGCTGCGACCGGGCCGGCCAGCAGGGTCCCAAGGTCGATCACTCGCTTGCCTCGCAGCGGTCCAGTGGCTTCGTGCGATTGATCCCCGTCCATCCGACCGACCGTAGTCGGCGGTGGCAAGACGCCCGAACGCACGAACGCACGAACGCATCAGCGTCCAGTACAGCGACCCCGCACCTCCTGGCCGTGGCAACCAACACCACAAAAAGAAGTTCTCGGATCCGCGGCATGCGGCTACGGTCCGCCTGTTCGCTGTCCAACCCGTGGCCAAACAACAGCATCGATGTCCCGTTAACCCGTTGCGGGGAACGTCGCCGACCTGTGCGAACCTGGCGCTATGTCAGTCCACTCAGAGGGAACGCTGACGTTTCTCTTCACCGATATCGAGGGATCGACCCGCCGCTGGGAGGACGATGCCGAGGGGATGCGTGAGGCCCTAGCCGCCCACGACGCCGTACTCATCGAGGCCATAGAAAACCGTGGTGGTCGGGCCTTCAAACACACCGGCGATGGGATGGCCGCCTCGTTCACCTCAGCCAACCAAGCCGTCGAGGCCGCGATCGACGCTCAACGTCTGCTTGGGCTACCCGTTCGAATGGGATTGAACACTGGCGAGGCCGAAGCCCGAAGCGGTGACTTCTTCGGACCAACAGTGAACCGAGTCGCACGTGTGATGGGAGCGGGGCACGGCGGCCAGATCCTGGTGACAAGGGCGACGGCACAACTGCTTCAGGGCTTCGAATTGATCGACCTGGGCGAGCATTTGCTGCGCGATGTCGCCGAACACATTGGGATCCTCCAGGTGGCAGCGGACGGACTAGCCACCGAGTTTGCTCCACTCAAAACCGCCGAACGGCCGACTGGCAACCTGCCTCGGACCAAGGACACGTTCGTCGGGCGTGACCGCGAACTGGCCGAGCTAAGCGAACTGGTCGCCCGCCGACGACTCATCACCCTCACTGGCTTTGGTGGGATCGGCAAAACCCGGTTGGCGCTCGAACTCGCCGCCAGCAGAGTTGCCGAGTTCGGTGATGGTGTCTGGCTGGTTGAGCTCGCACCGGTTCTCGAGCCGGACAGAGTCGCCGATGCGATAGCAACGACACTCGGAATAACACCATCAGCGGGCGTCTCGGTCGCCGAAGGAATTGCGAGCTCACTTGTTGGCCGAGATCTTCTCCTCGTGCTCGACAACTGCGAGCACCTTCTCGACGCCGTCGCCGAACTCATCGAGCAATTTCTCAGCGCATCCGAATCCGTCACCATCATTGCCACCTCACGCGAAGGGCTACGAGTTTCAGGGGAACAGCTCTATCCGGTGCCGGCTCTGGACGTCGCGGTCGGACCCGATTCCCCTGCTGTGCGGCTTTTCGTTGATAGGGCCCGGGCACTCGACGCTGATTTCGTTCTGGACAGCAGCGATGACCAACGAGCGGTAGAGGAAATTTGTGAACGACTCGATGGCATCGCTCTGGCCATCGAACTTGCGGCCGCCCGGATGGTCTCCATGAGCCCCACAGACGTACGAGATCGACTGGACGACCGCTTTCGATTTCTGTCAGCTTCCGATCGTGTTCTCGAACACCACCAGACGCTGTTGGGTGTGGTTCAGTGGTCCTACGATCTGCTCGAGGATGCCGAGCGCGACCTCCTCAACCGCTGCTCGGTATTCGCCGATGGCTTCGCATTGGAGGCCGCCCACCGAGTTTGCGGTGCCGGACAGGATGAATACTCGGTTCTGGACATCTTGGATTCGCTCGTACGGAAGTCGTTGCTTACAACCGAACGGTCGGGCAAGCAGGTCCGTTTTGGCCTATTGGAGACGATCCGGCAGTATGCGGCCGACCAACTCGCCGAAAGTGACCTTGATGGTCAAGCGCGAGATCAGCATGCCGCCTTCTTCGCTGATGCAGTGCTCGAACAATGGACGGTTTGGGACGGGCCGGCGCAGCGGCGGACCCTCGATTGGGTTGACAGCGAGTTCTCGAACCTGCGCAGAGCCTTCCGATGGGCGACCAGCCGCAATGACATCGAGCAAGCGGCAACGATCGCCTCCCATACGGCCATGCTCACCTTCGTCCTCCAACGATTCGAGCCGGTGGGCTGGGCCGAGGAGACACTCGCGTCAGCCGAAGCAGCAGCCATCCCACAACTGGCGCGCCTCTACACCGCGGCCAGCATCTGTGGGATCACGGGCCGACCACAACAGGCGATTGCATACGGAGCGCGTGCCCGAGAACTCGAACAACTCCAGGGAGCCGATCCTCACGAGCACGGCTGGGCCGCCTTCTGGGAGGCAATTGGCCATCGTTACAACGGCGATATCGACCGTTGGCTCGAGATCTGCGATGCACTCGTCGGGCAGGGTCCGTTGGCGAACCTCATTGGCCTGGCCGGCCGTATGTCCGTGCTCCCCGGAATTGGGCGCGCCGTCGAGGCGCAGGAGTTCGCAGAGGAAGCAATCGACGCGGCGCGGGCCCGACAGAATCCCTTTTGGATCGCCTACACGCTCACAAGTTCCGCCCGCTCGATCTCGGAGTCTGATCCCGCTCGAGCGCTCACTATTCTGCTCGAAAACCTCGACTACTCGCGTCGGCAGCGGCTGGAGTACTTCGAAGCCATCCTCGCCCGCGAGATCGCCGGTCTCGAAGAATCAGCGGGCGATCGGATCGGTGCCCTTGACCTTTTCGATAGCGCCATCGAATCGTTGCACCGCGCTGGCAACCACGGCAGTGTGGCGACAACCTTGGCCGACTTGGCAGTCTTCTTCAAACGCCTCGATCGTCCCGAGATAGCCGCAATGATTTACGGCAGTAGTACCCGGCAGAGCGTCAGCCTGGTCACCGTGATGCCCGAGATCCTCGAGCAACTCCGCGAGACACTGGGCGACGATGTCTTGGACGCCAACATCGCAACGGGCGAAGCAATGGATTTCAACGAGGCTATGCAATTTGCGAGACGCCAGATCAAACAGGTGCGGAGCGCTCTAACGGAGCCGAACCAGTAGCTCGATGGGCAAACGGGCAGGTCTGTGCCTCTCGATGGGCCTGGGATTGTTCGTAGACCGCAACTCGGGCTCGAAGCACGGGATCATCCGACAGCCCCATGCCTGGCGCTAGCTGACCCGGGTTGAAGCTCAGTTTCTCGCACCCGGCATCTTGATCGGAAGGAATGTGATGGAGTACCAGTGATCCCATCAGCACCCGCTTGCGAGTCATCGGCCACACAGTTGTCGGGTCCGAGGTGTCGTCCCAGGGGTCGGCCAGCTGCATTCGTAGGTTGAAGACACTGACGAATCGATCGAGTCGTCGCTCGAGCTCGCGTTTCAGATAGTCAGCTTCCAGATCTTCTAGGGTCGCTAACGGCCGTTGACCATCCGCCGGTCTGTCGCCGTCCTGATACTCGAGCCGAACTCCATCGCCCGGCTCCAGAGAGAATCGACCCATGTGGCGCTGCCGGCCCGGGCAGATCTCGCCGTGCTGATGCAGTCCATCAGGGCACTCTCCCTCCAGTTCGAACGCGTGCACGGCGTGGTAGGCAGTGCGTCCGTAACTGTCTGGCGGCCCTAACATGGCGTTGGCAGCGATGAAAGCGCGCGCCTCCGGCGTCCGTTGGGCGTAGGCGATGAGGCCGTTGTTTCCGGACTTCAGGGTGCCCGGATCGGTCGTAGGCAAAGGTATGAGGCTGGCCATCGCTTTGAGCCGTTTCGTCAGACCCGGTCGACGCACGGCCCGAGGAAGATAGGCCTTCTCGAAGTCGAGCAGGCCCTCGGCCTCCTTGACCATGAACATGGGAACCGACATGCAGACGAGATCGGACTCTGCGGGAGACTTCAAAACCCCGCACGTCGTGTGGGCCGTGGTGTGTGGGCCCTCGCCGTCACACGTCGTCTCCCCAAGATGAAACTTCACGGCCATACCTCGGACTTGGCGCACGCCATCAGGGTCGGGGGCACCGTTGCCGTTCGAGAACCTAACCGTCACGGGTGTCCACGATCGCCCAAACTGGGGAGCTGTGCAGTAGCGCGCCGCCGCATGCGTCCCACGAAACCAACCCACCGCGCTGATGCCTGAACTGTGGATCGGACGAGTCCCCGGTTGGTGGCCACGGTCGAGGCCGAGTTCGGGCTCGCCTCGCCCCGGCGCGAAGTCGGCGTGCATACCCTCGATCAGCTTGGCCGTGAACTCGTCCATGCCAAATGTTAGTCAACGAATCGATCGAGCCGCTGTGGCAATGGAGTCGCGTCGCTACTTCGCGTTAGTATCCCGTAGCGTCAACTGGGGGGAACAGTGGCACAAGACGGATATTCCAGGCGGCCGCTGACAAAGGTCAAGCGTCTGCTCGAAAGCAAACTTCTCGCCTTTTGGCGTTGGCGCGACCCACCACCCGTTCTTCCGAAACACCCGTTCTCGATGAACCCGTCGGACAACGTACAGACAGCCATGAACCTGGTGATGCCGCTAGCTGATCCGTCGCCCATTGCCCGTGCGCGGCTCGTGGGGGCTTTGGCCCCGGCGATCGAAGAGGTGCACTCCGGCCTCAACAATACCGGCATTGTTCACTTCGGACGCTTCATCATCGTCGACGGAAGTCTTTGCATGTTCAGCATCTACGACGGCGATTTCTCCAACTACATCAGAGACTTCATCTACAACATTGGTGGAGCGTTCGATGCCCTCCTTGAGTTTGTGGCCAATCCGCCGCCCTTACCGGTCGAGTCTCACCCCGATGCCTTCATCGAGTGGGTCATCGAGCACGATGCGTTTCAGCTTCCGGAGCAGGTCACCGAACTGAGCGACGATCCGCTGAAACTGCCCCGCAACCTGGCGCTCGTCTTGGACGCCGAACCTAACGCCCAGGTTTTTGTCTACCGGGCCTATCCGGGCTTCTCGGCGGCCCAGATCCGCGACGCATTGAAGATTGGATGGTGACGCTATGACCCACGTCGACCTCAGCGATGTTCAAGGCAATATTTTGCGGGGCTACCACCTGAAGTTCGTTCGTCACGTCGTGGTTCGCGTCGCCGATCGGACAGCCGCTCGAAAGTTCCTCGCTGCCGTCGTGCCTCTCCTTTCAAACCCCGGCCGGCCAGCAGACGCGGCCCCACCCCGACTCTCGATCACCACGGCCGAGTGGTGGACAAGCAAACCGGCGACATGTCTCAATGTCGCCATAACCGCCTCGGGGCTCTCGGCTCTGGGGGTGAGCGCCAGCGCCCTCAACTCATTCCCATCGGAGTTTCGAGCCGGGGCTACTGCCCGAGGGCCCAAGGTCGGTGACGTTGATGAGAGTGCGCCACACCGGTGGCGTTACGGGATGGATGACCCCGAGAAGGTCCACCTCATGTGGACCATTCACGGGGAAACCGCCGACGAGCGCGACGCCGTCGACGCCGAGCTCGAGCTGGCGTGGCGTCGGTCGGGGGCCTTCACCGTGACGGCCAAGCTCGATGGCGCGTTCCTGCCAGACGACCTCGAGCGTGATGGCTTCGAACGAGGCGAGCCCGATGGCCTGGGCGACAAGGTCCATTTCGGCTATCGAGACAGCATCGCCCAGCCTCGATTTGTCGTGAACGGTGAACCCATCGGCAAAGCGGACGCACAGCCGTTAGCCCCGGTCGGAGCAGTCCTGCTTGGCCCCGACTACAAGACCACGTTCCCGAATGTGACTTGGCGCAAGCTCGCTGACCCTTACGGCTTGAACGGTTGCTTCAATGCTTTTCGCGTGCTCGAGCAAGATGTGCACAGCTTTGAGACCTTCCTCGACGACAGCGCAGCCCAAACAGGTTGGGACCGCGAACTTGTCGCAGCGAAACTCATGGGCCGTTGGCGCAACGGGGCTCCCCTGACCCCCTCGTTGCTTGAGTCCCGAGATTTCAAGGACATCCGCATGCCCAGGGTCGACGAGGAAACCATCAACTTCTTCGACTATCCGAACGAAGCTGTCGAGCTTGATGATTTCGAAGGTCTATTTTGTCCTGTCGGCTCGCACATACGCCGAGCGAATCCGCGAAGCGCCCGCATCGCCCAGCGAAGCGCCAACTACACGCGTCCGATGGTTCGCCGGGGTGTGCCGTACGGGCCTCCGATGAACCCCGGCGAACCCGACGATGGTCAGCCCAGGGGGCTACTGGGCAGCTTTCTGTGCGCCAGCATCATCGCCCAATTCGAGGCGGTCATGTACGACTGGATCAACCTCGGCTTGTTAGATCCCTCTATCACGGGAACGAATGATCCAATCTTGGGAGCAAACCGTCCATCGACCAGTCGATTCGTGATCCCGGTCGGGAACGGTCAACCCCCGGTCGTGCTCTCGGGGTTCCCTCGTTTCATCCAGACCGTTGGTGCGGCGTATCTGTTCTGCCCATCGGTGGCCGCACTGCGTCACCTTGGGGAGCTCAGCAGTTGATCCTCAGGCGTTGATGTTGGCTTTCAGCCGCTTCGGTTCCATGCGCCACGGGGCAGCGTCGCCCAGATCCATAAATCGCTGCAGTCGTTCGAGGTCCCGGGTGAACTGCTTGAACGCTTGCTCACCGCGGGCGTCGAGCGCGAGGTAAGAGAAATCGGCCAGCAGCGGTGTTCGACTGACGTTGAGGTTGAAATCAGCATTAATCAATCTCTGGTAGACATCGAGAGGGACATTTCGGCCGTCCTCATAAACCCGAACAGGCGACGTGTCGTTCCACAGCTGATAGTCCCAGAGTCCCGAACCCGTAATCTCATGTTCGACCGTCGCCAAGTAGATGAGGGTTGCCGCCAGTGAGGCCAATCCTCGAAGCGTCGGAGGTTTGCCCGTGATTTTGCTGACTCCACCTGGCAATTGGGCATCGAGGTCGGCGAGCCATCCTGCGATGTCCGGATCACCTGCGACTTCTTCATCGGAGTTGAAGTACAGGGCCAGGTACCGCTGGGCATGACGCTCGAAGACGTCGAGGAGGCTGCACCGATTCTCCTGCGCTGGCGCCACCAGCTCGGGCAGGTCAACGCCGCGCTGCTCGGCATCTAGGGCCGGATTGATAGCGGCCAACTGAAACTGGTCCGTGGTGTCCTCGAACAGCTGAAGCAGGGCGTCGTGAGTGAAACTGAAGATCGATTCGAACTCTCCGCCCTTCGCCATCTGAAGTTGTGTCACAAGGTCGTTGTTTGCATGAGTTCCAAAGACGTGCGGCCAAAGCAACCGACGAACCGGATGTCTGTGAGGAAGTCGGTTGCGGGTGATGGCTTCGAGCGGAGCCCCACTCGTGAGGTGTAACCAATTGAAGTGCCGCACCAGCGACGCATGAGTGGTGATCGAGCAGACTGCGAGCCGTGTGCCACTCGCCCACCCCGAATCACCGGGGCGGACCGATCCCAGCGCCGTCTCGATGTGGCCGGCGCGTAGCCATCCTGTCTGTGGATCGAGTACGAAGTCGACCTTGGCTCCCAACTTCACAAGCCCGTCGTGACACTCATACGCGCCGAGCTCAGCGAGATTCCACTCGAATCGGCCGGGGCCAGCAGCCCTCAGGTATGCGGCATACGGGCTTGCCACGGCCAGCGCGCCCAGCGTTCCCTCGCGGTTGTTGACCTGGCGAGCAAGGCCGTCGGAGCCGACACCCAGCCCGAGGTCAGCCGGCCGCTGGGGACGCGGATACAGGCCAGCGTGACGGCCGGTGAATGCCCACGACAAGGCCTTGTCGGCATCGGGCGGCACCGATGGTAGCCCGGGCTGCATTGGGGAAACTCGACGAACACCAACAGCTTGCAGGCGGGTGACCTTCTGCTTGAGCGGTTCAGCCTCATCCCGAGGAACGTGGTCGGCAACCACCACGCCTCCGACCGTGAGTTCTGGATACTTTTGGCCAAGCGGCATGAGTTTGACCCACCGCCCATCGCTGGACGGCTCGGGAATGACCGTTGCCTTCTGGCCGCCGAACTTCAACGTGGCCAATCGGTTCCAGAACGCTCGCCTTAGAACCCAGCTCGCTAGGAACCGTCGTCGCTGGATCCCGGCCTTGACCGAGCTTGCATTCCATTTCCCCACCGGTCGTCCCTCCCGACTGGTCCACCTCGTCCTCCGCCCAGCGCAAACCTAGACCAGATGGCGAAATCAGACGAGTGGGACGCGGGCCCCACTACCTGCGCCATCTATGACCTGGCATGGAACGCGGAACGTGAGGAACGCTAGGGTCCGGCCAGGTCAGGGCGGCAACCGGCCTCGGGCAGGGCCGAAGTTTTGGGGGGAAAATGACGAACGAAGCCAAACCACAGGGGTGGGCGCAAGAACGTGACAAGGCGATCGATCTCTTAGAAGCGCGCCGCTTCGACGAAGCAGCCGATCGCTTGGCCACCGCTGCAGTTTGTGACCCGACAGGGGCCAGCCGGGCGCTCTTGGGCCTCGCCCATTTTCATCTCGGGAACTACAGCGAGGCCGCGGCTCACTACGCGTGGGCGTGCGACCTGTCTGAAATCACGCCCGCTAACCGCGCTGACTGGATGCACATGGTGCAGCTAGCGCGGAACAACGACGAATCGGGTGTCGATGTCTTCGTTCCAGGTATCCGCTACTTCGATGGTGACGAGCTGCTTGCTCCCCCACCGAGTCCGCAATTGCCGATTGCCCCAAACCCCCGACGTCGTCCACAACTAGGCGCCACTCTGCGCTATCAGATCGGCCATGGCATCGGCCTCGCTGGATGCCGCATCATCGAGCCGCTTACGCAGAAACTGGGCAAGAACTACCGCGACAAGATCTGGACCAACTGGTATCGCAAGCGGCTGTACACCGGCATTCTCACGCTGGCGTACATGCGCGAGAAGCTGAATCGACGGAATCTCAAGTCGACGTATCCAAAGGACCAGCTTGTGGGATTCCAGCAGTCTGGTCTGGAGCCACCACCTGGCGTCAGTCATTACCGCACGGCTGATGGCAGCTGGAACAACCTGGAGGACCCGAAAGAGGGCGCGGCCGGAACCCGGTTCAGCCGAAACGTGGCCGAAGCAGTCACAAAGCCCGAAACCGGTGATCAGCTGCTCACCCCCAATCCTCGACGAATCAGTCTCGAGCTGCTCCGTCGCGAGGGCGAGATGGAAGAGGTGCCATTTCTCAATCTGCTGGCGGCCTCCTGGATTCAGTTCCAGAACCACGATTGGATCACCCATGGCGAGAACATGACCTGGGATCGACTTCGACCGATCGAAATACCGCTTCCCGAGAACGACCCGGCTCGCGATCGCTACCGGCAGCAGAACATGTTCGTCAGCCGAACCCAGCCCGATCCCACCCACGGGCAGGCGGCCGACACCGCACCCGTGACATTCATCAACGAGGTCACGCATTGGTGGGATGCCTCGCAGGTCTATGGCAGCGATAAAGCGACGCAGGACGAACTGCGGACAGGGCTCAACGGCAAGCTACGCGTCGAGCCGGATGGCACGCTGCCTGTCGGCAAGGACGGGGTCGAGAAGACAGGCATGGTGCGGAACTGGTGGGTGGGGCTGGCCATGTGGCACACGTTGTTCACGCTCGAACACAACGCCATATGTGATCACCTACAAGCGCATCACCCCACCTGGGACGACGATCGGCTCTTCAACGTCGCCCGGCTGGTAAACGCTGCGGTCACGGCCAAGATCCACTCGGTCGAGTGGACGCCGGCCATCCTCCCTAACCGGGCGCTCGACAGCGGACTCAACACGAACTGGTACGGGCTACTGACGTATCGATTCAGGGCAGCCAAGGACCGCAAGACGGTCGCCCGCTTCAATGTCCCGAACCCGGAGCTTGGTGGCCTTGTTGGCAATCAGATAGAAAAGCACGGCTCGCCCTTTGCTCTTAGCGAGGAGTTTGTCGAGGTCTACCGCCTTCACTCGTTGCTGCCAGAGTCGCTCAAGCTGAGGCGTCACGCCACGGATGACCTGGTAGCAGAAGTGCCGTTCGCTGCCAGTCGACAAGCGGCATCGCACAAGATCACCCAACGTCTCGGCATGCCCGACCTCTTCTACTCATTCGGTGTCCAGCACCCGGGCGCCCTCACGCTGAACAATTACCCCCGGTTCATGCAGGAGCTCAGCATCCCGGGGAATCCCGTGCACGACATGGGGACGGTGGACATCCTGCGGGCCCGTGAGCGCGGTGTGCCCAGATACAACGAGTTCCGGCGTCAGCTTGGCTTGAATCCGCTGCACAGCTTCGACGACCTCACCACCGACAAAGCTGTGGTGAAGAAGATCACCGACATCTATGGCGATGACGTCGAGAGTCTCGATCTGTTGGTTGGGACCCTGGCCGAATCCGACTGCAATCGACCCACGGGCTTCGGATTCGGTGAAACCCTCTTCCAGATCTTCATTCTCAATGCCAGTCGCCGCCTTCAGGCCGACCGCTTTTACACCACCGACTATCGGGAAGAGGTGTACTCGGCCGAGGGAATGGACTGGATCGACCAGAACAACCTGAAGAGTGTGCTTCTTCGCCACTACCCGGAACTGGCCGAAACCGGATTGGCCAACGTGACCAATGCGTTCGAACCATGGGACACAGCGACGCGGCTCGATCCCGAGCGGCACCCGTTGAGGGCCTTCGACCGCTATCTGGGCGAGGATCCCTGGACCGGGGACGCACACCGATGATGGGTTGAACCGCTACGTTCGTTTGCATGCTGCAAGCCGATATCGAAGCTTTTGAACGCGACGGGGCTGTCCTGATACCCCGGGTCGTCGATGGCGCTTGGGTCAATAAACTGGCCGCTGCCATCGACCGCGATATCGCCAACCCCGGCCCGTTCTTTCACGGCTACGAGATCGAGTCGGGGGGCAGGTTCCATGGGAATATTCGGGTTTGGGAGAACGACCCTGACTTCGCCGCCTATTGTTTGGATTCTCCCCTTCCCGGGCTCGCTGCAGAGCTCATGGGCGCCAAGTCTGTCCGCCTCCTCTATGACCAACTGTTCGTCAAGGACTCAGCCACCGATGCCCCGACGCGCTGGCACAACGACCAGCCATACTGGCCGGTTCGTGGTCGTCAGGTCCTGTCGTTCTGGCTCGCCCTCGATGAGGTCACGCTCGACAGCGGGGGCCTCGAGTTCATCGCCGGATCGCACAAGTGGGATCGGTGGTTCCAACCAGAACCATTCGCTCCGGGCGGTACGTCGTACACCCGAAACCCGAATTACGAAGAAATCCCTGACTACGAACAAGAGCGAGATCAGCACGCCATCCTCTCCTGGGATATGCAGCCTGGGGATGTCATTGCCTTCCACGCCATGACCGTTCATTACGCAGGGCCGAACACACGCGCTGACCGTCAGCGGCGTGGATACACCGTTCGCTACATCGGCGACGACGCCACCTACCTATGGGAGGAAGGGATGGCGTCTGGCTTCGTTCATGACGGTCAGGTCGAGGGACAGCCGTTCACGGGTCCGCACTATCCGCAAGTCTGGCCAGCGTCAGTCTGACCCTTCGCCTCCTGCAAGAACTGGCGGAGGACCCGGCGGTAACTCTGGTCGAATCGGTCATAGGCCTCACGGAACTCAGCCCCCGGCCATGTTGCCGGCAGCACCTCATCGGGCAGCAACGGATCGCTTTTGAACTGCCGTAGACCGGCTGCGGCGACCAGGAAGCCTTTGGCCAAATCTGACGGATCGTCTTGCTCCAGCCGAGGTGTCAGCTGCTCGATCAGCGTGTGCAGCCCGATCGCCGTGTGTCGCCACCGGGCCAATGGCCACAAGTCTTCTGGGTCGAGCCCGTCATCGAACGTGACCTCGGCGGCCAGCCAGCCTCGGCCAGCGAGATCTGCAACGACCGGGCTTTCTGGCAAATTGTTGGGACGGGTCCAGATGCCTTCGCGAAGCTCGGCGAAGCGAGCTGAACGCAGCCGACTTCGGGCGTCGGTTCTGTCGGTGGCCGAACGACGCTCGGCCGTAACTATCAGGGTGCGCCACCTGCCGTCCCACGGTGTCGGCCTGGTCGCGCGTCCGACATCCTGGCTCCGCTGCCGATTGATGAGATCGGCCCCGAGGGCGTACCAGCCATCGTCGTTCGTAATCTCGCCGCTCGCCACCAGTCGACTGAGTGCGGTGCGACATGCTCCCTCGCTGATACCGAAGAGCGCGGCCGAAGACACGAGGGCATGGGCCGGGAGGCGAGGCGGGTGTGTTCCAAGCAACATGCTGACCACAAGCGACCGAGCAGTCAGCGGCCTCAATCCGAGATCTTGATCGTGCCGGGTCAGCCTCATGCGGGTCGGGGCTCCCTGCCGTCACCGACATCACAGAATTGAATCATGCGATCTCAGAGTGTAAGGTGTGGTCGTGACGAGTTCAACCGAAGATCACAACTCCAGCATCAGAGCCACAGGGCCTCGCCTCGGAGGCATGGTGGCTGCCCCCGCTGCCCTCCCCGATGTGTTGCCGACCGACCGTCTGCTTGCTGGCGGTAAGGCCGTGCCCGAGTTACGCGCCAACCTTCGCACGATTCCTCAGTGGAAGAGTGCAATAACACTCGCACTCGTCGTCCTCGAACCAGTCGCCGTCGTGGCGGCTGCCATCTGGTTGTCGCATCCCGTCGCGTGGGTGGCGGCGTTCCTTCTGATGGGTCGGGCGTATGCCCGTTTCGCCAGCCTGGGGCACGAAGCCGTGCATCGCACCCTGTTCAACAACAACGGCCTCAACGACTGGGTAGGGCGTTGGATTCTGTCCTACCCCTCATGGGTGCCGTTCGAGCTGTATCGCCGGGCCCATATCAACCATCACCGCGACGAGATGGGCCCGAAGGAACCCGACGTGGCCCTCTACGCCAACTATCCGGTGAGCCGGGCCAGCTTCCGACGCAAACTGCTGCGGGATGCCACGGGGCGCACGGGCTGGAAGCTCTTCGTCGGTCTGGTAAAAGCGGCCCGAAAACGCAAGCCGACGGCAGTGAGAATTCTGGCCTGCCAGATTCCCATTATCGCCGCCTTCACGATCGTCGGCCGTCCCGAGCTCTACTTCTTCCTGTGGTGGCTCCCCCATCAAACAATCTGGCGCGTCATCAATCGGCTGCGGGCCGTAGCCGAACACGGCGGCCTGATGCAATCGGCCGATCGACGACAGACCACCCATGACGTGCGCCAGACTTGGTTAGCCAGCTTCTGGCTGGCGCCGCACAACATCGGCTACCACCTTGCTCATCACGTCGATATGGGCGTGAGTTGCTGGAATCTCCCGCTGCTCCACAAGGAGTTGGTACGTTCGGGTTGGGTGTCCAATGAGTACACCTACCGGAACTATCGCTCTTTGTGGAAGGCACTGTCCTCTGGTTGACCCCTCGGCTCGCTAATACGACAGAGCTTCCCATGTGGAGAGAGCTCCCGAATACGACATAGCGATCGTCGGTCTCGGACCGGTCGGCAGTACGGCAGCCATTCTTCTCGCCGACGCCGGTCTACAGATAATCGCCTTCGAACGGGATCCCCTCGTTTACCAGCTGCCACGAGCGGTCGCGCTCGATGGTGAGATCATTCGAGCCTTCCAGTCCAGCGGGCGATCCGGTGACGTAGTCAAGCTTCTCCAACCCTTCCGGGAGGGAGATCGTTTCGGTTTCGCCAATTCGAAACGTGAGTGGCTTTTCGGACAAGAGCCTCGGGCAGTAGGACGGAACGGCTGGCCGGCCACCGCCATGTTCGATCAACCCGAATTCGAGGGCTGGCTCCGGGCCACAGCGGTCGACCACCCCAATGTCACCGCCCCATCGGTTGCACCGTCAGCTCTTTCGACGACGTATCGGTAGGCGGCGACGATCCCGGTGGAGGCGTGACTCTGGCGTTTGCGCAGCCCGATGGCAACCCGGCCGCGAACACGGCGCGGTACCTGATCGGATGCGATGGGGCCGCCAGCTTTGTTCGCGGCCAGTTGAACGTTGGTTGGCACGACCTCGGATACGAGAGCGACTGGCTTGTAGTCGATGTGGCCACTCGGGCCGGCCACACGCTCACCAACGACACGCTGCAGGTTTGCGACCCGGACCGTCTCGCAACATATGTCTGTACCAAGGATCCGTATCGGCGTTGGGAGTTTCAACTCGAGGATGGCGAGACCAGCGAACAGATGCTCGAGCGGGGGAAGATTCGTAGCCTCATTGATCCGTGGACCCCGTCGGATACCTACGACATCCGCAGAGCGGCGGTGTATCGCTTCCACGCCGCAACAGCTGACACCTGGCGTCGGGGAAACGTGTTCCTCGCCGGCGATGCTGCACACCAAACACCACCGTTTCTCGGACAAGGCATGAACACCGGCATGCGTGACGTCATCAACCTGGCCTGGAAGCTTCCAATGGTCATCGCCGACCTCGCCGCCGACGACCTCCTCGACACGTACCAGGCCGAGCGGAATGCTCATGCCCAGGACCTGACCGACTGGGCTGTCGCTATCGGGCAGCTCATGGAGCATCTCGCTGCAGTCGAGAGAGCCGAACGGTCTGGCGCCCACCCGCCCGTTGCCCCCGAGCGGTTGGCAGCATAGGGCTACGGCCAGGGGCGCGAACAACCACCGCTACGGGACGGAGTTGTGCATGCCAACCAAGTAAGCGACGCGGGCTCAACCGGCTATCTGTTCCCTCAACCTATGGTCGAACACGAACATGGCCCCGAGTTTCGGTTGGACGACCTGCTCGGATCCGGCTTTGCCGTCGTCGGCCGAACCATGAGCGACCTCTCGGTGTCGGACGATGCGGCCGCCGTGATTCGGCGCCTTGGCATCGCCACGGTGTCGCTCGAAGGACTTACCCCGGTATCCGGTCGCCTCGACCCGCTCTTCGAACAAGCCAGTGCGGCCATTGTTCGCCCCGACCGCTATGTGTTCGGGCACACGAGCGATCAGCTTTCACTCGATGATCTCATACTCGAATTGGCCACCAAGCTGCGGCTTACCTAGCGGCTGCTAGACACACCTCATGACGACACCGATCGTGGCCGAGGCTCTCGTTCGTTCCTTCGGCGACGTGGAAGCCGTGCGGGGTGTCGACCTCGTCGTGGCCGAGGGAGAGATCTACGGGTTTCTCGGACCAAACGGGGCCGGGAAGTCGACCATGGTTCGGATGCTGACAACGCTGCTCAAGCCGACTTCGGGTAGAGCCGTCGTCGCCGGATTCGATGTCGCCACCGATGCTGCCAACGTCCGTCGACGCATCGGCGTTGCGCTACAAGATGCCGCCATCGACCCTCTGATGACGGGCAACGAGCTGCTCAAACTCCAATCGACACTTCATGGCATCGGACGCAGTCAGGCCACATCGCGTGGCGCCGAGCTGCTTGAGCGCGTCGGCCTCACCGACGCCGCCGATCGCCGGGTTGGTACCTATTCGGGTGGTATGCGTCGGCGCCTCGACCTGGCACTCTCGCTCATCCACGAGCCTGAAGTCCTCTTCCTCGACGAGCCAACCACCGGCCTCGACCCCAGCAGCCGTCAGAACCTGTGGGAGGAGGTTCGCCGGCTCAATACCGGCGGCACCACCGTCTTCCTCACGACCCAATATCTGGAAGAGGCGGACGAGCTCGCTCATCGAGTTGGCATCATCGATGGCGGCCTCATCGTTCGTGAGGGCACACCGGGCGCTCTCAAGGACGCCGTTGGTTCGCCCACGTTGCGTATTGATGTAGCGCCCGAGCAACTCGAAACTGCTCGAGCTGTGCTGGGCGCCTACGGCGAGACTCGCCCGGCCCGGGCAGGTCGCATCGCTATCGGTCTCGAAAGCGGTGCCTCCCGGCTGGCGGACGTCGTTCGTGCCCTCGACGAGCGGGCCGTCTCGGTGCTCCATATGGAGCTCGACGCTCCTTCGCTCGACGACGTGTTCGCGGACGCGACGGGCCGCCGTCTCGAGGGCTCATCAGAGGACGGTTCCGAGGCATGACCGCCGATGTCACTAATCCTGATGTCACTAATCCTGATGTCGCCGATCGCTCCCCAAGCTTGGGGCATCAGACCGACCAGACCCGAGCCTTTTTGGCTATGGCCCGGCGTGCCATCGTTGGCTTCTTTCGACAACCCGCAAGTTGGGTGTTCGGCGCCATGTTCCCGCTTCTCATCACCGCCGTCTCGGCGTCAGCCTTCGGTCGAGCGACCTCGCTACCGGGTTTCCCCGATGCCGAGAGCTTCCTGCAGTTCCTCATGGCCGGCACCATCTTGCAAGGCACGCTGTTTGGATCGATCAACGCCTCGACCGACCTGGCCCTCGACATCGAGAACGGGTTCATGGACCGCCTGCTCGCCTCGCCGGTCTCCCGAGTATCGATCCTTGTGTCCCGCTTGGCCGGAGCCGCCACCTACGGCGCCGGAGTCACGCTGTTCTACATCCTCGTGTTCCGGCTCTTCGGTGCGGAGGTCGAAGGAGGTATCGCCGGAGCAGTCGTCATGATCGTTCTGTCGATGGTCATGGCCATCGGTGTCGGCGGCTACGGCGCCGCCATTGGATTGCGAACCGGATCGGCCGAAGCCGTCGGCAACTCTTTCCCGCTCCTGTTCATTCTACTTTTCATCTCTAGCGCCTTCTTCCCGATCGAGACCATGTCGGGCATCTACCGGCGGGTCGCTCAGGCCAATCCCATCACCTATGTGATCGATGCCTCCCGGCACCAGGTGCTCGTTGGCTTCGATCTCGGGGAAGCGCTTGTTGGTCTCGTGGTTGCGCTGGGCTTCGCCGGTCTCACCATCGGCTTTGCCCTGAGGCAGCTCAAGCATCGCCTGGCGGACGTCTCGTGACAGCCATTCAGGGAACGGTGAGCGCCTGGGCCATCGTCAAACAGTTGGTCCGACGCAGCCTGGTAGCGATCACCAGGGTGCCGGCGGCAATTGGACCCATTCTGATCATGCCGATCTTCTTCATGATCGCGTTCGCCGGGTCGTACTCGGCCATCACCAATTTGCCCGGTTTCCCTACCGACAACATCTTCAACTGGTTCGTGCCCTACGCCTGCATCCAGGGCGCCGCTTTTGGCGGCATGGGTATCGGTTTCGGCACCGCACGCGACATCGAGGGCGGGTTCTACGATCGTCTCCTTCTCGCCCCATCGGGGCGAGGAGTGTTGCTCCTGGGACCGCTCGGCACATCGGTTGCCCGCTCGACCTTTCCCTTGCTCACGGTGTTCCCCCTGGGTCTGGTGTTGGGCGCCGACTGGCCGGGCTTCTTCGGATTGGTGCTGCTTATGCTCAGCGGCGCCCTGTTCGCCTGCGCCACCGGCTTGTGGGCACTGGGGATCGTGTTTCGGCTGAAATCGCAACGAGCCATGGGACTCGTACAGGTCGGCATCTTCTCGACGCTGTTCCTGTCGATCGGCCAAGTTCCGTTGGCCGTCATGGACGGATGGCTACACGGAGCAGCCCGTGTCAATCCCGCCACCAACATCATCCGCATGGCCCGTCAGGGCTTCCTTGACGACGGCGTGCAATGGCATTCGACCTGGCCCGGGCTGGTCGCCGGGTTCGGCTCGCTGGCCATTCTTGGTCTTTTTGCCATCACCGGCCTACGCCGACTCGAAGACTAGATCGGCCGACTGAGGGTTCTCCTCGGAGGCAGAGCTTGCTCGACGACCACGCTCAGCTTGCGGACGTCAGCACCCTGACCGTGTCCGCAATTCCGTCGACCAACGGCATCTCAGCGAGGTCTCCCAGCCGGGCTCGAAGCGAGCTGTCGTCGGCCCCGATCGGGAAGTCGAGGGGATCGGTGCCGTGCGAAATCAGCTCGGCCGCAGCGGGAACAACCTTGCCGATGTTGGCAACGAAATCGGCTACCGATGCCGTCGACCCTCCCAGGTTGTACACCGACGCCCCCTCCGGTTCGGCTCGGACTGCGGCGATGAACCAGCGCGCCACGTCTGGTGCGTACTGGAAGCCCATCGAGCCGCCGTACTCGATCTGATACCTCTCTCCCGCTAGAGCAGCGCGAATTGCCTGGGTGGGTTGCGATGTGAGGCCCTGATCACGGCCCGGCCCATAGAGCGTGTGAGGCCGCAGCCCAATCGTGGGCAGACCCAACTCGGCCCCATACACACGGGCCGCATGCTCGTTGGCGACCTTGTATCCGCCGTACAACGAGCGCGGATCGAAGGGCGTGTGGTCATCGATCCGTGCCGTTGGATCGGCCATCGGGCCATAAACGGCCACACTGCTGGCGTAGACGACGTGCTCGATGCCGTTTGCCAGGGCTGCTTCGAACACATTGATGGTGCCCCCGACGTTGACCGCCGCCCCGGCTCGAGGATTGGCCCGACAGAACGGCACCTGCAGAGCGCCCAAATGGATCACATGCGTGGCGTCGGCCAGGGCAGCCGTGACCTCATCAGCTGAGGTGAGGTCGGCCTTGACCACGTTGATGTTCGATCGGGTCTCGGCGCCGGCCACCAGTTGCAGCCGGTGATCGTCCTCACTGAGATCGGCAATCGTTACCTGCGCGCCCTCGTCGGCCAGCAGCGCGGCCGCCCACGCTCCGATACATCCAAAGCCACCAGTGATCACGACATGTTCAGCCATGTGGAGACTCTATATTTCCGTGCCCTTGTTCCAGGGCCGGTTTTCCAAGGGTGGCTAAGGTGCTGGCCATGCGATCAGAAGCGTGGTTCAACGACCCAGCCGACCCGGGAATGACGGCCCTCTATCTCGAGCGCTACCTCAACTATGGGCTCACCCGTGCCGAGTTGCAGTCGGGCAAGCCAATAATCGGCATCGCCCAAACTGGATCCGACCTTTCGCCTTGTAACCGGCACCATCTCGAGCTGGCCAAGCGCGTGCGCGAAGGCATCCGGGAAGCAGGCGGACTTTGCTTCGAGTTTCCGGTACACCCCATTCAGGAGACTGGCAAACGCCCAACAGCGTCGCTCGACCGCAACCTGGCGTACCTCGGTTTGGTCGAACTGCTCCACGGTTACCCACTCGATGGCGTCGTTCTCACCATCGGCTGTGACAAGACCACCCCGGCGTGCCTGATGGCGGCCGCGACGGTGAACCTTCCCGCCATTGCCCTATCGGTTGGTCCAATGCTGAATGGTTGGCACAAAGGCGAGCGCACCGGTTCGGGCACAATCGTGTGGAAGGCCCGCGAGATGCGGGCATCGGGCGAGATCGATGACGAGGGTTTTCTCGACCTCGTTGCCTCGTCCGCTCCGAGCACCGGCTACTGCAACACGATGGGTACCGCGACCACCATGAACTCACTAGCCGAGGCCCTCGGTATGCAGCTGCCCGGTTCAGCCTCAATCCCAGCGCCGTACCGCGAGCGGGCGCAGATGGCGTACGAGACGGGCAAGCGCATTGTCGAAATGGTTCACGAAGACCTCCGACCATCTGATGTCATGACCCGCGAGGCATTCGAGAACGCCATCGTCGTCAACTCGGCCATCGGTGGTTCGACGAATGCCCCGATCCACCTCAACGCCATTGCCCGCCACCTGGATGTTCCGCTCGACAACGATGACTGGCAGGCCCTCGGCCACCGAATCCCCCTGTTGGTGAATCTTCAGCCAGCCGGTGAGTACCTGGGCGAGGACTACCACCACGCAGGCGGTGTGCCCGGCGTTGTTGGCGAGTTGATGCGCAATGGCCTGCTCCCCCACCCCGAAGCCGGCACGGTGAACGGACAGTCCATCGGCGAGAACTGCGGCGACGCACCCATCGAAGACACCGACGTCATTCGTTCGGTCGACAACGCCATCGCCGAGACCGCGGGCTTCGTTCACCTCACCGGCAACCTTTTCGACAGCGCCATCATGAAGACCAGCGTCATCTCCGAAGAGTTCCGTCAGCGGTATCTGTCGAATCCCGACAGCCCCGACGCTTGGGAAGGCACCGCCTTTGTTTTCGACGGCCCCGAGGACTATCACCACCGCATCGAAGACCCCGAACTGGGGATCGACGAAGACGCCATGCTGATTGTTCGCGGCGCTGGCCCAATCGGCTACCCGGGCGGAGCTGAAGTGGTGAACATGCAGCCCCCTGCAGCGTTGCTGGTCAGGGGTGTGCACTCACTTCCCTGCATCGGCGACGGCAGGCAGTCGGGTACGTCCGGATCACCCTCGATCCTGAATGCTTCCCCTGAGGCCGCGGCCGGGGGCGGGCTGGCCCTCCTCCAGACGGGTGACCGCATCCGCATCGATCTTCGTGCCGGTACCGCCAATATGTTGGTGGCCGACGACGAGCTAGCCCGTCGAGCGGCCGAGCTCGAAGCTGCCGGTGGCTTCGCCTACCCCGATAGCCAAACACCGTGGCAGGAGATTCAGCGCGGCATCGTCTCGCAATTCGACGAAGGCATGGTGCTCAAGCCAGCGGTCGCCTATCAAGATATTGCCCGCACCAAAGGCCTGCCCCGTAATAACCACTGAGAGTTCACGAGTCTGATATTCGACACGGCTGATATTCCAAGAGGCTGAGATTCCGCAGGTCACCGGGTTAGAGCGAGAGGCCTAGTTCAGCCAGAACCTCGTCAGTATGTTGGCCCAGCAGCGGTGGGCCGAACTGAATCGGTAGCGACTGGCCGTTGACGCGTAGGGCAGGACCGAACGTTTCGGTCTGCACCCCGTTCGGCAAGGTCATGTCGCGTACCCAACCCATGTGCTCAACCTGTGGGTCGGCGAGCGCGTCGGAGTACGAGTTGATTGGGCTCGACGGCACGCCGACTGCAGCGAACGCCGTCAGCCAGTGGGACGAGGATTGTGTCGTGAACACGGCCTCGAGGGTTTCGCGGAGGCCATCTTGGTTGCCAGCGCGCAGCGCCGGCGTCAGGTAGCGCTGGTCTCCGACCAGTTCGGGCAGGGCAACGACCTCACAAACTCGCTCCCAAAGGCTGTTGTTGCCAGCAGCCATGCCAAAGTGGCCATCGGCGGAGCGAAAGGCTTGGTAGGGGGCGTTGCGAGGGTGAGCTGATCCGAGCTTACGCGGGTCGGCTCCGGTGCCGAAGAATTCGCTGGTCTGGAGGGCACCGATGGCCAAGGTCGTCCCCAGCATCGAGACATCAATGTGCTGGCCTTTGCCCGTCTGCTCCCGTTCCCGTAACGCCGACGCGATTCCGAACGCGCCATACAGTCCCGCCACAAAGTCGCACAAGGGAACGCCGCACTTCACCGGAGCTCCTCCGGGTTCGCCAGTGACGCTCATGACACCGGCCATGGCCTGCATCGTGAGGTCGAAACCACCCTCGGTCGCCCGCGGCCCTTCCTGACCGAAGGCGGAAATTGAGCAGTAGGTCACCCCCGGGTTCACCGCCGACATGGCTTCGTAGTCGATACCCAGCTTTGCCATCACTCCAGGTCGGTAATTCTCGATCACCACATCGGCCCGAGCGATGAGGGCTTTGGCCGCAGCCAATCCCGGTTCGGTCTTCATGTCGAGCACAACCGAACGCTTGCTTCGGTTTACCGACGCAAAGTTTTCGCTGTAGCCGTCGTCGGCGCCGTCATTGGTCGGGGTGAGCGGAGGCCAGGATCGCATTGCATCGCCATCCGGTTTCTCGACCTTGACCACATCAGCCCCCTGGTCAGCCAAAAGCATGGCGCAGTAGGGCCCTGCGGCCACCTCGCAAAACTCGACGACCGAAACACCTGCAAGCGACATGCCCTGAGCATACGAACGCCTGGGGAGATCGCTAGATACCAAATCCTTTGTCGTCGAGCCCCAGCATGATGCGGCCGGACACTTCCATTACCGAGTCCGACACCATCATGTGTTGGGTAGCGACGTGCACATCGCGGAAATGGCGCTGCAGGCACGATGTTTCATACACCGATGTGCCACCCACAGAGGTGTACATAGTGTCGATCACCCGCACGGCTGTTTTCACCGCATGCACATTGGCAGTGCGAATGGCCCGTCGATGATCGAGTGTCTCTGGTGCCTCCTGGGCGTGGGCCCACGCGGCTTCGACCGTCTGGTAAAACCAGGCACGGGCCGCCGACAGCTCGGTATCGGCAACAGCGATCGCTGAATGCAACGACGGCCGCATGGCCAGGGTGCGACGGCTTCCCATAGGCGTTTTCTCGCTCGCTACTCGCATCACCTCGTCGATGCTGGCCCGCGCCATTCCCATGGCGATAGCGCCGATCGGAATGCCCAGCACACCAAAGCGAGGGAAACGGTAGATGGGCCGGTCGCTATGGGCCTTGTTGTCAACCGATGTCGCCATGCGCTCGGCCGGCACCCAAACCTCGGCGGCCGCGTAGTCGCTCGAGCCACTACCCCGAAGACCTGACACGTGCCAGTTGTCCATTATCTCGATCTCGTCGGGCTGAAAGAAGACCCGCGTGACCGGATCAGCACGATTGACCGGCTCGCCATCAGCGTCGACCTCATGCACTCCTCCCGAGATCCAGGCGGCATTGTGACAACCGGAACCCCACGACCAATGGCCGTTGATCACATACCCCGGTTCGCCATCACGCACCGCAGCTAACGCAGTTCCGCTGTCGGCGAACACACCACTCGTGATCACGTTGGGGTTCTCCAACATCTTGGCCAACAGGCTCGACTCGAGCGCTCCGAACAAATACTGCGATGTGGTTCCGATGAACATGCACCACGCCGTCGAGCCGTTGGCTTGCGCCAGCACCTCGGAGATACGACAGAAGGCAGCCGGACTGGCTTCGAGGCCGCCCAGCTCGGCCGGCACCAGAAGACGGTAGAATCCAAGCTCGGCCATCCGCTCGGCAATGTCCTGCGGCAGCTGTCTCAGCTCGTCGATCTCATTGCCTCGTTCGATCAGCTCTTGATGAAGACCCTCGGCCGCGGCGACCAACTCGGATTCTTTGCTGGTCAGTATTGGCATCACAGTGCGGATGGTACGGCGCTGTCTGCGTAGCGTCAGATCAACCGGCCGAGATCACCAAAATACGGGCAAGGGCCGCCGCGCTTCCCGTGAACTACCTTCATCTTCATGATCACTCGAACTACTCCGGCGCCCGTCGTGCTGGGTGCCGTCGCGTTTGGTAAGCCCAAAGAGACAACTCGCGATCATCCGCTCTCGAGCGACGAGTCGTGCGACAACCTCATGGCTGCGTTTGCCCGGCTCGGAGGCGAGGAACTCGACACCTCCCGGGTCTACCAGAACGGCAATTGTGAGGCCGTCATTGGTCGAGTTCCGGCTGGCCAAGGCATGCGGATCGGCACGAAGTACCATCCGAGCCTCCCGGGCGGACCGGTCGCCCAGATGGAGCAGACGCTCACTGCACTCAAGCGAGACTCCGTCGCGATTTACTACCTGCACATGCCGTCTATCGAGTATCCGCTCGAGGACACCCTGGCCGAGATCGACCAGTGCCACGCCGCCGGCCAACTTGACGAGTTCGGACTATCCAACTTCCCGGCCTGGCAGGTGGTCGAGATCGCGCAGTATTGCCATCGCAAGGGCTACGTCATGCCCACCGTCTACCAGGGTGTGTACAACGCTCTCAACCGCACAGCCGAATACGAGCTGGTGCCCGTGCTACGTAACTACGGCATTCGCTATTACACCCACGGCTCCCTAGCCAGCGGATTCCTCACCGGAAAGTACAAAAAGGGAGTCGCCCCGGTGAAAGGGGTCGATCGCTTCGCTCAGTCTCGCCGGGTCAAGCAGTACGAGGAGCGCTACTTGCAGCACGACGAGATGTTCGCCGCGCTGGATGAGATAACCCAAGCGGCCGACGCGGCCAACATGACAACGCTCGAAGCCGCCGTGCGCTGGACCCAAAATCACTCAGCGGCCGACGGCTCGCTGGGAGATGCAATCTTGGTCGGGGTATCCCGAATCGAGCAGTTGGAGCCCATCATGGCGGCAGCCACCGGCGGGCCGTTGCCCGAAACGGTGGTGGCCGCCTTCGAGCGAGCAGCCGAGCATGTTCGAATGAAGTCTGAGTACTACCTGCAGTACCCGTATCCCAAAGAAGGCAGCCCCTGGCGTTCGCGCCTCTGAGTGGATTTGCCACGGGAGGTCGCTCTGACCGGCTTGGATGCCGTATTCTTCGTAGTTGCCGGCCTTGCCCATCGGGGGATGTCCAAAACACGGTCTGGCTAGGGAGCTTTTAGATGGCTGAGCTGAAGGTACGAGAGCTCGACGCAGTAGTTATTGGGGCCGGGTTCTCCGGCTTGTTCATGAACTACCGCCTTCGCGAGACGCAAGGTCTCGATGTGCAGGTCATCGAGGCCGGGACCGGCGTCGGCGGTACCTGGTATTGGAACCGTTACCCCGGAGCTCGCTGCGACTCCGAGTCCTACATGTACTGCTTCGGCTTCGACGAGAAATTGATGCAGGAATGGGAGTGGAGCGGGAAGTACCCCGAGCAGCCGGAGATTCTCAGCTACCTCAATCACGTTGCCGATCGCTTCGACCTGCGACGCAATATCTCGTTCAACACCAAGGTGCTGAAGGCTCACTTCAACGAGACGACCGAACGATGGGACGTCGAGACTGATGCCGGCGAGCGCTACAGCGCCCGGTATCTGATTACCGGTATCGGTTGCCTGTCGACGGGCCAAATTCCTGACTTCAAGGGCCGCGACACCTACGGGGGTGAGTCCTACCACACCGGAGCGTGGCCCCATGAGGGTGTCGACTTTGCCGGCAAGCGGGTGGCCGTTATTGGAACCGGCTCCAGCGGCGTGCAGTCGATTCCGGTCATCGCCGCCCAGGCCGACCACCTCACCGTCTTCCAACGCACACCCCAGTACGCCATCCCTGCGCGACATGGAAACGTTGACAAGGCTGTTCTCGACGAGATCAAGAAGGAATACGACGCCATCTACGACAAGGCCCGAAAGTCGATTGGCGGCTTCCCCTACGACGTCGTCGACCGCTCGGCGCTCGATTTCGAAGAGGAAGAGCGCCAGCGGATCTTCGAAAAGGGGTGGGAAGCCGGCGGCTTCAAGTTCATGTTCAACTCGTTCTCCGACTTACGGACGAAGCTCGAGTCGGCCGAGTACGCCGGCGAATTCATCAGGAACAAGATCCGCGAGACGGTGAAAGATCCTGAGATGGCCGAGAAGCTGGTGCCGCTCGATCACCCGTTCGGTTCGAAGCGAGTACTGATCGACACCAACTACTTCGACACCTACAACCGACCGAACGTCGACCTCATCGATATCAACAAACATCCGATCCTCGAGATCACCGAAACCGGTATCCAGGCGGGCGAGACCCACCACGAGTTCGACATCATCGTCTACGCCACCGGCTTCGATGCCATGACCGGTTCGTTCAATCGCATCGACATTCGTGGACGTAACGACGAGAAGCTGAAGGACAAGTGGGCTGCGGGCCCGCTCACCTACTTGGGGCTCACCGCAGCTGGCTTCCCGAACATGTTCATGATCACCGGCCCCGGGTCACCTTCGGTCCTCAGCAACATGCCCATTTCGATCGAGCAGCATGTGGAGCTCATTAGCGACATCGTCATGCACCTTCGATCGAACGACCTCGAACTCATCGAGGCAGAACCCGATGCCGAGACCGCCTGGGTCGACCACGTGAACGAGTTGGCCAAGCCCAGTCTTCTGATGCACGCCAACTCGTGGTATCTGGGGGCCAACATACCTGGCAAGCCTCGGGTGTTCATGCCGTACTGCGGCGGAGTGGGCGCCTACCGCGAACGATGCGACGACGTTGTCGCCAACGACTACGAAGGGTTTGCCTTTACCTCGGCAAAGGCGCCGGCGCAGGTGTAAACCTACGGGGTGGATTACTACGATCTCGGCCACTACTCGCGCACGATCACGACAACCTCGCCCGACACTCAGCTGTGGTTCGAGCGCGGCCTAAATTGGTTGTACGCGTTCAATCACGCTGAGGCAATCAGCTGTTTCGAGAACGCGACCGAGGCCGACGCGACTTGTGCCATGGCGTACTGGGGCAAAGCCATTGCCCTCGGGCCCAACTACAACATGCCGTGGCACCTGATGGACCGGCTCACCAAGTCGAAGCTACTTGGTGGCGCCCATGGTGCGATGAGCTTGGCGCTGGCCAACCTCGATGGTTGCACTGCCGGTGAAGTGGCGCTGATTGAAGCGCTCGAATCGCGCTACCCGCAGGCCGATCCCATCGAAGATCAAATGCCGTGGAACAAGGCGTTCACCAACGCCATGCGCACCGTGCAGCAGGCCCACCCCGAGGATCGCGACATCGCAGCTGTTTTTGTCGATGCCATTCTCAACGAGACTCCCTGGCAGATGTGGAACTTGAAGACGGGCGGCGTCGCCGACGGGGCCGGCACGGTCGAGGCTCGCGAGGTGCTCGAGCATGCGTTCGCCACCATGCCATCGACGTGGGAACACCCAGGCCTTCTCCACCTCTACGTGCACCTCATGGAGATGTCGCCATTCCCCGAGCTGGCGCTGCGAGCCGGAGATCGGCTGCGTCAGATGGTGCCCGATAGTGGCCACCTCATTCACATGCCCACGCACCTCGACGTGTTGTGCGGCAACTACAACGACGTGGTTGTGTATAACCAGAAGGCGGTTGAGGCCGACCGGCGATGGGTCGAACGTGAGGGGGTCTACAACATCTACACCCTGTATCGGAATCACAACCACCACTTCGTCATCTACGGGGCCATGTTCATGGGCCGATACACCGCCGCTATGGAGGCTGCCCAGGAGCTCATCGATACCATTCCCGAGGACTTCCTCCGTATCGAATCACCGCCGTTCGCCGATGCGGCCGAAGCGTTCATTGGCATGAAGCAACACGTGTTGGTTCGCTTCGGACGGTGGCAGGAGATCATCGACCAGGATCTCCCTGATGACCCCGAGCTCTACTCGGCCACAACCGCGTTGATGCGCTACGCCAAGGCCGTCGCCCACTCCGCTCTCGGGAACGTTCCCGAAGCCGAGGCCGAGAAGGCTGCCTTCCTCGAGGCCAAGGCTGCTGTGCCCGAAACGCGAAGGGTGCACAACAACACGGTGGTGGACGTTCTTGAGGTCGCTGAGGCCATGCTCAACGGCGAGCTCGAGTATCGGCGAGGCAACTTCGAGACCGCGTTCGGTCATCTGCGGAAGGCGGTCGAGATCGAGGACAACCTGCTCTACGACGAGCCCTGGGGTTGGATGCAACCAACTCGCCATGCCCTCGGTGCGCTACTGCTCGAGCAGGAACGATATGAGGAGGCCGAAGCCGTCTACCGCTCTGACCTTGGGCTGGATGCCACGCTCAGTCGGGCCAGCCAGCACCCCAACAACTTGTGGAGCCTCCATGGACTACACCAGTGTCTCAGCCAGCGCGGCGAAGAAGCCGAATGCCGCCTCGTCAAACAACAGCTCGATCTGGCCCTCGCCCGCTCCGAAGTCGAGGTCAACGCCTCCTGCTATTGCAGCCAGGCAGCCATGGCTGGCGGCTGATCAGGCCCGAATGAAGCCGGAGCGGTCGAGCACCAGGAAACCCAACGCCAAGATCGCCAGAAAGCCAATGACGCAGAGCAAGACGACCGCCAGGCGTTCGAGCGGATCGATCGGTTCCGTGTGATGACCGGCCATGTTGGAGACGCTAGTCGGGCCGTTCTGCCGGTCAGGCCCACCACACAGTCAGGCCCACCACACAGTCAGGCCCACCACACAGTCAGGCCCACCACACAGTCAGGCCCACCACACCATGACACCGTCGGGCACCCACTGAGCCTGGTGGGGTCTTGCGACCTCGTGAACCCATGCTCCGGCGTGACCTTGTTCATCAACCGCGGGTGCCACCAGGTGCTTGCCGTCGGGCGACCAGCACGCGTGGCTCTGGGCGTATTGCTCGAAGAACGAGAGCACCGTTTGGCTCCACATGGCGCCGGGGCGAAAGGGGGGCAAGGCCACCACCTCGGCCCCGTCGGCAACGAGCCAACGAACATGGTCGGCGGCTGCGGCGACGAGGGCCGCCAGCTGCCCCTGGGTCGACCAGAAGAAGGCCCCGACGGGTTCACTTGTTATCTCCGAGGTTTCGCCGGTCAACAGATCATGCACGACAAGAGCCGCGCGGTTATCGACAACGGTCAGGTGTGCCAAGCGTCGACCGTCAGGATCGATACTGAACCGGCCTGAGGTTCGCTCGATCAACGTCGTGACGGAGGTATCGAGCCCGCTGCTGACAATGCCGCCGGCAGCGGCATACGCCACCGATCCGCCCGGTAACCAGCACGGGGTGATGAACGGATCGGCATCGAGGCTGAGCGGATGGGGCTGGCTGCCGTCAATCCCGGCGATCAACACCCTCGAGCCAACGTGAACCGCTAGCTGAGTGGCGTCAGGCGACCACGACCAGAACATCGGTTGGCCCCGCTCGATGATCCGCGTATCTCCCGAGACAATCTCGGTGACCGCCAGCTCGAGCCCGAGCGGGCCTGGCGACAGGTGACTCAAGAACCTTCCGTCGGGGCTGGGACACATATAGAACGCAGTAACCGCCTCGGCCAGCACTGCAGCAGAATCCGTGTGCTCGTCGTGCAGCCGGATCTGGCGAGCGCCATCCATGTCGGGAGAATCAATCGACCACGCCGTCCATTGGCCCTCGAAGGACCAGGTGCCAGCAATGACGTTGGCGTCACCCTCCGGGTCGAGGGGCTCGCCGATTGCCATACGGACCTCGGTGTCGATGTCCACGAGTTGGAGGTTGCCGGAAGAATCGATCAGCTGGAGGTAGCGCACGCGCCCACTCTGTCAGATTGCGGGGCCGCGTACGGCCCGTTAGGTGGGGAGGGCGGCGGCGGAGTCTGGTGTCATCTTGCTGCCGGCATAGTCGCGGGCAGCTTTGGCCAACGCCACCAGTTCGTCGCGCTCGTTGTCGTCAAGGGCAGCAAAGTCAGCCGCGTGGAGACGATTACTGTTCGATTCAATTTCGTCTCGGGCATCCTTCATAGGCTCGCCCTCAGGGAAGGGCTCGGGCCACCCAAAGAACTTGGCGTTCCAGGCACCGGTTGGGCCGCTCATGATCGCCTGCACCGGGCTCATCCCGGCCGCATGGGTAGCGGCACAATGACGAGCAAAACCCAGTTCACGCATCGTCTGGCACAGTTGGAAGGTGCGAGCTGGTCCGACCGCCGGCAGTGGCATCTCGCGCCAACCCACGAACGTGGGTGCGCCAATTGGGCTGGCCTCGTTGACGACTCGCTCGGCCAGTTCGCCAAGCCGCTCGACACCCTCGAAACCGTCAAGGTGGTCGGCACCCCACTCTTGACAGATCCGGGTGAAGATGGCCGCCCCCTCGCTGGGGCTCATCTTCGACCGACCCTCGAGAACCTGGGCCCGCATGTAGTCGGCGTCCCAGAAAAAGGCGGCCCCCACGACGTTGTCGACGGGGCAATCGCCCAGCACGCCCAGCCGCCCGACGGCATAGCCGGGAATGCCCGCGGGCATGCCGGCTTCGACGGCTTTGGTGCTGGTCGACGGGGCCATAAGCCAGTGCATGCCCAGCATGCCAATCGAGCCTCTCATACTGCGAGCTGCCTTCAGAGAATCCATTTCTGGCAAGATAGGCAAGCTGGGGCCGGCTGCACAATCAGGCCGATCGATCGCTGTTGGACCGTCTGCGGTGCCGTACGGTGGCCCGATGAATGCCCTTCCGCAGCGGCAGCTCGGAGCCTCTGACCTCACTGTTTCGGTCATGTCGCTCGGCTCGTGGCGAACGTTCGAGACCATCGGCCGAGACATGGGTCTCGCGGTGATGCGCGCCGCACGCGAAGCCGGAATTACCTTTCTCGATGACGCACGCTATGACGACGAAACAGGTGAGGCCCCGGTAGCAACCGGCTACTCCGAGATAGTTTTTGGAGATCTGTTCCGGGCCGCTGGCTGGGTTCGCGATGAGGTCACGGTCGCCAACAAGTTGTGGTGGGAACACTGGCCAGCCGAAGATGCCAAAACGGAGCTCGACGGTTCATTACGGCGAATGGGCCTTGACTATATCGATCTCATCTACGCCATCCGTCCACCGGAGGGCCTTCCGATCTCCTCGGTGGTCGAACAAGTGGGCAGTTTGATCGACTCGGGCCAGGCTCGGGCCTGGGGAACTGGGATGTGGACGGCGGCCCAGCACCACACGGCCCTCGAGATATGCGAAGCGGCCGACGTTCCACGCCCGGTTGCAGCACAGATGGCCACGAGCCTTGTCGACCACTCCGGACCTGATGACCCCGAGATGATTCGGGCATTTGAACGCGGACCCATCGGACTTGTCGCCAGCTACGTCCTCGCCGGAGGAACACTCACCGGCAAGTACCTGTCAGCTGGAGATATCGGAAGAGCGTCGAATGACGCGTCTCCCGTGCTGGCCAAGGGAAAGGCCCTTGCCCCGCAGGTCGTCTCATTGGCCACCGACTGGGGCATCCCTCCCGCCCATGTTGCCTTCGCCTTCGCCTTCGCCCACCCCCACCTGGCAAGCGTGGTCTTTGGGGCGAGCTCGGCCGAGCAGCTTGGGGCCAACGCGACAGCGTTTGAGACGTTCAACACGCTCGATGATTCCCAGCTCGCCGCAATCCAAAGACTCGCCGTAGCTTCGGACGAACGGTATCTAGGAGGTATCCATGATTGAGTCAGTCAGCTGGCAGGTCGGTGAGGCCAAGGTCACGAAAATCGCGGAATCAGAAGGACTGTGGGACCCAACTCGCCTTGTGCCGATGGCGACGCCTGCGATTGCTCTCGAGCACGACTGGGCCATTGGAGATTTCATCGACCCGGCAACAGGAAACCTACGAGTGTCTATTCATACGTTCGGGGTAGAAATCGGCGGTGAGAAGATTCTCATCGACACGTGCGGGGGAAACGACAAAGACAGGCCGGGGTCACCCAACTTTCATATGCAGCAGGGCGACTTTCTGGATCGATTAACAGCCAGTGGGTTTCCACCGGAAGAAGTAACCACCGTTTTGTGCACCCATCTGCACGTCGATCACGTCGGTTGGAACACCGTTCTCGAAGGCGATAGTTGGAAGCCGACATTCCCCAACGCCCGGTATCTGTTCGGCGAACGAGAATGGCAGCACTGGAGCGTGGAGCCACAGATCTACGGCGACGTAGCTGGGGACAGCGTTCGGCCCATCATCGAGGCCGGCCGGGCAGAGCTGATTCAATCCGACCTACGCCTCAATGACCTTCTCTGGCTCGAACCAACGCCGGGCCACACTCCTGGTCATCACAGCGTCCGCATCTCCTCCAACGACTCCGATGCGGTCATCACCGGCGACCTTGTGCACTCAGCGATGCAGTTTGACCATCCGGATTGGGCAAGTGCCCCTGATGTCGACCCGATCCAGGCAGCGGAGACTCGACGGAGCTTCATCGAGCGATACTGCGACGACCACACGCTCGTGTTGGCAACACATCTCGGCGGCCCGAGCTGTGGGCACATCCGGCGTCACCAAGATAGGGCCGGTTGGTGGTTGGAATCACCGGCCGTCCAGGCGTAGTGCCACCGGTAAGTTTCGAGCATGAGTGAGATCACAACATCAACGCTTTCTGTACCGGCGCATGATTCCTGCTCTGGCTTCGGCCGGGTTTCGGTGTGTGGTGCCTGATCTGATCGGGTTCGGCCGGTCGGACAAGCCGATCGATCGAGCTGCCTACACCTACGCCTGCCATGTGGTCTGGCTGAGTCAGTTCCTCGACACGATCGGCCTTCCCGCCGCCACGATGTTCGCCCAGGACTGGGGCGGCCTGATTGGGCTTCGGGTGGCAGCTGAGCAACCCGATCGATTCGATCGCATCGCCATCGGCAACACCGGTCTGCCCGTCGGAGCGTCGCTCGGGCCAGGTTTCGACGGTTGGCTGAACTGGTCGCAAACGGCCGAAGTGATGGACGTCGGTCAGATGCTGCAGCGGGCTGTGCAACGGGGACCGACCGATGACGAGGTCGCGGCTTACAACGCGCCCTTCCCCGACCCCAGTTTCCAGGCCGGTGCCAGGAAGTTCCCGGCCCTGGTACCCGGTCGTGGAGTACAACGGCCTGCTCTTCACCTACATGGGACCGGTCCACAAGCAGCCCGTATTCCCCCTCTACGACATTTTCGACGGCCTAGACGCAGACACTGAGGAAATCGTGATCATCGATCACTTCGCCTTTGGTGGTCCAAGCATTGCGCCGTGCAATTGGTTCCAGGCCCACGAGAACGTGATGGATCCGTTTCACGTCTTCATTCTTCACAACGCGATAAGCGGCCATCAGTTCGACCCCCGGTTAGACATCTGGCCCCGCATCGAGTGGCAACGCCACGAGTGGGGAACGACCTCGACCCAAGACCGCCAGCTCCCCGACGGAACTACGCTGCACCGCGTCACCGAGACCCGAATGCCAACGACGGCGACCGCACTGGGTTCGAACTCAGCGAGGAAGAACACCAGCGCTTCCCGGGCGACTACGAAACCCAGGTCGGCCAAGGACCGGTGACGCTTCACTCGACAGAACGTCTGACCAGCAGTGATCGGGGCGTTTCCATGGTGCGCCGCCAATTCACCGAGCAAGTACAGGTTGTCGCCTCCGGTGGCGACCCCGTCGGTGTGTGTCACACTACGTGGTTCGACGAACGCCAACGGCCCGAGCCGGTCGTTGCCGGCAACTACATCGTCGATGCATCAACCGATCTGGCGGAAGTTCCGCTGTCGTCATCACTCCTGTCCGGAAACGACCCGTGATTGCCTTCTTACCAACCCGTCAGTAGTAGCGTTCTTGGTGGGACAACCGAGGAGCGCCCCTCATGGCAAGCGACACCATCACCACACCCGATCTCATTCTGCGCGGTGGCACAATCATCGACGGCACGGGTGCTCCCGGCTTCGTCGGCGACGTCGCCGTCACCGACGGGCAGATCGTGAAGGTCAGCGCAGCCATCGACGGCGGTGTCAACGGGACAGCAGCTCGTGAGATCGATGCCAGCGGTCACATCGTCACGCCCGGGTTCGTTGACATCCATACGCATTACGACGGTCAGGTCTGCTGGGACAAACAAGTAACCCCGAGCAGCTGGCATGGCGTCACCACCATTGTGATGGGCAACTGTGGCGTGGGGTTCGCTCCAGTCCGGCCTGGCAGCGAAACCGCATTGGTCGAGTTGATGGAAAGCGTCGAGGACATCCCCGGCACCGCACTGCATGAGGGAATCCCGTGGGGCTGGGAGAGCTTCAGCGACTACCTCGATGTCATCGACACGCCGTACACCATCGACATTGGCGCCCAGGTTCCTCATGTGGCCGTGCGCCACTACGTCATGGGCGACCGTTGCTATGACGATGCCTCGGTCGACGACATCACCGCGATGGCTGACATCACCCGGACCGCCATGGCCGCTGGCGCCCTCGGGTTCTCGACCTCACGGTTCTATGGCCACCTCGACAAGGCTGGCAATCACGTCCCCGGGACCAACGCAACGGCCGATGAGATCATGGCTATCGGTGAGGCGTTCGCCGAACTCGATCACGGAACGATGGAGATCATCTCCGATCACCTCGACCAGCCGGAGGAGCAGTATTGGATCGAGCACATCGCTCGGAAGACGGGCCGTCCCGTCACTGCTCTGGTTGCCTCCAACGTAAGCGACAAGGTCTGGGAGCTCGCTGATCGGCTGAAAGAGGCGGGCGTCGAGTTTCGACCCCAGGTCGGGGCGCGACCGGCCTCGGTGCTCATGACGCTCGAGGGAACCGTCAACCCGATGCGTCAGTTTCCCTCTTTCAACGACATCAAGACGCTCTCGTTCGATGAACAACGCGACAAGCTGCTCGATCCCGAGTTCCGAGCTCGTATCCTCGCCGACGAGCCGAAGGTGTCGCGCTACGCAGACACCAACAAGATGATCTCGAGCTGGGACAAGATGTTCGTGCTCCCCCACGATCTCAGCTACGAGCCCGGCCACAGCGATTCGCTCGCCGGGATCGCTGAGGCAAAGGGTTGTGATCCACGTGAGGCGCTGATGGACGCTATGGCCAGCGGCAGGCCGCTGCTCTATCTGGTTGGCGACTATCCGGGCGATCTCGAACAACAGCGAATCCGTATCGAGCAACCAACATCTGTGTTCGGCCTCTCCGATGGCGGAGCCCATTGCGGCGTGCTCTGCGATGCCAGCGTGCCGACGTACATGCTCGCCTACATGGCCCGAGATCGGACCAAGGGACCAAAACTTGGCCTTGAGTTCACCGTGCACAAACTGACCCAGGACACCGCGCTGCTGTACGGGCTCGCAGATCGGGGCGTTATCGCACCCGGCTACCGGGCCGACCTCAACGTGATCGACTTCGATGCCCTCTCGCTCGAGGACCCTCACATCGTTTGGGATCTTCCAGCCGGCGGCAAGCGACTGGTCCAGAAGGCGCAGGGGTACACGGCAACCATTTGCCACGGCGAGGTCACCTACGAGAACGGAGAACACACCGGAGCAATGCCCGGCCGCCTTATCCGGGGAGGCCAGTAGCTTTACGGCATGTCTGCCGCGTCGACCACCTCGTTCGCCGAGATCCCAATCATCGACGTCAGCCGAATGGGCGGCACAGTCGCCGAGCAGTCGCAATTGGCCGAGCATCTGAGCGATGTCTGCCATCGCATCGGCTTCTTCGTCGCCGTCGATCATGGCGTCGACGCTGCAATTGTCGAATCAGTCTTCGATCTGATGCAGCGCTTCTTCTCACTGCCCCTCGATCAGAAGCAGATCATCGACAAACAGGCCTCCCGTCATTTCCGCGGCTGGGAGGCCGAGGGGTCGGAGTACACCAACAACCTGCCCGATATCCGCGAGCAGATCGACGTCTGGTCGGAGTGGCCGGCGGTGTTGGTTCCCGAGCCGGATGCCGGAACACCCTCGTATAACCGCTTACTTGGCCCAAATCAGTGGATGCCAGAAGAGATCCTTGGCGGCCATCGCGAAATCACGCTCGAGTGGATGCGTCAGTGTGACCAACTCGCAGACAAGCTGCTCGCCCTCTTGGCTCTGGGCCTGGGCCTTTCCGAGCAGCACTTCGCCGAATATTTCGGTAACCAGCCAATGTCGCTCACCAAGTTCATTCACTACCCACCAACGCCTGCCGGTCAGGCCGGCGTGAATCCTCACCACGACGCTGGTTTTCTGACCGTGCTAGCGCCCGGTCCCACCTCAGGCCTCCAAGTTCAGAATCCGCAGGGCGACTGGATTGATGTACCGACTGTCCCCGGAGGACTGGTGATCAACCTGGGCGAAATGCTGCAGGGTGTCACCGGGAACTACTTCGTAGCTACACCTCATCGGGTCATCACCGCCGAGGAACGATTCTCAGCCGGCTACTTCCACGGACCGTCGTTAGACACCCCTCTTGATCCACTGCGACTCGACGACCGCTTCGTGGCCGCCGTCGCTGCCAGCCCTCGTCACGCTGCGGCCGGGTTCATGGCCCGTCGAGAGGAGACCATTGCCGGCGTCGGCGAGATGGCCAGCGAGCACCGACCTGCGGTCTACGGTGAGCAGCTCTGGAACTATTTCGAACGCAGCTACCCCGAAAACATGGCACTGCACTACGGCTGACTTGCGATCAGGCCCGGAAACTACCGCGTGCCCCGCCCGGGTTTTCGCGGGGTCCGTAGTAGCCGAACGTCCAACCGGGCTGAACCGGATAGTGGATACCCGCCACTGCCTTGGCGTAGGAGTCAGTAAGTGCGAGTAACTCGTCTTCGGCCCGGTAGTCGAATGGGTCTTGGAGGCGGTCGGCGACTGTCTTGTCGGCAGGAAGATTTTCGACCTGCCAACGGATGGTCCTTCGCAGACCTTCCTCGGGGGAAACGACGTCGCGATAGCCCAGCTCGGTGCGTATCTTCTCGGTGCTGAACAAGCGGTGAGTCGAGGAGTGACTGTGCACCCACGGTGCGGCCGGGTCGGCCTGCGGCCAGGGAACCGACACCAGCTCCCAATCGTGCCCGAGTTCATCGGCGACGATTTCGGCGAAGCCGGAGAACGTCAATTGCACGTCATCACCAACGTTGTACGCCTGGCCGGCGGACACGTCGATTTGATCGACGGCCATCAGCACTGCGTTGGTGGCGTTCTCGACGTAGCAGTGGGTGAGCAGACCAAGCCCGCCATCGGGAGCGATGATCCGAGACCGCCCATCCAGGGCTCGTTTCACCAGGGTCCACTCGCGGGGCAAGATCTGGTTCGGGCCATAGATGTAGGGGTAGCGAAAGTGTGTCGCATCCGGGTGGAGCGACCTCACAACTTCTTCGGTCTCGGCAATTCGGAACGGCTTGACGCCCGACCGCTCGTCGTCCACCAGGGGCTGGGTCTCGAGTGTCGGGATTGGCATGCCCTCAGGGAACTCGGTCGTCGACTCTCCGAATCCTCGATACACCGGCATACCGCCGATAGAGAACAGCCGCGGTGTACGACCAACCAACACTTCGGCAATCGACCGGAGGCGCCCATACATGGCGAACACGACATCAAAGTTCCGCCCTTCGATCGATGCCCGGAAGGCGTCACCATCGAAGGGATCGGTATGAATGTGTTCGAGGTGGGCCGGGATGGTGTCGACTTCGTGGTTGCCGGTATGAAGGATTGTGACCGTGTGCCCACGGTCGACCAATCCGTTGACGATGCGGGGTCCTGTGGGGCCAGTGCCACCAATGACGAGTATGTCCACGCTCCATCATGGGTCATCGGCTGCTGAAACACCCATTAGCGGAGCTCGCCAACTTCGAGCCCCGCCTCACCCGAACGAAGGGTTGATCGGGCTGGTAGCGATGACGTTGGCCTCAGCCAACTCGAGCAACTCGGCCCCGCTGATCTGGAGCTCAGCCAGCAGCTCATCGTTGTGTTCTCCAAAGAAGGGGGCCCGCTTCATCTCAATCTCTGGGGTATCAGTGAGGCGCCAGGTAGGCCCGGTCTGGCGGTAGGGGCGCATCTTTGGATTGGTGAGCACTCGGTAGAAGCCTCGGCTGATCAGCTGCGGATCGTCATGAATAGACCAGGTGTCGACGACCTGTCCGGCCGGCACCCCCGCGTCCTGCAATCGTTGTTGCGCCTCAGCCCCTGACTGCTGCGATGTCCAGGCCGCGATCGCGTCGTCGAGAGCATCGTGTTCAGCTCGTCGATGCTCCGCCGTCCAATCGGCTAGATCAGGACGTCCAATCAGCTCGCACACCATCCGCCACTCATGATCGCTCCTCACCGACACCACCAGCCATTCGTCGTCACCCGCCAGCGGATAGCAGCCTTGCGGGACGAAATGTGGATGACGATTCCCCCAGTGTTGTGGCTGCTCTCGCCGCAATGAGGCCGCTACGAAGGCGGGGCCCGCCATAGACGATGCCGTCTCCCGCTGGGCAAGATCGATATGGCGGCCGGAACCGGTGTGATCGCGCTGCTTCAGCGCCAGGACAACGGCAGCCGACGCATACAGGCCCCCAACCGGGTCACCGTAGGAAATGCCGGTCTTGTACGGAACATCATCATCGCCGTACCCCGTCAACGACATCAGCCCCGACATCATCTCGATGATCGGCCCAAACCCGACGTGGCTGCGTAGTGATCCCGTTTTACCGAACCCTGCCATCGACACGAGAACAATTTGTTCGTTGACGGCCCGAAGAGCCTCGTAATCAAGGCCCAAGTTGTCGAGCACGTCGGCCCGATAGTTCTCGATCACTACGTCGGCAGTTGCCACGAAACGGAGCAAGAGTTCTCGCCCACGTTCCTGGGCCAGATCGAGTGTCAACGACCTCTTCGAGTGGCTGTATTCGTTGAAGTAGTACGAGCTATTCCACGGATCTTCAATCGATGCGTCCTGCGGAATCAGCGTTCTGATGTTGTCCCATGCACCTGGCGACTCGACCTTCAGCACGTCGGCGCCGAGCTCGGCGAACAATTTGGTGGCATACGGCCCGGCCCAGAACGCTGTGAGATCAATAACACGGATGCCGTCAAGCGGAGGCTTGGGTGGCGACACTTCGTCCGGTTCGCGCTGCGGCCGAGCCTCCCAGTCCGAGCCATCGTCGCCTTCGTCGGGCGAGTGCAAGCGTTCTGGAGACGTCCAAGGAAGCCCGGGAAAGGGACGACCCGGCATGAGCACAGGGCTCTCGCCGACCATCACCTCGTCGAAGAAGCCCCGGGCTTGGTAGGTGTCGTCGTCGAGAAGTTCCAACGGCGTACGTACCGCCCCAAACGGCACCCGGTGGGTCGGCCCCAGCTCAAGCAGTTCGTCCTTGGTGTGCGACAACATGAAGCTCATCACATGAGCCAGGACTTCATCGTCGTGCTCAGCCCTCACCACGGCGTCACCGAAGCGTGGTTCGGTAAGCTCGTCAACCCCCAACAACGCAAACAGGGATGGAATCTGGCGCTCGAGACAGCAGACGCCGGCGAAACCGTCAGCGCAGCGGTAAACGCCCCACGTTGAACGGACACTGTTTCCCGACCGCACGACCGGCGCCTGTGTCTCATATTCACTCATCGCGGCGTAGAGCTCTTGCATCGAAGCCGAGCCCTCCTGCATCGAGATATCGATCCAGTCGCCGCACCCCTGACGTGCCTGCCCGAAGGACACGGCGACCGTCGCGGCAAACGCATGGAGCCCGCCCAGGAACAGCGCTTGATCACCGCCGGTGACAAGCGGTTCGCGGTGGGCATCGCCGGTGAGCGTCATCAGGCCGCCCACTGCGAACTGCACGGCGTTCGTTGTCTGCCAGAGTGCCTGCGGCCCGTTCTGACCGAAGGGAGAGATCGAAGTGATGACGAGCTCGGGCCGCGCTCGTCGGAGAGCTAGCGGATCGAGCCCCTGCGCCGTCAGCCAACCGGGCCGCTGATCTTCGATGATGATGTCGGCTCCCGCAACCAACGAGGTCAGGTCGGCGGAACTGGCTCGAACTCGTCGGCTACCGGCGAGAAGGAAAACCTCTTCATCCGCAGTTAGGTATTGGTCGGGTAGTTCATAGCGGATGGTTTCGGCTCCGAACCCACGAAGCAGCCGGGCACACACAGCAGCGGCAATGCCACCACCGACCTCGAGTACCCGCAAGTTGGCCAAAGGTCCGATTTCGGTCACGGCGCAATTGTCCCGCTACTTCTCCCGGCAAGCCAGAAAGCGTGCGACCTCAACCTCAACCTCGTCCGCGGCCGCCCGTGCGTTTGGGTCCGCCTGCGGCCCGTCCATTCGCGGCCGCCTGACGACCACCTTTTCGACGTCCGGTTCTGTTGCTGCCGCCCCCGGCATGTTGGAGATCGGCGTGGAGATCGACGCCTTCCTCGGCCAGCTTGGCCAAAGGGACAAGGGGTTTCATGGTCGGGGCCACCCGGCCCATAACGTCGTCCAAGAGCTTCTGTTGGTCTTCGAGCTCGGTGACGTCGGGTCCGAATCGCAGCACATCCACTACCCGCATCGATCCGTCCGTCTCGACCAGAGCCGACGGCCCGTCGGCACCGTGTCGATCCAACAGCCAGTACTTGCCCATGATCGTCCTCGGTTCGTTAGTGCCGGCACACGGCAAACAGCGAGAGGTCATCCTAGCGATCTCGCACCGAGGCCCTTGTGGTCCTGCACGACCGCCCTGCAGCGTGACCGGTCAATACAGCTCGTCGCCCTGATGCCATCTTGCAAAGCGGACTTCCATCTGAGCGGCGGTCTCGTCGGTGGAGGCCTGGTCAGCCAGGCATTGGGCATAGCTGGCCAGGTCATCAATGGGCGGCCAATCCTCAGGTGACCAAAGGCGCGATCGAATAACCGATTTCCCGCAATGAAACATGACCTCGGAGACCGTGATCACGAGGCACAGGGCGGGAGACCGGCCATCGACCGCCATAGAATCGAGCAGTTTCGGATCGCGGACGATCTGAGCCGTCCCAGCGACCCGCACCACTTCGCCCCGGCCGGGTACGACGAAAAGAAGACCAACATTGGCACGCTGAAGGACGTTGGCGAAGGTGTCCATCCGGTGGTTTCCGGGCCGATCGGGAACAGCCAGTGTGCGGTCATCCAGGACACGCACGAAACCGGGAGCATCGCCCTTCGGCGATAGGTCCATTCTCCCGTCCGCGTCGACGCTCGAGATCACAACGAACGGGCTTCGGCCTATCCATCGCCGTGCGTGCGTGTCGAGGCTCGCCCGCACCTTGGTCTGCTGAGCCAGCCTGGGTGTCGGAACCAAGCTCCGAAGTTCCTCGCCGGTGGTGATCACATACTTCGGGTCGAACATTGGGCCTCGCTATCCTCGCTGTCTTCTCTTCGGGCGATTGGGGACCGCCCACCCAACAAGTTGTAGCGTCGCAAGCATGACTTCCGACCTGTATTACGACCCCGAGGTCAAGGCCGCGCTCGAAGCCGGCCCAACGCTCGGCACAGTTAACAGCAAGACCCTTCCCAAGATCCGGGCCAACCGATTGCTGATGAACGAGCAGGTGCCGCTGTCTGATGCGGTGACCCGCACCGACACGGTGGTACCTGGACCCGAGGGCGGACCTGACGTGCGACTCCGAGTTCACCGTCCCGTTGGTGCCGACGACAACCTGCCCTGCCTGTTCTGGATGCATGGCGGCGGTTACGTCCTCGGAGCACCCGAGCAGGACGATCTCCGCTTCGACCGTTGGTGTCAGCGCTTCAACATTGTTGGAGTCGCCGTGCAGTACAGGTTGGCACCTGAGGATCCCTATCCAGCTGGCCTTGAAGATTCCTACACCGGACTGAAGTGGCTGAAGCAGCACGGCGCCGAGCTCGGGGTAGACACCAATCGCATCGGTATCGGTGGACCCAGCGGGGGTGGCGGATTGGCTGCAGCGCTCGGTCTCGTCGTTCGCGACCGCGGCGAGTTCGACATCAACTACCAGCTGCTTATCTATCCCATGATCGACGACACACGATCAACGGTCTCAGCTAATTGGGATGTTCCCGTGTGGACAAAAGAATCGAATCAGTACGGATGGTCGGCGTACCTTGGCGAACTCTTCGACACCGACGATGTCCCAACCCACGCTGCCCCTACTCGCGAAACGAATCTCGCCGGACTACCTCCGACCTACATCATGGTCGGCGGCCTCGACGGATTCGCCGACGAAGACATCGACTACGCCACAAGACTGAACCATGCTGGCGTGCCCGTTGAGCTCCATGTCTACCCCGGTGCGGCTCACGGGTTCGAGGGTTTCGCCCCTCAAGCCGCGGTGTCGCGCCGAGCCCGCAACGACATCAACAACTGGTTGGGCCGCATGATCGAGGGGTCTGCTCCCTAACGAGCCTCATCGCGGTCGTCGGCGCCGTCATCGGGAACGATGCGGATCTTGCATGTTGCCGGGCAGCAACTCCTGCCACTGCTCGCCGGCCCGCACCACGGTGTCGCATAGTGCCTGGACCGAAGCCATGTCGGTGGCGTCGAGCCCAATCGGTGATTCGCCGGCCTCATTTCGCCGCACCGACTCGAGCAAGCGACGGCGTAGGTGCACAACAGCCCGGTCGGCGGCCACCAGCGTCTCCTTGGTTCGATCGACGACCGGTCCCATGGATAACGCCATTATCGAGTCTTCCTGCTCGATGCCGGCGAAGCCGCTCCAACTGTTCTTCATCCCGGCGCGATCCTGGCCGAGGCGGTCGGCCCAGGTTGCCTCGAATTGGCACGTCTCGTCGTCGAAAAATTGCGTGTTGTCGAGACCCATTATTCGCAGGATGTCGGCTCTCGGTACGGGGTTTGGGCCGTGACTCACCAGGTAGGTCGACGTGCGACCATCGTGCAGTGGCACCTCAAAGACGTAGAACTGGAACGCTGGGGCCGGAATGATCCGGCACATCGGCAGAAGCACCGGGGTGACTCGGACGCTGTATGACTCACGACCATCGTCTCCAGCCGGGCCCTGCCGTTTTGCCGCATAGTGGTAGCCGTACTCGGTATCGGCTATCTCGAGCGTCGGCGCGTTGTCGTCGACACTGATGGCGCCGGGATTGAAGTCTTCGTCGACCGCCTCGAATTCGTCCTTCAGCCAGGAAGGGTTGGCCTGATTGCTGTGCAGTATTGCTACGTGCGAGCTGTCGGTTCCGCCCTCGAACAGCTGGAGATAGTTCGAGTCTGAATCGGCTCGAATCACGACCTAGGGCAAGCGATACTCGGCGGTGCATGCAGAACTCGTCAAGCACCCCGACGGTCCCGTCGCTTGAACGAAAGACAACGAAGCTCTCACCGAGGAGCATCGCCTGCAACGGATCAGCATCCGCTTCCACCTGCTTCGAGGCTGCGATGGGCATCCAGAAACGTCGCATCATTCGACCCATCGGCGTCTCGGGCCCCACCTCGGTGAGCGTCGCGTTCTCCTCGGCAGTGAGCATCAATCCATCTCCCATTTCCCATTGCTCGTTGGTTTTCGATCAAGCCTTTGGCGCGAGATCATTCTTACCGCCTTACCCCTCCGAACCCGATCTTTGGCAGACTCACTTCATGACCAAAGCAACGGCCGCTGTGCTGCAAGAAGTCGGGGGCAACCTGACGATCGAACAAATCGATGTCGACAACCCCATGCCAAACGAGGTGCTTGTTCGCACCGCCGCCTGCGGCGTATGCCACAGCGACCTGCACTTCATGCAGGGATCTATTGGCGGGCCTACTCCAACCGTCCCCGGTCACGAACCGGCGGGCGTCGTAGAGGCCGTCGGCTCCGACGTTCGATCGGTCAAGGTAGGAGACCACGTCATTGCCTGCACCTCCATGTTCTGCGGCAGTTGCAAACAGTGCATGTTGGGTCGCACACACCTGTGCTCGGACCGTCGGTACTGCATGCGACCAAAGGACGCTCCGCCCCGTCTGTCGCTCGACGGCGTACCGCTGAAACAATTTGCCGACCTCTCAGGCTTCAGCGAAATGATGCTGCTGCACGAACGAGCCGTCGTGAAGATCGACGACGACATACCGCTCGACCGAGCAGCCCTTATCGGGTGCGCCGTCACCACCGGGGTTGGAGCGGCCCTCAACACCGCCCAGGTCGCCCCTGGGTCGTCGGTCGTCGTCTTCGGCTGCGGTGGCGTTGGAGCTTCGGTCATCCAGGGCGCTCGGATTGCTGGCGCCCGCCAGATCATCGCCATCGACCTGTTGGAGCACAAACTAGAGAGCGCACGCCACTTCGGAGCGACCCACACAATCATGCCCGGTGATGAGTCGGTGGTGCGCCAGATCAAGTCGATGAGCGGCGGCGGCGTCGACTTCGCCTTCGACGCGGTCGGCAATGCCGACATTGCCGCCAGTTGCTTCTATGCGTTGGCACCAAGGGGAAAGGCAGTAATTGTTGGCGCCATTCCTCAGGGACAGAAGCTGACGCTTGATCCCGGCCATCTGTACGTGGAGAAGACGCTCACCGGTTCGATCATGGGCTCGAACCGCTTCCACATCGACGCCCCCCACTACCTCGAGCTCTACCGTCAGGGACGACTCGACCTCGATGCCATGATCGATGTTCGACGCCCCCTGACCGAGATCGATGCTGCGTTAGCCGACCTCGAGGCCGGGGCAGTCACCCGCTCGGTCATCATGTTCGACTGACCGAACCAGCTCTATTTGAGCGGAGAAAAGTCGGTCGGGTTCAGGATGCGGTTTTCGAGATGGTCAAGGAGGGGCCCATTGGCCTCGCTCTCGGCCCGCACCTGGGCCCAGACCGGGTCGGCGACGAACGCGGCCCACGCCTGCTCCCGGTGAGCGAGGCTGTCGAAGCCAAGGATGTACCACAGCTCGTCGTTCCGACCACCGATTGAGTTCAGCCAGTAGCCGACGTTGGTGATGCCGTGCTTCTCGAAGAGGGCGGTGGTGTGGTCGCGGAAGCGTGCCATCAGCTCTGGCATCTTTCCTGGTGCGGCGGTGTAGATGCGGAGTTCGTGGATCATCCCCACTTCCTAGTCGAGCCGACTCGATCAGGCACGCTCACCCGACCCCCGCTCTCACCCAACCAGCGCTCTCACCCGACCCGCGTTTTGAACGTCTCCAGCGCCTCAATGTGCTGCGCAGTGGTGGTCAGGTTGGGAGCTGGTGTGCCCGCCCACTCGGATGTCGTGCTCATGGTGTTGACACAAAGGTGGCTGATGTTGGCCTCTCGAGCTTCGGTCACCAGCGTCTCCCACTTGTCTTGGCTCAGCCCGTAGGGCACGGTCAGCTCGATCGGGAACGTCGCCGGGTCTCGCCCAGCATCGGAGACGGCTTGGCGCAGCTTGTTGGCGTTGTCGATTGTCTTGGTGCCAGCGCTGGCGAACGTGAACCCGTCGCCAACCCGCGCCGCCCGGCGCATCGCAATGTTCGAGAAACCCCCGAACCAGATCGGAATCGAGCGCACCGGCCGAGGCAGAATTCCCGCCCGGTCAACCCGGTGGAACGAACTGCTGTGGTCGACAACATCGCCCGTCCAGAGCTTTCGGAGCAGCTCGATCTGATCGTCGAAAATCTTGCCTCGGTCAGCCCACTTGACTCCGAGCGCCTCGTACTCGACGTGGTTCCATCCCGTGCCCACACCGAGCCGCAAGCGCCCGCCCGACAAGACGTCGACCTCGGCCGCCTGCTTCGCCACGAGTGCCGTTTGACGCTGCGGCAGAATGATCACTGCCGTCTCGAACTCGATGGTGGTGGTCACTCCGGCCAAGAACCCGAAGACGACGAACGGTTCGTGGAATGGGTCGTTCTCTGTATAGGGACCCCACAGCTTGGGATCTCGACCCTCGTGTACGGCTCCTAGAACATGGTCGTAGGCAACAATGTGGGAGTAGCCCAAAGATTCGGCGGCCTGAGCCCAGTCGCGGATCGCGATGGGGTCGTCGCCTAGTTCACAAGTTGGCAGCACAGCTCCGAATTTCATGTGGACACCGTGCCACAGACCGACCCGGGCTGTCGCCCGCAGCTGGCCGGAGCTATTGGCTCATGTGATAGCCCCCGTTTGGGGAGATTACTTGGCCCGTCATGAAGTTTGCCTCGTCCGAGGCGAGGTAAACGGCTGCCCACGCAATGTCGTCGGGTACGCCAAAGCGTCCCATCGGGGTAATGGCCTCGATGAGTGCCTTTGTTTCTCCCATCGGTGCAGTCATTGGAGTGTCGATGAAACCGGGAGCGAGGGCGTTCACCCTGATGCCGCGAGGAACGAGCTCGCGTGCGAGGGATCGAGTGAAACCCATGATGCCAGCCTTTGCGGCGCAGTAGTGGGGCGATCCCCCACCACCCGCGGTCCCCATAATCGAGCCCATGGAGATGATCGAGCCTGACATTTGGGGCGACATGATCTTCAGCGCCTCGCGAGTGCAGTAGAAGGTGCCATCCAAATGGATGGCCAACATTCGCCGCCACCTGTCGTCTGGCATGTTCATGGTTACGTCGACAAACGTCTCGATCGGTCCCCCGGCCTGCGCCTCGGCTATCTGCTGAAACGTCTTCTGCTCGCGCTCAAGACGCTCTTCCTCCGGCATGTCCAGGCCGATCCCGGCGTTGTTCACCAGGATATCCAGGCGAGAGAATCGCTCGGCTACCGCTTTGAACCCAGCCTCGACAGCGGCCGAGTCGGACACGTCGAAACCAACCCCCATCGAGTCGCCCCCCAACTCAGCGGCCATCTTCTCGGCGTCAGTGGCAAGCAAATCGTTGACGATGACGGTTGCGCCTTCCTCGGTGAATCGGCGACCGATCTGCGCACCGAGGCCCGAAGCACCTCCGGTGATTAGCGCGACCTTCCCCTGTAAACGGTTCATGATGTTGTCCCCTGACATTGGCAGTCCGAGGTCCCGTTCTAGTTGGTGAAAGCGCGCTGCGCCCGAGCCCGAAGTCAGGAGGCGGGTCTGGAATCGCTGGTCAGCCCGGTAAGGATTCGAGCAGCGAACGATGGAACATCGCGAGGGCCGGTTCGTTCTGGCCGACCGTGATCGACTCGATTACCCCCGACGACAGACCACGCTGGACACCGGCCATGGCCGCGAAGTCTTCATTGATTACGGTACTGATCGTCAGATCAAGGCTGCGCTCCCAGTGACCGAGGGCGGCATCGCTCGTTGGCAGCTCGGGTAGGTAGAAGTCGAGATCAACGGTTGACCGTGCCGGGTCTGTTGGGTGGGGAGAGATACGCCAGGTCTCGATGTGGTCGAGTTGGACGACGATGACCGAACCGGGGAAGAGCACATAGACAATGGCCGAGTGAGGGACCAGATCCCAATCATCTGTGGGTTGGTCGCGCAGTTGCTCGAGTGTGCGTCGCGGCAGAACCTCGCGAAGATGACGGCCAAAGCGTTCGGCATGGCACAAATTCGGTACAAAGATCGGAAAGACGGTGTCTCGGTGCAAGGTTGCGAAGTGGTAGCCCTCGAGGAATGTGTCGATGACCAGTTTCCAGTTCAACGCCAGATCGAATCGATGCCCCTTCCAGTGCTGATGATCGCCAAACTCGAGAGCCTCTATCTCGCTGCCGACGGCACCGAGCCCAGGCTCTGGCAAGGGGGCATCAAAGCTAGGCGTGACCCAGATGAGGCCATTCTCCTCAATCACAGGAAGCTCGCGCAGTCCCGGGCGAGGAACGCTGAGGCTCGGAAACGATTCGTTGTCTGGCAATCCCACATGGGTGCCATCGAGCTCGTAACTCCACCCGTGATAAGGGCAACTCATCCGGCGAGAACAATGCCGACCATCGTCGACTACCTGAGCGCCTCGGTGAGCACAAACGTTGGCCAGAGCGTGCACGCTGCCGTCGGCGGCTCTGGTCAGAACAACGGGAACAGGGAGTTGGTCACGCGTGATCTGCGAACCAACCTCGGGTAGGTCGGCCGACAAGGCGACCATTTGTGGAAGCTGGGCAAAGAGCGTCCGTTGTTCGAGGGCCAGGTGCTGCGGGTCGGCGTAATGAGAGGCTGGGAACTCGCCCCCCTCTGAGCGCCATGGTGCTCCGCTGGCCATCTGCTCGAGCATGTCCTTCATGATTGGTTCGAAGACGGCGCGATTCTTTTGACCGGAGATCATGAACCGAATCTAGTTCGATTGGCTGACGAAGCTATGTTCGCGGCAGGGACCGACCAACAGAGGAGCCACCATGGCATTCCCACTCGAAGGCATCAAGGTGCTCGACCTGACCCGAGCTCTGTCAGGGCCATTCGCCACCAGAATTCTGGCCGACCTGGGCGCAGACGTCGTGAAAGTCGAGCCGCCCGATGGTGACCTTACGCGAATCTACGGCAGCAAGATTGGCAATTTGTCGAGCCACTTCACCCAGCACAACGTCGGCAAACGCAATGTTTGTGTCGACCTCGGGGTCGAGGGCGCATCCGAGCTCGTGCTCGAGCTGGCTGATAAGGCCGACATCGTTGTCGAGAATTTCCGTCCGGGCGTGATGGACCGCAATGGGCTGGGTTGGGACGTGCTCCACGAACGCAATCCTCGGCTGATCATGTTGTCGATCTCCGGGTTTGGCCAGGTTGGACCCGAGCGAGACCGAGCGGCCTACGCGCCGGTTCTCCACGCTGAAACAGGGCTCGTCGACCGGTTCTCCGAAGTGCATGACAATCGGGCCGTCGACTTTCCCCTGTCGCTGGCCGATACCACGGCGTCGGTTCACGGCACGATCGGCATTTTGGCTGCCTTGGTCATGGCCCAACAGACCGGGCTTGGGCAACACATCGACCTCGCCATGATCAACGCCCAGTTCTACAACGACGACTATCTCTCGATGGTCATCAATGACGACAAGATGTTGCCCG
>JBLINY010000008.1:0-75546 GCA_047638695.1 Acidimicrobiales bacterium | reverse complement strand
GGCTGCCTTCGGGAGTTGCTGTGGGTCGGGGGGGGGTGGGAGGATCGAATTCTGAAGATCCGGTCTTGATCGGTCAGGCGGCACGCTGCGGGCGGCGGTAGCCGTGCGGAGCGAAGGGCAGTTCCACGACGGTGACCGGCACATCGGTACCGCGAACATCGGCCACCAGATTCGTGCCGATATGGGCATGGTCGGTGACGACGTAGCCCATGGCGACCGGCCGCTCGACCGTCGGGCCGTAGCCGCCCGAGGTGACAATGCCGGCCGGCTCGCCGTCGCGGGTGCGTAGCTCTGTGTGGTCTCGAACCGGACGGCGGCCCTCGGCGGCCAAGCCAACTCGTCGACGGGTGGCCCCGTTCTCGTAGTCGTGCATTATGCGATCGGCGCCAGGAAAGTCCTTGGCCTCGCGCCGTCGCTTCGGCATGGTCCAGACGAGGTCAGCCTCGACCGGGTTGATTGTCTCATCGAGATCATTGCCGTACAGACAGAGGCCAGCCTCGAGACGCAAGGTGTCTCGGGCACCAAGCCCGCAGGCCTGTACCTCTGGTTGCTCAAGTAGGCGTCGGGCGATGCTGTCTGCAGCATCGGCTGGCACGACAAGCTCGAACCCATCTTCGCCGGTATAGCCCGAGCGGGACACGATCACCGCGGCCCCTTCCAGCTCGATGTCGGCTACCTGGAGGAAGAACAGCTCGACGACAGCCGGGGCCAATCTAGCGAGGGCGTCCACTGCCTTTGGACCCTGCAACGCCAGCAGAGCTACGTCGTCTCGTTCGGTCAGATCGAGTTCGGGAAGTGCCGTACACAGGTGCGCCAGATCGACGTCGCGTCGGGCCGCATTCACCACCGTCATGAGATGATCACCCCGGTTGGTGGCCATCAGGTCGTCGATGACACCGCCCGAGTCGTTGGTGATCAGCCCGTACCGCATGCGGTTGGGTGCCAGGCTCTTGATGGCAGCCGGGGTGACATTCTCGAACGATCTGCCAGGGTCGTCGCCGCGGAGTTCGACAACTCCCATGTGCGACACATCGAACAGACCAGCCGACGAGCGACACCATGTGTGTTCGGCGATCACACCCTCGTACTGGATCGGCAGTTCCCAGCCGGCGAAGTCGACCAACCGACCACCGAGCTCGCGGTGCAAACCAATGAGGGGTGTGGTCTTGAGCTGGGGGCTATCTGAGGCAGGGGTCACGAGCGTCTCCGGTGTCGGCTACGCCCCCTCTGTCTCTTTGCCTGAGAGTCTTGCGCCGGTTTTGGCCGGTCACTTACCCCTTCGGCGGCTGTCGATTGTGGTGACAGCTCTCTCCAGAGCGGACAAGACCATGCGGTATCGGGACCTGAGAGTTTCCGGGGCGGTTGCTCCTTCGGTGGGCCTGACGACCGCTCTCCCGCGTGGCTGTAAGTCCAAAATAGTTTTCGTTGCGTCATCAACCTACAGGAGGCGTTCGAGACCCGCATCAATGGCCGGACTTGGTCTCTGCTCGGCCGTTACTCGGCTCAGCCACGTAAGCGAGACCTCATCGGCCAGCACCGCTGCTGTATCGGAGTTTGGAGGTGGTTCGGTGGCATCACCCCAGTCCATTTTCACTCGGAAGCTGTCAGCGTGGCCGGGCTTGGGTTCGAGCTTGGCGGTTGACATGGCACGGGGTGGCCCATGGCCGACTTCGGTCCATCGGTAACCCTTGATCTCGGCCACGTCGAGGTTTGGCACGTTGATGTTGAGTACGCCGGACTCGGCCGGTGGCTCGGCCACGAGCGTTTCAACAACATTGGCGGCCACAGTTGCCGCCGTGTCCCATTTTTGGTTCACGAGCGCTTCTTCCCACCCCTGTCCCTCGACACCGAACCCAGTGACAGCCTGGCTCACAGCTACCCCGGAAATGCCGCCGTTCCGGCCAGTCACAGCAGCTCCGACGGTGCCCGAGTGGTACACCGATCGACCAACGTTGGCTCCGGGGTTGATGCCCGAAACGATGAGATCAGGTGGAGGGCCAAAAGCACCGAGCCGGGCGAACATCACACAGAGGGCGGGCGGACCCGAGACGGCCCATGCCGTCTCGATGCCTTCGACGTGCCCCGTGTGGACTTCGGGGGTCATCATCCAGATCGCACCGATCGCCGCACCGGCGCCGGAGTATTCCTCGTCGGGTGCGACAATAAGCACGTCACCGAACGGTTGCATGGCGCGGGCTAAAATGTGAAGCCCAACCGAGTCGATGCCGTCGTCGTTGGTGACCAGAATCCGCATGCCCGTACGGTAGCCGGGCCCATCCTTAGGCCAGCTGAGCACGAAGTGGATGAGCGCGCTGCCGGTGGACCTGGACTTCAGCCGAGCGTGGCGAGCAGTTCCAAGGCCTTGCCGACCAACCCTTCGACCTGCAGTTTGTACTGATCGGTATCGACCGTGTCGTCACCCATCACCCCTTGCAAATAGCGGTTGAGTACGCCCTCGACGATGGATGCCAGGCGCCATGCCTGGAACGCCCGGTAGTAATTGATGTCAGCGACTTCGAATCCCGTGCGTTCGGAGTACCGCTGCACCACCTCCTCGCGGGTCGTGAAACCTCCGATCATGGTGGGTGCAGAGGTGGCCCCTTCGATGACTTCCTCACCTGGTTGCACCCAGTTGTTGAGGAGGTAGCCGACGTCGGCCAAGACATCACCGAGGGTGCACAGCTCCCAGTCGAGAACAGCCTGCACCGTTCCGTCCGAGGGCCGACTCAACATGTTGCCCAACCGATAGTCGCCGTGCACGATCCCGGTGTAGCGCTGATCGGGCTTCGCCTCGAGCAGAAGCTCGTGGGCCCGATCCATCTCGGGTAGCTCGCGGGTCTTGCTTTTCTCCCACTGCCCGGCCCAGCGCTTCAATTGCCGATCGAGGTACGCCTCTTTGCGTCCGAGTTCGCCCAGACCGATGTCGTCTGGGTTGGATAGGTGGAGATCGGCCAGGACATCGACAACTGACAGGCTCAAGGCTTGGCGTTCGCCGGTTGTCGGCAACGCTTCAGCGGCAATTTCGTCGTCGCTGACCACGACACCTTCGACATAGTTCATGATGTAGAACGGGGCGCCGTTGACTGCGTCGTCGGTACAGAGTCCGAGGGCATCGGGAACCGGCACCGCCGTCTTTCCTACGGCCGAGATGATGCGGTGTTCGCGCTCCATGTCATGGGCCGAGGCCAAGATGGCCCCGAGCGGCGGCCGCCGGAGAACCAAGCCCTTGCCGTTGACCGCGGTGACCTTGTACGTCAGATTCGAGTGACCACCGGTGATGAATTCGAACTCATAGGGGCCGTCGGCACCGTCGATGTTCTCGTCGAGCCAGGCGCTCACTGGCTGGTGGTCGATACCTCGCACGTCAGTCACGAACGAAAACTAGGCCCCGTCGCGGCCGGGGTCGAACCGGTCCTCTCTAGTCTGGGGCGCAGTGACCGGGCCCAACACAGTCGTGGCATTGCCGACGAGCGGCATGAGGGTCCGTTCTTGCTGGCATCGGCTTCGGGTTGTCACCGTGTGCTTGGTCGTCGCGATGCTGACCGCTGCGGGTTGCACGTCATCGACCAGCGGAGGGTCTTCAACCGAACAAGGCTCGGAGACCGAACCGGCTGACGAAGCAACGACGACCACCTCACCCGACAACGAGCCCAGCATCCCCGATCAGCCTCCCGGCACACTTCCAGGTGGCCCAGCGGGTTTGGAAGCGCTGCTTGACTTGGGCGGTCGGCTGGCCATAACCGACGGTTCGTCGCTTGCTCTGGCCGATCCGAGTGGGGCCAACATCGAGCTCCTCGATGAGGTTGCTGACGGATTGATCGCCCAGCCGACCTGGTCGCCTGATGGGGTACAGATCGCCTGGGCACGGGCTGATGGCGACGGCTCGCTTGAGCTCTTCACCATCGAAAGTGGCGAACGGGCGTCGGTTCCCACCGGCGCCACGCCGCCGATCTACCTCCAATGGACGTCCGACGCAGCAACGGTTGGGTTGTTGCGGAACTCGGGCGACGAAATTTCACTGAGCACGGTCGACAGTCCAGGCGGGTTGACCGTGCTCGATAGTGGCGCTCCGTTCTATTTTTCGTGGGCGCCAGACAACTCGACCTTGGCCTTCAACGTTGGCAACCTTCTTCAGGTCCAACGGCGGGGCGGCACAGACACCTTGCTCGACACCAACGGTGAGTTCAGCGCGCCCTACTGGGTTAACAACGAGAAACTGTTGGTTGTCCGCGACGAGGTGTTGGGCGTACTAACCATCGACTCGGGACTGGTCAACGAGCTGGCTCGGACGGTTTCGCCCACGCCGTTTGTGTTGCACGCTGAGGCGGGCCTGGTGGCCTACTTGGCCCCAGGCAGTGACGTGCGGTCGGTCGGTCTGCGACGCCAGCAAATCGCACCGGAAGACGAAGACTTGCCTGACGAGCAAGAGGCACCGGACGAAGAGCCGGCATCGGCCGGACCGCCTGTCTTACGTGTTGTCGATGTCGATAGCGGCGAAGACGTTCTGGTCACCAGCGACGCGGTCGTGGCATGGGAGTGGAGCCCTGACGGCAATCGACTGGCCTTTCTTGCGCCCTCAGACTTCGATGAGAACTCGCTTCGTTGGTACTTCTGGGAGCAAGGACGGTTGATCGGCGCCACCAGCGAACACACACCGAGCCAGACCGAGCAGTCGGCCTATCTGCCGTTTTTCGCGCAGTACGCCCAGAGCCACACCCGCTGGTCGCCGACCGGCGCCGCATTTTCGTTCGCCGGCGAGGTCGAGGGTGAATCCGGTATTTGGGTGCATGCGATCGGTGCAACCCCACAGTCGGTCAAGGTGGCCGAAGGCGACTTCGTGACCTGGTCACCCGAGGATGTTGCTCACGGCAGCGGGATATCGCCGCTCTGATCAGTCGATGAGGGCCTCCGGGTGATCAGCTAGCCAGCTGTCGACGTCGACCGGCTCGAACTCTTCATAACCTGACGGCATCAGGATCAACCCAGCCGACGACAAGAAGTAGACCTGGAAGGCGTGATAGCCCCTGTAGGCCAAACGGTCGCGCTCGATCACCTCGGCATAGGACCGAACGGCACGTACGTAGCGATCAGAGTTGTTGTAGCCGAAGAGAGCACGGTCGATGTCGGTCGCTGCCCCTCGCTGAACCAGATAGGTGGCAGCGCCGATGATGGCATCGCGATCGAGTGCCGGGTCACCCGCGCAACATTCCGTCCACGTCGATGGAAGGAACTGCATTGGGCCGACGGCACCGGCCGTTGATGTCCCTTCAATCCGGCCCATACGTGTTTCGATCAGGTTGATGGAAGCCAGGATTTCCCACGGCACCCCGGTGATATCTTCCGCCTCCTCGTAGTAACCAATCAGTTCCTCAACCGGTAGTGGATCGCGCAGCCTCCAAGCTGGCAGGTTCGAACTCAGGGTGGTGCTGTTGACCAGCGACGACAGGTCTTGACGGGCCGCCCAGTTCAGCTCGACATCGGGGCGGACGTCGTCTCCGACGTTGGCGACGGTCTGGTCGGCCCAGTCGCGATTGGCCGAGAGCACTCGGTACAGGCGTTGCAGTCGCTCGCCCCAGTTCCTTGCGGGTTCCAGGCCAACCTCGGGGTCTCGGATGGCTCGCTCGGTGGTTGTCAGGTCTTGTGCCAGGGACGAGGCATCGATGGGCAGCGGTGCATCCCAGGGCGCAGCAGTGGTTGGCGGGGCTGTCGTCGACAATTCGGTGGTTGATGTTGCGTGCGTCTGCGGCACGGTCGTGAGCTGGTCGGTATCAGGCTGGCCCGCGCCTGCGGTGGACGCGGCTGTTGTGGACGCCGTGCTGGATAGGTCCGTCGCGATTTCTGGATCAACTGACGAACAGCCGACCACCAGCAGCGCAAGAGTCAAGAGAGCGACGGCCCAAGGAGCAACCCCTCTGATGAGCGAGGTCATCAGAAGTGTCCTCGGGTGATGGGACGCGGGCTCCAACCAAAGAACGCGTCGGCCCGGCCGAGGACCTCTGGAGCTGCTTCGATCAGGCCAAGGCTGCTCAGATGTGTCGCCGAGACGCCGCCCATTAACAAGGGCCCGATAGCTGAAGGGGCAAGGGTCAGATCGGCGAGCCGGTCTGTTGGCCCGCATCCGGTTGCGGTTACTTCGAAGCTGCCGTTGGCAGTAGCAATCGTGAGCCGATCATCGGTTCGGTAGGAACGGGCGGCAAAACACCGCTGAGGGTCGGCAACCTTCAACCACAGGCAGTCGTAGAGCGAGCGGGTCTGGATAGCCCGAGGATTGATGACGAGCGACGATAAAAGATCGTCCTCGATTACGACATGATCGCTCACGATGACACCGACGAGATCGATCGACAGCAGCGTTTGCCACAGCGCAGCATGGGCTGTCGATGTCGCAGCGCAGAAGTCGAGGACGTCGACCCGGGCCGCCGGCAGACCGTTGGTCCAATCGTTGGCCGACGTCCACATGGCGTAACCATCGTCGTGAAGGGCCAGGTGTCCTCCGGAGCCGGCCTCGTGAACCCGACGGCGAACGTCGGCTTCGGTTCGGCTGACCTCGCCCGGGTGGAGCTTCCGATAGCGATCCCACCGTTCAGCCATCGCTCCGATTGCGTCGCCAGCGGCAACGATACGGACCGACGTTGGGGGGATTGAATCACGCAAGACGACATCGCGGCGATCGATGTGGATCCCGCGCATTTGGTTGATCGAGCCGTAGCCGAATCGAGCATAGATCGCCCCCTCGCTGGCGTTTAGACCCAGCAGAGGTTCGCCGCGGTCGGCCGACTGCTGATCGAGCATGGCCATCATCTGTCTAAGCAATCCACGGCGCCGGTGGGTGACGGTGACGCCGACCCAGGTGATGCCAGCCATCGGCATGATTGCGCCACCAGGCAGCGTGATTTCGAGCGAGTAGGCGCCGGCGATGGCCACGATGTCGTCGCCATCCTGGCCGACCACGAAGCGTTCGAGTTCCAGCGTCTGGCGAGCGAACTGCTCGTCCTTCTCGCTGTAGGTACCGTGAAAGGCCCGCGTGTCGGCGGCCATGATCGGTGAGAAATCAGCTTCGACTGCTGATCGGAGTTCGACGGGCACGAGGGAAGTCTCCACCATTGCCCAAGCCCTGTCTTCGTATTGCATCTGTCGCCCGATCGCCGGCGACTAGCCCAGGGGTAACCACCTTGCCGGCGAGGTGAGCCACTGCGGCCAAGCCAAACAGGCGCAGCATGAACTGCGGTGCGAGCTCGTTGTTAGCCACACATCACGTCAGGAAGTTGCAGCTGGTCGTTCCGAATCGCTTGACCAGCCCGACCAGGATCCAACATACAACCGGGGTCGACCGAGCCCAGCCGCTTCGATAGCGAGGAGGTTGTTGCAGGCGCTGACGCCCGATCCGCAGTAGACGATGCTGTCGCCGTTCACACCGGCGGTCTCGAAGCGTTCGGTGAGTTCGGCCGTATCGCGGTAACGGCCCTCGCCGGTGAGGTTGTCGCTGAATGGCAAGTTGATGGCTCCGGGCACATGGCCGGCTCGGGGATCAACCGGCTCTGTGTCGCCTCGATAGCGTTCGGCTGCCCGGCTGTCGACAACGATGCCGCCGGCAGAGATATGGGCTGCAACCTCGTTAGCATCGGCCATAGCTTCACTGGGCCATTCGACGGCGAGCCTCGGCACACCTGCGGTAGTGACGGCGCCGGTCTCAACCGGACCGCCCCAAGCCTTGATTCCGCCGTCGAGCAGAGCCGCTGGCTGGCCGATGATGCGCAGCATCCAGACCAGTCGACCGGCCACCATGCCACCAAGATCGTCGTAGGCCACGACGACTGCGTCGTTGCTGACACCTACCGCCGCCATGCCCTTGGCGAAAGTTTCGGGAGTTGGCATCGGATGACGACCAACGATGGGCGCAGCCGGCGATGCCAAGACCGTGTCCATGTCGACGTAGCGAGCCCCTGGAATGTGCCCGGCTTCGAAGGCACTCGGGCCATCTCGGCCATCCAGGTAGTAGCGAATATCGCAGAGAACGATGTCGGTTGCAGCCGGGCTCGCCAGCCACTCGGCGTCGACGATGGGAGGGATCATACAAACCGAACCTACCGCAGCTCGGGGACTGATTCTCTCGCCTGGTCCAGGCTGATGTCCCAGCATTCGGCCAGGCCTTCGACAATGACCTCTCGGTAGCTTTGGTGCGGAGGATTGAGGGGTTCTGGGACCGACGGGCTGGTGAAACTGAGCACGGGAACTTCGTCCAAGTGACCGAGGTAGATCAGACGGCCGTACCACGATGGAAGCATGTCGAGATGACCGACTTCGACCAGCAGCTCAAGATCGATCATGGGCGGCTCGGCGGCCTTGTTCTCCTGCTGATAGACATCGGCCAACTGCTCGAGGGTGATGTTCCAAACCCGGCCGCGGGTTGGTCTGTCCGGTTGCTCGGTTGGATGAAGGAACGCCACCCCTCCTCCGCCCCAACTACTGGATCGGCGAGCGAAAAGTAGCGTTCGTTCGACAAGAAAAGGGCGGCTTTCGGTCGGCAGATCCCGGTTGCGGGAACCGTCCTGGATCCGTCCATTGGTAGACCCCGGTATGGCGCCACCGGCGAGGTACGTGTGGAACCGGGCAGCAAGGATGTTCGAGCCGTACGCGGCATACCAGACCCGTTGATTGCTCGGCGATGTGCTCACTGCAGAACCAACCCAACCCATCCTTGATGGTCGAGGCGGTCGACGACCGCCAACTCAGGGAACATGCTGGTCACCCACCCCACCTGCTCGTCGAGAAAGCCTGTGAGGGCGAGCGTGTGGGTGGTCCGATCGACGATGGCTGAGGCCAGCGGTTCGAGGTCAGCAGCCAGCATGTTGGCCACGACCAGATCAAACGTTCCCGTGGCGTCGTCTAGGGAGAAGTGCACGTCGATCTCGACGTTGTTCCTCTCGGCATTGCTTGTCGCCACAGCAACCGCTTCGGGGTCATTGTCGACGGCGACCACTGGTTGCGCCCCCAAAAGGGCGGCAACGACGGCCAAGACGCCAGAGCCGGTCCCTACGTCGAGCATCGACTGGCCAGGCTCAGCCAAGCGGGCTACCAGGTCGAGGGCTAGCTCGGTCGTTGGGTGGGTGCCGTGACCGAATGCCCGTCCCGCCTCGATGGTGGCACTGACCCCACGTCGTTCGATCATGGTTGGACTTGGAGTTGACCAGTCGATCGGCGTCGGCTCCAACACGATGCCAGTGAGTTGGCCCATGTCTGTTAACGAGGATGCGGCCGCTTGGCCGAGGTTCTCTTGGTCGAAACCGGCGACCAGCTCTCGTATCGTCTCGCTGTCGGTCGTCAGTTCGGCGATGCCGTTTGTGTGGTTGTCCCACAGGTGAGACGAGATGCGTTCGACATGCTCGGAGGGAACACGGACCCGCACCTGCCAAGACATACCATCAGGCTAGATGAGCGCCGTGCCGAAGCTGGTAGAGACAGCACCCGAGGGGACCGCCATTCACGCTGCCATTGATATCGGGACGAACTCGATACATCTGGTGGTGGCCAGGGCCGACCCAAACGGCGGATTCGATGTCATCACCACCGATAAGGAAATGACTCGGCTCGGATCCGGTAGTGGCGACATGAAGATCCTCACCGCGGCCGCGATCGATCGCTCCATTGCTGCCCTCGAACGAATGGCAGGGGTAGCGAGCAGCCTTGGGGCCATCGATCTCTCGGTGGTCGCCACGAGCGCCGTTCGTGAGGCAGACAACCAGCAAGAGTTCCTCGATCTGGCCAAAGAGGTAGCTGGTGTCGAGGTGGAAGTGATTAGCGGGTTCGAGGAAGCCCGGCTGATCCATCTCGGTGTGCTTCAAGCTTTGGCCGTCTATGAGAAGCGTCTTCTCGTGGTCGACATCGGTGGTGGCAGCACCGAGTTCATTCTCGGTGAGGGCGGCGAGCCGTTGGAGACCCGAAGCATGAAGCTCGGGGCTATTCGACTAACCGAGCGATTCTTCGACGACGACACCACCACGGCCGATGCAATCGACGCTTGTCGCCAGTATGTGCGAAATGCGCTGACTCCGATTGTGCTCGAGCTGGGTGGTTTCGAACACGAGATCGCCATCGGCAGTTCCGGAACTATCAGCACCGTCGCGTCGATGATCGCCTCAGCGAGAGGCGAGCCCCGCCGCCAGCTGAACGGCGCCAGCTTCACAGTCGATGAGCTAGAAGACCTCGTGACCCGACTCGTCGGCACAACCCAGGCCGACCGCCAGAAGTTCGGCGGGATGGATGCCAAGCGGGTCGACATCATCGTCGGCGGGGCGGTGTTGTTGATCGAGATCTTTGAGTCGCTTGGCCTGACCGCGATGACGGTGTCAGAGTTTGCGCTTCGCGAAGGCGTATTGCTCGACCGTTTCGGTGGTTCGACCTCGGCTGGACTCGAACGATTGTCTGATCTGCGCCGCTCGAACGTCGAACGTCTGGCCAACCAACTCGATCCCGATGCCGCCCACGCCCGGCACTGTGCCTTCCTGGCGACGCAGCTGTTTGACGCAACGGCATCGGTGCATGGGCTCGGGCCTGAGCTGCGTGAGCTGTTGTGGAGCGCAGCCATTCTGCACAACGTTGGGCTTTTCATCAGTCACTCGAGCCACCACAAGCACAGCTACTACGTGATCCGTAACAGCGAGTACCTCACCGGATTCACTCAGCAAGAGATCGAACTGATTGCCGTCATTGCCCGATATCACCGTCGCAGCCATCCAACCGAGAAGCACCGTGAATTTGCCGTACTTTCGACAAGCGACAAGGAGGTCGTGTGCCTGTTGGCGGGCATGTTGAGGCTCGCCATTGGCCTTGATCGTCGCCACGCCGGTTCCGTCTCGTCGGTGCGGGTCTTGATGGAGGATCGGCCCAGCGGGGTCACCGATGAGAGCGAGCGACCGGGGCCAAGGGCCATCATCGAATTAACCGGTGGGCCGGGGGCAGATCTCGACCTCGAGATTTACGCCGCTACGGAGCGAAGCCAACTGCTGGCGAAATCCCTGGGCGCCAGCATTCGTATTCGTCCGCCGCACCCGGTTACCGGCGGGCGCCTTTCCTCCTGATCAGCTGAATCGGGTGTGGTGACGATCAGTCGACGTCGACGTCGAAGGTGACGATGCGCTTGCCCGTGTCGGCAGACGTCAGCACCAGCGTGAGTTCTTCGGCCAAGGTCCTCCCTGCAGGGCTGATGTTGGCGACGATGGCCGGCTCGGCAATCTGCACGGTTGCCCGATCGCGCTTGGCGTCGAGGTCGACAACGAACGCTCCGAACTTCGACCCGACCTGGTCGCTCAACAGACAGGCTTCGGCAAAGTCGACCGTGGCCCGCTCCAACGCCGATTCCCTCGATCGGGCTCGACCCATCAACGAAGGCAGTTCGTCGAGAGCCTCGACCGCCCACGCCGGTGGCGTCTGGTCGGCGTAGATGGACAACAGGATCTCGTTGGCAAAGCGGTCGACGAGGCGGCGCAGCGGAGCCGTGACGTGGCCGTAGATAGAAGCGATAGCTCCGTGCTCGTGTAGATCAGGGAGGGGTCCGTTGAATCCGGCATAGCCGGCACCACGAAAAGAGCGAGCAGCCTGCAAGAGGAAGGCGTTCTTGGCCGGTGTGCCGGGCTGCACGCCGCGGATCATCTCGGGGTACTCGAGCTGATCGGGCCAATCGACTCCCAGGCTCTTGGCCTGCCGGCGCAGTTTCCGCAGATCTTGGTTCCGCGTTGGCGGCAGCGTTCGAAGAATGCCGACATTGGCCTCGGCCATGGCCTTGCCGGCCACGATGCCGGTGAGGAGCGAGATCTGAGCGTTCCAACCCTCGATTGGGAGCGCATCGCGGTACTCGAGTGTGTAGTTGCCCTCGCGCTCGGCGATCTCCTGTGACGGCAGGTTGAGGCTCACGCCTCCCCTCGCCATTTCCTGCTGTTGACGGAGTTGCCCGATCGTGCGGAGAAGAACCATCAGCTCGTCGCTGCCGTCGGCTCGGTGCTGGGCCTCGGCGTAGCTGATGGCCTCGCTCACTCGGACGGTGGCCCGCTCGAGGCGGGCATTGACTGCCTCGCCGTCGGGGCCGAGATCGATGGTCCACAACAGAGCTGGGCGTTCGCCGCCCGGCAGCAGGCTGGCCCGGTCTTCGCTGATGACCGGTGGGTGCAGGGGAGTGCGAAGGTCGGGGCTGTACAAGGTGGTGCCCCGCTTCCTTGCCTCAGTATCTATCGGGCCGCCAGGAGTGAGGAAGGCGCCGACGTCGGCTATTGCGTAGAAGACCCGGTAGCCGCCCGGGCTAGTAGCCGGATTGGCCTCGGCCGCGAATGCCTGGTCGAGATCAGTGGCCCCCTCAGGGTCGACGGCCACGAACGGGATGTGCCGAGCATCGATGCGCTCGAACTCGGCGGGTCTCGCCGAGCGAGCTGCTTCCAGCACATTCGCAGGAAACGCGTCCGGAACGTCGAGTTCTCGCCGGATGGCGTTGAAGCCAGCCTCGAACGAGTGCGGGGCATCGGAGAGCAGAGACTTCACAAGTCCCGAACCTACTGGAAGTTACGCCAACCCCAGCTTCGCAGTTGAGGCGCGGTCGACCGATCGACGGTACGTCCCACGGGCTGCAATGCTCAGTCGGCCGGGGTTCCGCCGTACAGACTTAGCGCCTCGCCGAGGTCGTCGTCCTTGGCCGCGTAGACCTCGTCGGGCCCGGGAAAGGCACCGGTCCGGACGTCGGAGGCATAGCTCGATAGCGAGCCGACCTGGTCGTCGAACCCGGTGCCGTAACGGCGCACAAATTTGGGCTTGAACCGGTTCTCGAGGCCAACAATGTCGTGGTACACCAGCACCTGACCGTCGGTATCTGGCCCGGCACCGATGCCAATGGTGGGGATCGAAAGGGCCTCGGTGATGCGGGTCCCAACTTCGCTGGGCACACCTTCGATGACGACGGCGAAGCAGCCGGCCTCTTCGAGCGCCAGCGCTTCGTCGACGAGAATCTTGGCGCCGTCGAGCTCTCGGCCCTGCACTTTGAAGCCGCCCATCACGTTTGACGACTGCGGGGTAAGCCCGATGTGGCCCATCACGGGGATCTCGGCATCGACGATGGCGCGAACCGTCGCTGCTCGTTTCATGCCGCCTTCCAGCTTCACGCAATGAGCGCCGGCCCGAACGAGGGTCGCTGCGTTGCGAACTGATTCTTCGATCGAGACATGGAAGCTCATCCAGGGCATGTCGCCAACGATCACCACGTTGGGCTTGGCCCTGGCAACGGCAGCGGTGTGGTGGGCGATGTCGTCGACCGTCACCTGAAGCGTGTCGTTGTAACCGAGCACCACCATGGCGACCGAGTCTCCGACCAGGATGAGATCGACATCGGCCTCGTGGGCGACCCGAGCAGAGGGAGCGTCGTAGGCGGTGACCATGACGAGGGCATCAGCCCCGTTGCGGCGCTTGGATCCGAGGATCCGAGGCACCGTCCGTTTCTTGGGTTTCGCTGCGGGCTTGGCTGTTATTGGGTTCGAATCGGTCACGATGCGACTCCGATGTTGTCGATGAGGCGGGGCTTGCCGACCTGGGCGGCGACGAGCAAACGCCAAGGTTCAGAAATGAGTTCCGGTACCGCAAGGGTGTCAGCGTCGACGACCGCGGCATAGTCGAGCGTGGCCAATGGTTCGGCGTCGACCAGTTTTGTCATGGCGTTCGCCACGATCGTGGGGTTCTGTTGGCCAGAAGAGATCAGCGCGGCTCCGGCCAACAGCGCCCGATTGAGGACGGTGGCGGCCACTCGTTCATCTGGTTGCAGATACGTGTTGCGACTGGAAAGCGCTAGCCCATCTTCGGCTCGAATGATCGGGCAACCAACAACGTCGACAGGGATCGAAAGGTCCGCGACGAAGCGCCGAACGATCGCCAGCTGTTGGTAATCCTTCTGGCCGAAATAGGCCCGGCAGGCGCCGACGATCGAGAAGAGCTTGGTGACAACGGTCGCCATCCCGGCGAAATGATCAGGGCGAGTCGCCCCTTCCAACATGTTGCTTAGGGCATCGATGGAGACGCTTGTGAGCACGGGCCCAAACGGGTACATCTCGTCAACGTCGGGGGTGAAGAGAAGGTCGACGCCAGCTTCGGCTGCCAGCTCGGTGTCACGTGGAAGATCCCGGGGGTAGGTGCTGAGGTCTTCGTCAGCGCCGAACTGCAGCGGATTCACGAAGATGCTGGCAACAACGAGATCGTTGTCGGCTGCCGCGGCTCGCATCAATGATGCGTGACCCTCGTGCAAGAACCCCATGGTTGGGACGAATCCGATGCTCTTGCCGTTGGCCCGGGCGCGGTCGAGTTCGATCCGAAGCATCGCGATGTTGTCGATTTGTCTGATGGTCATGGAACGAGGTCTTTCGGCCAGCTTTGGCCGGCCACCGTGGCCGCCCGTTTGCTGAGACTGAGATATAGCTCCTGGTCGGCCGACGCAAGTGAAGCGATGTGACCTTTGACCGTTTCCCAGTCGCCCCGAGCTGCCGGGCCGGTCAGCGCCGCCTGGGCGCCCTTGGCAATGACGTTGTCGAAGGTGGTTGTCATGAGCTTCCAGTAGGCCTCGGCTGGTACACCGACCTGTGCGGCCAGGTGCTCGATCTGATCGCACAGTGCCACAAGATGATTGGCAGCGATGCACGCAGTGGCGTGATACAGCGCCCGTTGGGAGGCGGGGATCGAGATGGCGTTGCCGCCGAGCTCGTCAACCAGGCGCTTGACCAGTGAATCGCCGTCAACGGCGAACGTGCACGCGTCGAGCAGTCGTGCGGCCCCGATTTCGGCGTCAGGAAGCGACATGAGTGGATGGAGTGAACCGACATTGGTGTGCGGCCCCAGGACGTCGAGATCGCATACCCCGGACACGTGGGCGACCACGGCAGCGCTGGCGCCAAGTCTTGCCGCAACAGACGCGATGGCCTCGTCACTGACGGTCAGCAGCACGAGGTCGACGCCGTCGGGCACCGTTGAGATGTCGTCGTGACGTCCCCAGAACTCGACGACCGTCCAGCCGATCCGCTCGAGGGCGATCGAGAACGACTGACCGGCCCTACCCGGTCCGATGATGATGCACGATCTCTGGCCCACATCCGACCCGGTGGTCATGACCGCCAGGCTAGTGGCATCATCGCCATCTCAACGGCGCTGACAGACCGGGCACCAGGTGGTGGTTCGGGCATCGATGACTGCACTGGTCAACGGCGTCTCGCAGCGGACGCAGGGAAGTCCGGCTCGGCCGTAGGCGAAGAGTTCGTGCTGGTTGGCCCCGCTGTCACCCTCGACGTTTCGGTAGTCACGCAGCGTCGTGCCGCCGTTGTCGACGCCCTGTCGTAACACGGCTTGCAGTGCCTCGAGTAGGTCGCCTGATCGGTCCAAACCCAGCCGGGTAACGCGGGGATTGATCGAAGCTAACCAGAGGGCCTCGTCGGCGTAGATGTTGCCGACGCCTGCGATCGGGCGTTGCGACAGCAGCTGGGTTTTCAGTGCCCGCTTACTGGCCTTGATGGCATCATGGAACCGGCGAGGCGTCAACTCGGGGTCCCACGGCTCTGGGCCGGCGTGGTGCAACGTCGGGATGGTCGAGTAGTCGCCCGCCGGAACGACTCGCAATCGTCCGAATCGACGGACATCGGCGAACTCCAGAGCTTGGTCGTCGTCGAGCCACCACCATGCCCTCAGATACGGATCGTCGGTCTCGGGGCCGCCGGCCCGAAATCGGAGTTGGCCGGTCATCCCAAGGTGAACCACAAGTTCACGACCGTCACCGGTTGGGATCAGCAGGTACTTACCCCGCCGACCGGCTTCGCCAAAGGTGACGCCTACCAACGCCGTCGCCGGGGTGAACTTGGCTGAAGGGTGCGACCCGGCGTTGGTCACGCGCCGGCCGGTCAGTCGTGGTGCCAGCTGGCGCCTAACGGTCTCGACCTCTGGCAGTTCGGGCACAGCTCTAACGGTAGATGCTCGGCCTCAAGAACATCTCGGAGGTTCGATCGGCAACCCGCCGCCAATTGCTCGACTTCGAACGACCTTCGGACTCAAAGTACGCGTCGTCAGGTACAAGCAACGTTCTGAGGCCCTCGGGCCACGACCGCGGGGTGCCAGACAGACAGGAGTAGAGGTAACGCGCTCCTCCGTCCGACCTCTCGAGGCGAGAGAACAGTCGGTGGTGTCGACCTGCCAGCGACGTCTGCACAATGTGCAGCACCTGCGGATTGATCTTGAGATGCCGAGAAGTGAGCTGAAGCACGGGCTCAATCATGGGTGCCAGCCCCTCGCGCTCCAACAACTGCCTGACCCGAATGAGGTCGAGATCTGGGCGGTGACTCAGCGTTGCAATGTCGACAAGCCCACTCAGGCGGCCGTCACCACGCGCTGCGCTGACGCAGGCAGAAATAAAGAGTCCCTCGATCGAGAGTGTCTTCACCGGCTGCCCCTTAATGATGAACGGCAGGTCGAGACCGTTCGCCATCAGGCTTGCTGTCGCTCGGCGCCACCGGGCGCCGAACGCCAAACTTTGGTGTAGATCGATCTCGATGTCATCGCTGATGAACACGACCTCTTTGGCGAAACTGTCGGCGCCCTCGCCCCACGAACCCTGTCGCCTCACTCCGGCGCGAGTGAGAGCCGCAAGAGCCGTTCGGAACTGGTCGGGAGATACGAGAAGATCGACGTCTCCGCTGGCCCGGTGTTCCGGTGTCGGGTGCACGATATGGGCCGTCGCCAGCCCTTTGATGATTCGAGCATCGACGTCTGCGTCCCGGAGAAGGCCGACCAACCAAAGGGCGGTTGCCTCCAGCTTGACGAGCATCGTCATCGACTCGTGATGGAGTTGAGCCGCCTCGACCCGCTGGAGAGGGGTGACAGGAAAGCCGTTCTCGATCGCTGCCCACAGCGTGCCGGAAACGCGCTGTTGCTCGACCCGGCTCAGTAGCAGCTGCCAATCGTTCGTTGGCAAGCAGATGGCATCAGAAGAAGGCGGCCGGAGAGCAATGTCTGGTCTCCCGAAGGCCAACATGGCAGCGACAACCGGTTCTGACACGACCGAGTCGTTCATGATTTCAGCTTCGAAGGTAAGAGCTGCTCGGCGATGGCGTCGTGCAGTTCGCCGTTGTTGACCCGTTCAATCCAGCGGCGGGCATCCTCGCCAAGCAGTTCGACAAGAATCGGTTGACGGCCCGAGAGAGCGACAACAACCCCAAACGGGGTCGATCGCCACGATGCAATCATACGGGCACCGATTCGAGTCGATCGGCGAATCGTTCGATGCTCTCTTGGAGACACTTCGCTGCGGTTTCGATGCGGGTCGACGGTTCCCGACCGAGCATTAGTCGGCCTGCGGGCAGCGCGGTTAGCCCTTCGACTACCTCCAGCGAGCGAGCTTGCTCATCAGAACCACGGGCCGCGAAAGCTTCGCAGCGGACGAGCGCTTGGACGAACTCGAGCTTCTTTAACTCTTGCACGGTGGTCTCAGGCGAGAGCCCGTGGTCGACTACGAGTGAGCCGACGACCGTCTGCCAAGAATCGCAGCGATCGAAGTTGCCGATGACGCGCCGATCGCGATGGTCGGTCGAATCCGATGCTTGGCCCCGGAGGCTCAAAGGAATGGCCTCGTCTGGGATGGAGAGAGCGCGGGGCAAGCCAAGGGCTTCGATGCCTCCGCAAGGCATCGAACGGAGGAACGTGATGTCGTCGCTTGCGACGGCCCAGCCAGCGTGAAGGGCGGCTCCGGAAGTTGTCGACTTTCCTCGCCCGGATGGCCCGAACAACATCGTCGCACCTTGGTCGCATTGCAGCAGTGCCGAATGGAGCGGAACCCAGCCCTCATGGAGCGAAAGACGGTTGAAGAACGCCATGATGAACAGGTAAGGATCGCACTGCTCCGACGCGGCGTCGAGGTAGATCCGCGTGGATGAGCTATCTCCGGCAATAACGTGGCCGCCGTGTCGCAGCCACAGGGACGCGGCGCTCAACTCGATCTCGGCCCCCATGTCGTCGATGGCGTTCGAAGGTCTCTTGGGAGCGGGAGCGGTACCGGCCTCGATCGAGACCGTGTGGTTGGGGTCAACATCGGTGAGGGGTGCCGGGGCCAGAAACCTCTTGGTCCTCCGATCGAACGTTGGGTTGGCGCCCAGGTCAAACCTGATGGCGAGGTTCCCGACGAGAATGGTCCAAGGTGCAGCGGACTTGGGGTCTAGCTCATTGACTCGCATGGCGAAGGCTCCAACGTTGATCTCGGGCGACTCGGATCGGGCTAAGAAGGGCGCGGAAGATCAGCTGCAGTCGATGCCCGAACGGATTGCGCTGAAGTGCGGTTGACACCGGTCCGGCGACAACGCCCGCCATTCGCCCGACAACCTGCTCAGAGGGGATCCAACCATCGGTCGCAACGCGATTGTCGCCAAGAAAAAGGTGTCGCCCACCAAAGCTGGCGACCAGCCGATGCACCACCAGCGAACCGTGCTCATCGACAAACAGCCCGAGCTCACCGGACCGTGGAAGTCGATCGCTCTTGAACCTCAGACGACTTCCTGGCGAGATGGTCGGCAACATTGAAGGACCGACCACTTCCATCTCGTAACCATCCGTCGCAACCGTTCTGAGAAGCTCAGCCCGATTGCTTGGGGAGACGGTGTGGGCCGCTGTAGACATGTCAGGAACCGCTGGCTTCGATTACGCCGATGCCGATTGCCGCGTCGACGAAGCTGCTGACGTCTGCAGCGATGGCGACCTGATCGACGTCTGGGTAGGCGGCGCTGCAGGCGTTGATGAGTGTTTCGATCGGGGTCGCAGTCGCGAGCAGTTCCCAGATCAGGCCGCCGACCGCGTTGAGGGTGACCATCTGCTCGCCGTTGCGATCGACGACCACGGTGTGATCGTCAATGGTCATCTCGACCGTGCCGGGCGTTCGACTGAGAAACTCCGCGCTGCGGATTGTGCTGGTCATGTTGGTACTCCTGCCGTTGCGGAATGCTGAGAGGTGAGTTCGATGATCTGGTCGGGTTGGAATCGCCGGGAGTCCTCGTGTGTGACCACGAGGACTGCCGGTCCGTCCGGTCGACCGACGAGTTCGGCCACGACAGCTGCGACCGCGGTCGCGTCGAGGTGGTTGGTCGGCTCGTCGAGAAGCAGAAGACGGGGGCGTCGTACGAGGGCCTGAGCGATGGCCAACCGTTGACGTTCGCCGCCGGAGAGGGTGATGCCACCCTCTCCTATTCGAGTGTGGATTCCATCGGTGAGTCGGTCCAGGACCGTGTCGAAGCCCGTTACCTCAACCGCATGATCAATGGCGGCATCGTCAGCTTCGTGGTCGCCGTAGGCGAGAGCCTCGGCGATGCTCTCACCGGCCACCAATGCTTCCTGAAAGACAACCCCGATCGAACGTCGTAGCGTAATGAGATCAAGTTCGTGGTAGTCGATGCCGTCCGCTCGGATGCAGCCCTGTGTTGGTTGAAGCAAGCCACACAACAGTCTGACGAGCGTCGTCTTTCCCGAGCCGTTCGGACCCCGGAGAAGAGTTACAGTGCCCGGCTCGAGGGTGAAGGAAATGTTCTCGAAGATCTGACGGTCACCATGTGCGAATCCCGCACTTTCCACCGAAATCGAGCCGGCGAAGTCGATTTGGGTGCTGCCCCAATGGTCATCGCCGAGATCGAGATCGGCGAGGTCATCGAGTCGTTGACGGGCGAGCCGACCAGCTGCGATCGTCGGTGCGGCCTGTACCGAGACGTCGAGCGCGGGGCGAATGAGAGCGATGGCGGCATAGAAGGCGAAGAGCTCGCCCAGCGTGCGGTGGCCCCGGACGACGCCCAGACCGCCGATCACAAGGATGCCGAGCGCGGCGCCGACGATAACGCTCTGCATGGCCCAGGTGTAGATACTGCGAGTTCTGTCGACGATGTGCGACGTCTCTCTGAGATCATCAGTTCTGGCTTGGTGGAGTGCCAATTCGAGGTGCTGTGCGCCGTGAACCCGGGTCACGGGAGCTCGCTTGTTCATCCGTGTGACGCCGCTGCCGAATGACCGAAAGCTGTTGTGGTATGCATCGACATCGTGGCGTACGCTCCGACCGAGGGTCCGATGCAGCACGATGAGCGGCAGAACCAGAACGGTCGACAGCGCCATCATCAACGGGTCAATGACGGTGAGAACGGCGGCCACCATGATCGCCGCGACAACACTCGGCAGCACATGGGTGGTCACCGTTGATATGGCAGAGCTGTAGCGCAGCGTGTCTTGAACTGAGACATCCCTGATGGTCTCGTCGGTTGCATCTTGTAGCGCCGGCAATGGAGCTGCGACCAAGTGACCGGCGAGAGCGATCCGCACATCGGCGACGTGTGATTGAACGATGCGGATGGTGAGATGTCGGAGGAGGGTGGAGATGCCGCCGCTGAGTGTCACCAGCATGATCAGCCCGATGCCGGACACGATGAGACGAGTGCTGTCCTGGTTGGGGATGGCCTCATCGAAGACGTCTCTGATCACCAGAGGAACTGGCATTAGCAGCAGTCCCTGCAGCACGGCTGAGCCGACGACCAACGATACCAATCGTCGATCGGCACGGAGTCGTGGAAGAACGGGTTGTGATTGCGGTGTGCTGAGCAACAATTGCGTCCCTTCCGATTGCCTTGTTCTCTGGATATCGCTTCGCGTCGAGCCGTCGAAATAGGTGGGTTCGCTGCCCACGTGGTCGAAATGGCTCAGGTGGCAGCCGTCACGTGTGGTCTCTGGCTTCGGGATGGTCATCGGCTCGGGGAACATCGAGCTGTAGCTGATCTGCTCCTCGTCGCGTCTGGGCAGACCCGATCTGGAGTTTGTTCTGTGTGGCCTGTGGTTCGATCGGCTCAGACGAGCGAGTGAATGCCTCTCATGGCGTGAGGTCGGATTGGTTTCTACGGTTTGGTGTGTCGCCAGCGGGGCGGCAGGGGACAGGGAGGGGGGAGTTCGGGTTTCGACTCGGACCACTTGTCGGTCTCTGCCATGAATGAGGAGAAATCAATGCGTACTTACGTGAAGCCAGCCATCATTGCTGTTGAGAAGATCCAGGCTCAGGCCGTCTACTACGGCTCGAAGATGGAAACGGACCTGCGCAACTAACGAAGCCATTCTTCGACCGAAGGGGCGGCCGTTTCGGCGGCCCCTTCGTCGCGTCCAGGGTTGCGCTTCGCATCTGTGCCGGGAAACATGTCCAGCTGCTCGACTCCGGTCCGTAGTGCCGGAACGGGTAGCGGGGCGAGCTCGGGTACCAGCCTGCGAACGCGGCTCCAGAGGCGACGGGCCAGATCGGGGGCGTCAGCGTTGTCGGGGGTATGGGCGAAGACATGCGGCTCCAGTCCGGCCTGAACCCATTCGGCCAGCTTGCCGATCCAGGGCTCCCATTCGGCCATCGACGCCTCGGTGTCACTTTGGCCGATGAGGCGGACGAGCGGTTGTGTTCCAGTGGCGACGGGGCGGACAGCCAACCGAGGCTTGTTCTCCCAGGCCTCCTTCTCGGCCGACGTCGTCGGGTGACCTTTGAAAAGGGCCCGACTGTCGAGCGTCACGCGGTTCACGCCGCGGGCCGCAAGCAGGTCGTTCAGTGGTCGTTCCGACTGCCCTCCCACGAAGAAGTCCGGGTGACGGACTTCGACGGCCCACCCGAAGCTGGCTGGGAGACCCGACAAAAACGTGTCGAGCACAGAGATGTCATCAGGCTCGAAGCTGGCCGGCAACTGCACTTGCAGCGGGCCAAGATGCGGCAGCAACGGTTCGATGCGGTCGAGGAAGTCCGTGAGCACATCGCCGCTGGCGCGCAACCGGCGCTGATGTGTTATTTCCTGCGGCAGTTTGAAGCAGAACCGGAAGTGGTCGGGAGCCTGGTCAAGCCAGCGAGCGATCGTCTCGGCTGGCGGGGTGGCATAGAAGGTTGTGTTGCCTTCAACGGTGTTGCACCACGATGCGTAGGTCGAGAGTTCTTGCCCGGTCGGTGTATCGACCGGGAACCAGCGACCAACCCAGGCTCGATTGGCCCACATCGGACAACCGACACGCAGAAGCGGCGGCGAAGGAGGCGGGGCCATAGCGGCTCGACCCTAGGGCAAGCTGTCGCCGGCCTCTCGGCAATGTTCGACAGGTCTCGACCGAAGCCGCTTGGAGACTTAGAGTCGCTGACGTGACTGCGATCGAGTACAGCCTCAGCGACCGGATGGAAGCCACCGAAGGTCAGGTGGCCATGTCAGGGATTCAAGCCCTGATGCGACTCCTCCTCGACCAAACCCGAGCTGATGAAGCCGCAGGTCTCAACACGGCCGGCCTGATCTCGGGTTATCGAGGTTCGCCGGTTGGCGGCATGGATCAGGCATACGAGGCTGATGAGGCCATCCTGAAGGCCAACGGCATCCAGTTCATCAGTGGTGTCAACGAAGACCTTGGCGCCACTGCCGTGTGGGGCAGCCAGCAGACCGCCCTCGAGAAGACCGCCACCTACGATGGCGTTCTGGGCATGTGGTACGGGAAGGGCCCCGGCGTCGACCGCAGCGGTGATGCTCTCCGTCACGCCAATTCGTCCGGCGTTCACCCCCAGGGTGGCGTCCTGGCCGTCGCCGGTGACGACCCGTTCTGCAAATCATCGACCATTGCCTCAGCATCCGAGTGGGCGTTGGCAGACCTGGCCATGCCGACGCTGTATCCCGCCAGTGTGCAAGAGGTCCTGGATTTCGGTCGCTTCGGATATGAGATGTCGCGCTTCTCCGGCGCATGGGTTGGATTCAAGATTCACAGCAACGTCGCCGACGCCTACGGCACGGTCGATACCTCGCCCAACCGGGTCTCGATCGTCAAGCCCGAGTTCGAGGTAGACGGCAAGCAGTTCAAGCATTTGCAGACCACGACGTTGATTGCGCCGCTCTCGATGGGCGCCGAGGAAGACATGTTCGGCCCCAGGCTCGATGCAGCCCGGGCGTTTGTGGCCGCCAACGGTCTCGACCGAGTGGTAAATACGGCGCCGGCCAAAATCGGCATCGTGGCCGCTGGCCCGGTCTATGGCGAGCTGCGCGATGCGCTCACCAAGCTCGGATTCGAGACCGATGAGCAGCTTGAAGAGGCAGGCATCCGGCTCTACAAGCCAGCCATGATCTGGCCACTCGAGCCGAATGGTCTCACCGGCTTCGCCGACGGCCTCGAAGAAATCATCGTCGTTGAAGAGAAGCGGGCCTTTATCGAGACCCAGATCCGCGACATCCTCTACGGCCGCACCGGGGCCCCGCGGATTCTCGGCAAATTCGACGACGAGGGCCGACCTCTTTTGCCCACCTACGGGGGGTTGCTGGCCGAGGATCTCACTGGTCCGTTGAAGAGCCGGCTTGCACGGGTCATCCCCGAAGACCGTTTCACCAAGCCCCGTGTGCTTATTCCAGTTTCGGTGGCGGCGGAGGCAAAGGAACTGCCTGACCGTGGCGCCTACTTCTGTTCGGGATGCCCTCACAACCGCAGCACGGTTATGCCCGACGGCTCAATGGCCGGCGGCGGCATCGGCTGCCACGGTATGGCCCTGGGTATGGAGCGCGAGAACTTTGGCATCACCCACATGGGTGGCGAGGGCGTCCAGTGGGTTGGCATGGCGCCCTTCCTCGACGAGACGCACCGATTCCAGAACTTGGGTGACGGCACCTTCGCTCACTCGGGTTCGCTTGCTATCCGCCAGGCCATTTCGGCCGGCACCAACATCACCTACAAGATCCTCTACAACGGCACGGTGGCCATGACCGGCGGCCAGGACGCGGCCGGGGCAATGTCGGTGCCGGACCTCACCCGGGCACTCGAAGCCGAAGGCGTCACCCAGATCGTGGTGGTGGCCGATGACCCGAAGAAGTACGGGTCAGATGCAGGTCGATTCTCGAGCGCCTTCGCCAAGAACACCCGTATCGAACATCGCGACAGGCTCGAAGATGTCCAGCTCGAACTGCGTGATGTCGAAGGCGTCTCGGTGCTGGTGTACGACCAGCAATGCGCAGCCGAGCTTCGCCGTGGCCGCAAACGCGGCACCATTACGACGCCGACCACTCGCGTGATGATCAACGAAGACATTTGCGAAGGTTGCGGCGACTGCGGTGATGTTTCCAACTGCGCTTCGGTGCACCCGGTGCAGACCCCGTTCGGTCGCAAGACCCAGATTCATCAAGAATCATGCAACTTCGATCTCACCTGCCTCGGCGGCAACTGCCCGGCGTTCGTGACCGTCGAAATCGACCTTGACTACAAGCCCACGAAAACGGCGGCAGCTGGCGTTCCCGACGGCGACCTACCCGCCGATCCGGCCATTCCGGCCGAAGCCAATATCCTCCTGGTCGGTATCGGCGGCACCGGTGTCGTCACGGTCAACCAAGTGATTGCGACTGCAGCGTTGCTCGACGGGAAGTACTCCACCGGTCTCGATCAGACCGGGCTGGCCCAGAAGGGCGGCCCCGTAGTGTCGAACCTTCGCATCTCCCTGGCCGCTGAACAGGGCGACGAGCTGTTGAAAGCCTCCAACCGAGTGGGCGACGGAGCCACCGACACCATGCTGGTGTTCGACATCGTCACCGCCATCAAGAACCTCAACCGCACCGACCCAAACCGCACATCTGCTGTTGTGTCGACCGCCTTGGTGCCCACTGGCGCCATGGTCTCTGGCCGAGGGGCCGAGAAGTTCCCCGAGCTCGAGAAGTTCAAGAGTGCTTTGGATGGCGCCACCTTGGCTGCCAACAACACTTGGCTTGATGCCGCTGGCATTGCTCGCCGAGTGTTCGCTAGCCAACCCGCTGCCAACGTGATGGTTGTCGGCCTGGCGTATCAGAAGGGTTTGCTCCCCGTCACCAGCGCAAGCATCGAGAAGGCCATCGAGCTCAACGGTGTATCGGTCCAGACCAATCTCGAGGCGTTCCGACTTGGTCGCCGCCTGGCGGTTGAAACGGATCTGCTCACGCAACTCGAGGTCGGCACCGTTGACGATGTCGAGGTCGGCCCGGCGGCCCTCACCGGCGCTTGCGCCGCCATGGCCGATGACATCGGGGGCAGCGAATCGCTGCAAGAGGTGTTGGCTTACCGGCTGCCCGAACTGGTCGAGTACCAGGATGAGGCCTACGCCCGTCAGTTCACGGCTGATCTCAAGAAGGTGCGCCAAGCCGAGGCTGCGTTGGTCGGTGATCGCACCGATCTCAGCGAGACCGTGGCTCGCATGCTCTTCAAAGTCATGGCCTACAAGGACGAGTACGAAGTGGCCCGGCTGGCAATGAAGTCGGACATCTCCGGCGAGGCCAAGCGAAAGTTCGGCCCCGACACCAAGCTGAGCTATCAGCTGAAACCGCCGACCTTCAAGGCCGCCGGTTACGACAAGAAAATCGCCATCCCCGAGATTGCCGGCCGCAAAATGTTCGAAGGGCTTCTGCGCACCAAGAAGGTTCGAGGTAAGAAGTTCGACCCCTTCGGGCGTACTGAAGAGCGCCGCACCGAGCGCGAGCTCATTGGCGAGTACCGCGATCTGGTCGCCAAGCTTTTGGCCAAACTCGATGCCGGGAACTACGAGCAGGCAGCCGAGATCGCCGGACTGTACGACATGGTCCGTGGTTTCGACACCGTGAAGATGGCCAACGTCGATCGCTACCGGGCTCAGGTCTCCGAAGCCCTCGCTTCTTACTGAGCGTCACACCGGTTGGCATGTGACCGGGACAACACCCACCCCGCTGACATACGGTGAGCGGGGTGGATCATTCTCCGAGGACCATCGACGAGATTCCGACGCCGGCGCTCGTTGTCGAGCGGTCGGCGTTCGATCGCAATCTGGGGGCGATGGCGAAGGCCCGGCCCGGCCACCGGCTGCGCCCACACGTAAAGGCGTTCAAGTCGACGGCCTTAGCGAAGGAGATGGTGGCAGTCGGCCATGCGAACTTCTGCGCTGCCACCATTGCCGAGATCGCCGGCATGGCCAGCGCCGGGCTCGACACTGACTTGCTTCTCGCCAACGAGACGCTCGACTACACCCGGCTCGGTCTCTTGGTCGATGGTGGGTGCAACATCACGGTGGCCGTTGACTCCGATGAGGTTCTGCAAGGCGTGGTGGCCGGTGGTGTACGGCAGATCCTGATCGATGTTGAGGTAGGCCTACCTCGGTGTGGCTGTGACCCGACTGAAGCGGGGCGACTGGCCGAGGCAGCGCGGGCCGAGGGCCTCGAGGTGCGCGGGGTCATGGGTTATGAAGGCCACCTGATGATGGTGCCCGACCCACAACGACGCGAGGCCAAGGTCGCCGATGCCATGGCCCTGCTACTACAGGCCCACGCCGATGTCGGCGGCGACATCGTCTCGGCCGGTGGTACCGGCACCTACGCCGTTAACACGTGGGCCACCGAGATTCAGGCGGGCTCGTATTGTCTGATGGACACGCAGTACGGCACGCTCGAAGTGCCGTTCGAACAGGCACTCTCGGTCTTGGCCAGCATTGTCTCGGTGAGCTCCAAGGGCTGGGCCGTCGCCGATGCCGGCCTGAAAGCCATTGGCATGGATCACGGCAATCCTACCTGGCCCGATGGAGAGCTGCGATTCTGCTCCGACGAGCACGCAACACTGACCGTCGAGCCCGGCCAGCTGAAAGTCGGCGATCAGATCAAGCTCCATCCGGCCCACATCGATCCAACGGTGGCCAAACACGAGCGGATGTGGGTGGTCGACGGCGAGGACGTTGTAGATGTTTGGCCCATCGATCTCCGCCATTGGTAGCGGTCGCTGGTGAGAGTCATTGGTGAGGGTCGTGTTGGCCGTGTTGGCCGTGTGACAATCGGGGAATGGTTGAGATTCACGGTGATGTAGCTGACGGGTTCGGGCCACTGGCTGATGCCTTTCGGGCCAACTTCGATGATGGCTTCGAGCTTGGAGCAGCCTTCTCCCTGTATGTCGACGGAGCCAGGGTCGCTGACCTTTGGGGCGGGACGGCAGACAAGAAGTCGGGTGCTGAATGGACCGAAGACACCCTGGCCCTCGTTTTCTCGACCACCAAAGGCGCTGCTGCGATCTGTATCGCCATGTTGGTGGAGTCCGGCAAGCTTTCCTATGAGGAACCGGTTGCCACCTACTGGCCTGAGTTTGCAGCGGCGGGCAAGGAGACAATCACGCTGAGCCAGATGATGAGTCACCAGGCCGGCCTTTTTGCCGTCGACGAAAAGCTCTCGTTGGACCAGCTTTTGGCCGTGGCCCCGGTGGTCGAAGCGCTCGCCGCCCAAGCGCCGCTCTGGGAGCCCGGTTCCACTCACGGCTATCACGCTCTTACCTACGGATGGCTTGCGGCCGAGGTGGTTCGCCGAGTTGACGGCCGCCGGCTCGGTCAGTTCTTCGCCGATGAGGTTGCCGGCCCGCTGGGTCTCGACTTCTGGATCGGGCTCCCGGAACAAGAGGAGCCTCGGGTGGCGGTGTTGCGGGCGGCCCCTCGACCGGAGGCTGACGAACTCGAACTGATGATGAAGATCGCCGGCCCCGGAACGAACGGGGGACGGGCTCTCACCATGGACGGAGCACTCGCTATCAGTGGCGGCGGAATGCCCTTCAATACTCGCGAAGTGCATGCCACCGAAATGCCCGGCGCGAACGGCATCACCAACGCCCGTTCGTTGGCCCGGTTGTATGCCGCAACCATCGGCGAGGTCGACGCGGTGCGCCTTACGAGCGATGCGACCGTCGATGCCATGCGGGCTGAACAGGTGCACGGCGATGATCAGTGCCTGGTGCTGCCCACTCGCTTCGGCCACGGCTTCATGCTGAAGGCCGACTTCCTACCATTCCTCAGCGACAACTCGTTTGGTCACTATGGGGCAGGCGGTTCGCTCGGATTTGCCGACACCGAGGCAGGGGTCGGCTTTGGCTACGTGATGAATCAGATGGGTGGCGGAATCGCCGGCGACCCTCGTGCGGTGGCACTGATCGAAGCCACTCGCGCCTGCCTCTAATCAGACGTGCCCTAACCGAACCTCGGGCCTGATATTCGACTACCTGCCCATGTGGAGGCCGTCGCCTTTCAACGCTAGGCGAGGTCCATACTTGGGTGCTCCCCCCGAGGTCTTAGCTAGCAGAATGACTCGCCACCGGTGGCCTGCGTAGGGCTCGAGCAGCTCGAGCATGCGTTCGTCTGTGGCCCGTGGTTCCTTGGCCAGAAGCCACGAGATGGTGTTCGGGATGTGATAGTCGCCAACCGGCACCGCATCGGCATCGCCCATCGATGTCGCGGTCACCATGGCCGACGTCCACGGTCCGATGCCGCGAATATGCTGAAGGCGAGCCTGTACCTGGGCCGGGGTTTTCTCGGTCAGGTTTGGCATGCGTCGGATCTCGCGACCCGATCGGATGAGAATCTCGGCTCGTTTGCGTTCGACGCCCAGGCGGTGGAAGTCGTGGTACGCCATCTGGGCGACGACGTCGGGCCCGGGCAAGATCCAGCCCTGACGAGGCCCGGGGGCTGGGTCGCCAAAGTGCCGAGCTAGCAGCCGCCGACTTTTTACAGCGTTCTCAACCTGGACCTTCTGACCGAAGACACCCGCCACGATGGAATCCCACGGTCGGTCGGTTCTCCCGAGACGAAACGGTTTGTTCCGCCACAACTTGGCGACTTCGCCAACAGGTTGGAATCCCGAAAGGTCGTCGCTCCCGCCCAGTAAGGCAGGCGCCTGGTCGAGCATCCAGTCGGCGCCGTCGCCCCACGCTTCGGCCGAGACCTGTTCATCGCTCGTTCGCTCGAGGGAGAGGGTGGCCGTCCCGGCTGGTGTTCGGGTGCTCCACCACATCTCGGTTGGGCCAACCATGAGCGGGTTCTTAGCCGTTCGGACCGTGGCCTTCATATCGAGAGTTGCCGGGATAACGAGCGTGCGGGTTGGCATCAGCCGTCGGCCAGGACCGCATCGAGTAGACCAAGTCGCCAGCGGATGGCCCATACCGCCACCAGTGCGACGGCGTTGAGAACGATGACGGGCACCACGGCTCGGCGGGCGAGGTCATGTCTCCAGCCCGTGATGAGAACGACAGCGACAACCACCAGTTGCAGCGAGACAAGCGCGGCCAGGGGGTGCAGACGCCACGAAGTTGCGACGTCGCCCCGTAGGCCGGCTGCGATAGCGCGAGTCATGCCGCACCCGGGACAGGCGTGGCCCGTGCACAGTCGAACGGCACAGAGGGTTGGTCCGCCATCACCGAATGTTGTGGCCAGCACGGTTGCGGCAGCCAGCGATAGCCCGAGTCCAGCTCGAAGCCCGACGACTCGATGGGGCAGATGCCGGTGCGCTGCTGGGAGCTGGGCCACGGCCATCACTGGGCGAAGACGGCTGAGAGGCCGATCAATCCGCCGTAGGCGACAACGGCGAGTACCAGCAGAACCGTGCCGACAATTCCGATGATGCGGCCGGCGTTGGCCATGCCGTGATTTGCCGGGTCGCGATGGCCGGCCTCGATCCCCTGGATCTCGGCATCGCCGAGGTACCACCCGATGGGGCAGGTGATGAGGCAACAGCCAACAAACCCAAGGATCGATAGCACCAGTGCGGCGACACCTTGGCTTCCCTCGGCGTAGAGCTGCTTAGGCGGGGCGAAACCGGGTGTGGCCACCGCTTGGGGTCCACCCTGCCATATCGACCCGTCCCAATAGCGATGCGTACCGGGAGGGTCACCATCTGCGTAGTACCAACCAGCGGGCAACGGAGCGTTCACCCGGGGATTCTAGACCGAGTGTCGGAAGGCTGTCGGCGGCTACAGCGCCAGCCGGTAGCGATCTGCTGGTCCCACGGCGTTTAGTCCCAGAGCGCGTGGAGAGCGGTGTCGACTTCGTCGGCAATGCCGACGTTGGTGAGGTCGAGCACGGCATCTTCTCGACCTTCGCTGGTCGCGATTTCGTCGAAGCTGGTCCGCATTGGTTCGAGGAACCGACTGAGCTGGGCGTACAGATGACGGTCGTCGGTCGCGTAACGGTTGACGTGATATCGCAGCGGGAACGTGACGGTCAGTTCGTCCTTAGCCCGGGTGAGGGCCACATAGAGCAGTCGCAATTCTTCGGCCAAGCCATCGTTATCGCCAATGGCCATGTCAGATGGCAAGTTCCCGTCTGCCGCGTGCAGCAGGTGGACGGTCCGCCACTCCATGCCCTTGGCCGAGTGGATGGTGCTGAGCGTCAGCCAGTCGTCATCAAGATGCGGTGGCCCGGCCCTATCGCTCGACTTCGACGGCGGGTCGAGGGTGAGTTCGGTGAGGAATCGGCTTCGTGACCCGTAGGCGCCAGCAGTCGCAGCGAGCTGTTCGATGTCAGCCAGCCTGGCCGCCGCGTTCTCGTAGTTGCTGGGGAAAACGAGGGCGCAGAATGGTTTGAGCCGGTCGACCTGCTCGGCCGGTGGCATATCGTCCCCGCTGCAGTCGCCGAGCGCAGCTCTGAGTTCGGCCACCTGGGTGGCTGCCTGCCCCGGTGTCTTCCCGATGCCGTCAATGAAGCGGGCGAGGGCGCCATCGTTGGTCGGGGAGGGAACAGCATCAGGCGATGCGCCGTTGACGAGGCCGAGCTCGTCGACGATCTTGCGTACCGTGGCCGGGCCGACTCCCTCGAGGGTGTGCAGCACGCGGTGCCAGGCCAACTGGTCGGCTGGGTTGTCGAGAATCCGTAACAGCGACAGGAGGTCCTTCACGTGGGCGGCCTCGAGATACTTGAGGCCGCCGTACTTTACGAACGGAATGTCGCGGCGGGTGAGTTCGAGTTCGAGCCCATCGGAGTGATGGCCGGCCCGAAACAGCACGGCCTGCTCTCGCAGATCGATACCCCGTTCCCGGGCATCGAGGACAGCGTCGGCGACGTAACGCGACTGGTCACCCTCATCATTGGCCGTCACCAGCTTCGGCACGGTACCCGTGGCGCGAGTCGACCACAGCTCCTTGCGGAAGTGATGGTTGGTATCGCCGCCGATGGGCTGGGCCAGCACCTCGTTGGCAACGGCAAGGATGGGGGTGGTCGAACGGTAGTTCTGCTCGAGCGTCACCACCGTGGCACCCGGGAAGTGGTCGCTGAAGGCCCACATGTTCTCGACCGATGCAGCGCGAAAGCCGTAGATGGCCTGTGCATCGTCGCCGACGGCACAGAGGCCGGTGGGGTTGGGGTGGTCAGGTCCACGGACGAGCCCGCGAATGATGTCGGATTGCGTGGGGTTGGTGTCTTGGTACTCGTCGATGAGCACATGGTCGAACAGGTCGCGAACGGTGCCGCCGATGGGGCTGGCCAGGACGCCTCGCCAGAACAACAACAGGTCGTCGTAGTCGAGCACCTGATGGACCCGCTTCTGCGCCGTGTAGGCGGTGAAAATGTCCTTCAATTCATCGATGTGTTCGGCGCACCAGGGGTAGTCGGATTCGAGGACATCGATCAGCTTGGCTTGGCTGTTTACCATGCGGCCATAGATGCCGGTGATCGTCTCTTTTCGGGGGAACCGCTTGCCGACGCTTCGGTCGGCATCGTTGCGAACAAGACCGAACAAGTCGGTACTGTCGCCTTGGTCGAGCACGGTGAAGGTGGCGGAAAGTCCGGCGGCCGAGCCGTACTGCCGCAGCAGTCGGTTGGCGATTGCATGGAAGGTGCCGCCCCATACCTGGGTGGCCGCTCGGTCGGTGGACGAAGCAGCGACGCGCCCGATCATCTCGGTCGCCGATCGGCGGGTAAAGGTGAGGAGCAGGATGCGGTTGGGGTCGGCTCCATCGTCGATGAGGCGGACGACGCGGGCGACCAGCGTCTTGGTCTTGCCGGTTCCGGCGCCGGCCACGATCAGCAGCGGCGACCCGGTGTGGTCGACAGCTGCTCGCTGCTGCAGATTCAGGTCCTCGAACATGTGTTCGTCAGGCTACGGCCTGGGCTGGCTGTGGCAGCGGATGCGGCGGGGGGTTTGGCTAGTACCAGCAGAGTCGCTGCGACCAGAGTGACGGTTGCTGTCACTGCGAACGGAAGTGTGTAGCTGCCGGTCTGCTGTTCGAGCCATCCGACACTGAAGGGTCCGAGACCACTGCCAGCCTGGGTCGCGACCGAGATCAAACCCATCACGGTCGCGAACGAAGCGAAGCCGAAGATCTCGCTGACCAGCAGCGCCTGCATCATGTAGATGTTGCCGATCGTAAATCCGATGATCAGCACGAAGATCCATGTCGTGACTGCGTTGTCGATGAACGCAACGCCCAACACACAGATGGCCTGGATGACGAAGAGGGCGACCGAAAGTGTCCTCTTGGCCAGTCGGTCGGCAAACTGACCGACCACCAGGCGGGCAATGATTGAGCCGAACGCGGTCACCGTGAGCGTGAGGGAGGCGATCTGGCCCGAACCGAAGCGGTCTTCCAGGAACGATAACTGGTGCAGCAAGAAGCCGGTTTGAGCGGCCAAGACCAGGAAGAAACTGAGCAGTATCGACCAGAATGCGGCAGTGGTCGCTGCCTCACGGCGAGTCCACGTACGCATTTGTACTGATTCGTCGAGAAGCTGGTTCTTAATCTCGAGCGGTCGGTCGAAGTCGACCTGTGAATCAATTTGCTTCGGGTCCCACACCAGGACCGCCAACACCATTGGTAGACCAATGATCAGAACCAATGCTCCCATCATGGGTGCGGCGAGCCGGAGTCCGCCGCGACCGATCAAGTAGGTGCCGAGCGGCACGAGCACCATGCCGCCGACCGAGACACCAGTGAAGGCGATGCTCATTGCCTGGGCCCGTCGGGTCACGAACCAGCGGTTCAGAATGCTCTGCACCCCTGTCCCGGTACCAAGCCCGAAGGCAATGGCGAGGAAGGTATAGGTGAGATAGAGCTGCCACACCGTTGTGAGGTAGCCGACGGCGCTGACTGCGGCACCCATCATCACGACGCCGACCAGCATGAATTTCAGTGGGCCGCGTCGGTCAATCTGGGGCCCAGCTAGGGCGGCGGTGACGCCGGCAATCGAGAAATAGGCACCGGTGGCTCCGGATACAACGGCGTTCGACCAGCCATTCTCTTCCTGCAGCGGACGTAGGAACACGGCAAGCCCGTAGTAGCCGACGCCAACACCGACGAACATCAGGACGGCGGCGCCGACGGTTATCCACCATCCGTAATGAACTGATTGGGGCAGCAGCCGTTGGCCCAGGGGATCGCGCGGCGGGAGTTGCGACCCGGACCCGGCCCCGCCGGGGCGGGTTCGGACCAGGCGGCGCATTGTTCTCAACGCTAGCCCCGCGGATCTCCATCTTGAGAAGCAGTGTTAGCCGGCGAAGATCGTTTCTTCGAAGTGAATGCCAGCCTCCAACGTCTTGTGAACCGGGCAACGCTGAGCGATGCCGATGAGTCGGTTGCGGGTCTCCTCATCGAAGTCGCCGTCGATGAAGATGCGCGACGTAATGTGGTCGACCATGCCAGCGGCATCGTCCTCACGTGCCTCGCAGTCGTTGGCGTGGATCTTGTCGTAGCTGTATTCGACGGAGAGCGAAGTCATCTCGATGCCCTTGCGCTTGGTGTACATCGACAGCGTGATCACTGTGCACGAGGCGACCGCTCCAAGGAGAAGGTCATAGGGGTTAGGTCCGGTGTTGTCGCCGCCAAGGCTCGCTGGTTCATCGGCTCGCCAGGGGTGGGTGCCGTTGGTGATGTCGACCCGAAAGTCGGAAAGTAGTTCAGCAGTGATGGAGGCCATGGAGGGGAAACGCCTCGGCAGGCGAGCTGATTCCCATACGGCGCGTTTGTGTGGGGGAGAGAGAATGGGTGTCAGGGAAAGGACAACATCAGTTCCTCGCCAGGGTGGATCAGGTCGGGATGACCCGAGAACAACCGGGACCGGTTGTCGTCAATGAGTCGTCGCCAGTACACGGCAGTTTCGGCTGCGGTGGGGGTGCGCCCTAACCGGACACTGACCGTGGAACGGGCGATGGTCCACAAGCTTTCTCCTTGGCGAACGATGTGGACGTCCAAGCCAGATCCGCCGGCTGGCGGTTCTACTACGCCGACGTTGCTCATCGCGTTCTCGTGGTCTGTTGTCGAAGCAGCGGCTTGAGTGGTTGGTGGTGTTAGCGGCGTTGTTGAGGGCCGTGTTGTTGAGGGCCGTGTTGTTGAAGTCTCGGCCGCCTCGACGTCGCCAACCCACACCAGAGTTGGTGTGTCCTGAGCGCTTGGGGAGCACGCCGCAGTCCCGGTAAGACCGGCCACCATGAGCGCCTGTGCCAACCGTCGTGAACCGGGCATGCTCCACGCCCGTAGCCGGGCCACGGTGGTTGTTTGTCCGAGGGAAAGATGACGGAGGGTGATCGACCAGACACCAATACTCAGGATGAGCCACGTGGCGAGACTTACCGCAGTAGCTGCGGCGAGCGCCACGATCGCATCTTCGGGGGTTTGTAGATTGAACATCTTTAAAGATAAACAAACGTTGATAACATCTGTCAAGCGTTAATAGTGATTTAGAGGAAGAGTTGCTTGGCTGGTCAAGGCCGACACTGATGCCGTCGATCACCATCACATGGACAGAGGATCTGAGCGGGTCGTACGCGAAGTTCGCCAAGAGGTTCGCCGCGAGCGCGAGTTCGCGGAAGCAGCCGAGGCCGAACACGACGCATCCACGTCGTCGTTTCCGGTGGCGCTCATGGGGCTTGGCTCTCAGGGTGTCGAGCTGATGATCGAACTACCCGACCGTCAGCTGGTCGGGCGAATCTGTCATGTTGGGAGCGAGCTCGTGACGCTTGAGAATTTGGGTGGCGAACGCTTCGATATCGCGACGTGGGCCATCGCCGGGGTGCGCCTCACCCGTGGGCAGGCCCGCCCCATTTCCGTTAGTACCGGTCATCCGGGCAGCCTGGTCGCGCGCCTACGGGAAGTGCTGGTAAGTCAAGAGGCCGTCGCGCTCTCGCGACGAATTGGGGCGCCAATGTCTGGTCGACTGCGAGCATGCAGCGAAACGCACGTGGAGGGTGTCGATCACAACGGCAGCCACTGGCTTCTCCCGCTTCCGATGATCACCTGGATTGCCCGAATCTGAAACGCCTCGTTGACGGTTTGAGCGGGTTTTGGGCTGCTTAGGTGTTGGGTTGCTGAGGTGTTGAGCGTTATTCAGGTGTTGACGTTGTCGACCTGGTGCTCGGCAATCCGATTGGCCTGAAGCGTCTTGATGACGTCCTCGAGAAGGAAGTGGTACTTCCGGGAATCGGCCAGGCGGCTGGCGGGAAGGCGGCCGTCGTTGGCCATTGCCAACACCGTGCGCACGTTCAGATCGAGCATCTCGGCTACTTGGGCCGTGTTGAGAAGCGGCGGATAGGCCTTCCGAACGCCGTCCCAGCCGTCGCTCAGTTCATCTTGTATTCGGACCATGACCACTGAGGGTAGCGTCTACCACCACAAGTGTGAACTCAAAGCATCGCAAATTACTCCTGAGTGCTGTTGAATCGGTGACTGCCCACTTCTGGTAGGGCATGGCGACGCTCACCGCATCATCGATCGCACGTATTGGTCCCGGGGATGCACGGGCCCAAGGGCTTGTCAACGGGCTGCGAACTCCCTTCCTCTTGGATCGACCGATCTCTACGTTCGATCGTCATGCAGTTGAACCATCGGTTCTCTACCCGATTCTCGTTTGCCCATGGCCTCATGGTTGTGGCTGCGCTCACAACCTTTGCGGCCGTTAGCTCGGTCTTGCGCGACCGGTCGGCCACCGTCGAGGTGCTGGTGGCCGACGCGGACCTGAGCCGGGGGGCGGCGGTGGAGCTACACCACCTTCGCTCCGTCACGTTGCCGGCCTCCGACCCTCTGGTCGTCCACTTTCTCGCTCCGGGTGACTTTGCTTCGGCGCAGATTCGACGTCCGATCGGAGCGGGGGAGCCGATTCTGCGCTCAGATCTGGCACCCCTGGATACTGGGTTGGGTCAGCGGACCTTCAGCCTTCCGGTCGCTGATCGGGTTCTCGCAGGACTGGCACTGGCAACCGGCGACCGTGTCGACGTGATCGGGATCGGCGAGTCTGGCCGGCCGGTATTCGTAGTTACCGATGTTGGCGTTGCTCGACTACCAGCTGCAGTCGCAACAGGATTCGGCGGTTCACTCGGTGCAGCGTTCCTGACGATCGAAGTTGACGAGCAGCAAGCGTTGGCTCTGGTAGCCGCCCTCAGAGTGGCCGACGTCGAAATCGTTCGGTCGACGGGAGCTCCCGCGGTGACGTCCTGGCAACTCGACGCGAGGTCGAGTGGTGCCGAACTGGATCAGTCGTGATGCATCTCGGGGTTGCCCTGAGCGGCCGTTCTTGGCGGGGCGACTTGCAACGGCATTGTCGAGATCATGTCGCTGATGTGACGGTGAGTTTGCTACACGAGGGCCGCGATGCCTTTGGTGCCGGCATCGATGTCGTGATTGTCGATGACGACACCAGCTGGTTGTCGGCACCGTTCGTCAACCAGGCACGCGATCTGGGCCTGCGAGTCGTCGGTCTGTACGATCCGGCCGAGGGCGAAGGTGCCGGTCGCCGCCTACTCGATCGCGTCGGTATCGACTGCCACTCGCCGGCAAGCGTCACCAGCGAAGAGCTGCTCGACCTCGCCCGCCTGAGCTTGCCTGACCCGAACCTGCGGCAGCGGTTCGAGGATCTCACCAGCGGACTGCCGACTCGTCGGGCCGTTGAGGATCGGCATGTTGTCGCCGTCGGTGGTCCAGCTGGATCGGGAGCTACAGAGGTGACCCTGGCGACAGCTCTCGGGTTGTCTCGGTTTGGTCGTCGTCCTGTTGTTGTCGATGTTGACGAAACCCATCCATCACTTGCTCGCCGTTTGGGTCTCGGGCTTCACCCCCACCTCCTTGCTGCCGTCGACGTTGCTCGCAACGAGAGCTCCTCGATGGATCCAACCGAAGCCCAGCCCTCGACCGAACTCGAGGCCAGTCTTGAGGCCGGCCTGGCGAACTGCTTGGCGACCTCGGCTATCGGCGGGCCGCCGCTGCCGTTCGATGTGATCGTCGGTCTTGCGTCTCGCGACGACTGGTCGCTGGTTCGAGCGGAGGACGTGGGCGAGCTCGTTGCCGAGCTGTCAGCCCAGTGGCCCAGCGTTGTTGTGCGACTTGGTCCCCAACTCGAGGACCTCTCTCGTTATGTCGATCGGTACGAAGTCAGTCGCCTTGCTGCCGCTCGAGCAGACCATGTTGTAGCCGTCTGCGATGGCACAAGCACTGGGCTTCTGCGATTCGTCGATTGGCTGGTCGACGCGTTGTCTTTGATTGGCGACACACCAGTCGATGTTGTGATGAACCGAGCGCCGTCATCTTTATCGGCCCAGTGTCAGCTGGTCGATCAGTTGCGTTCAATTGCCGGCGACCGGATCGGTCAGATCATTGTGGTCGGCCGCGATCGACGGGTCGAAAGAGCCGCCTGGGACGCATCGTTGGCGGTCAGTGGTCCGTTCCATTCTGCCATCACCCGGCTTGCAGCCACGCTGGCCGCGGGTCCCCAAGAGTCGGTGCACGCGTGACCGCGGTATACGAAGACCTCCGGCGCCAGGCGCTCGAGAACATTCAAGTTCTCGAGGTTGACTCGGGCGAACGAACCGCCGTGACCAATCTGGTCCGACGCCTGGTCGACGACTATCAGCACGAAGCGACAGCGGGTGGCAGTCGTCGTCCTCTGCACGATCCGGGGGCCATGGTCGATCGGCTCGTCTGTTCCATCCTCGACTACGGCCCGCTCACGCCGTTCCTCGATGACTCGCTCCCCTACGAAGAGCTGATTATTCATGGCGACCAGGTCAGCTACATCGATGCTCGGGGGCGATTGGTTGCTCACTCCGAGCCGGTTAGCGAAGAAGAAGTTACACACGCCATCTCGAAGCTGTTGGCCACCGTGGGCGCCTCAGTCGACGAGAGTCGACCGGTGGTGCAGACACAGGTGTTGAACGGTCGAGGCCGGCTGGGAGTGGTTGTCCCTCCGATCGCGGATCGCATCGACGTGACTCTGCGTCGCTATCTAACGCGGCGTGAGACGCTCGATGAGCTCATTGGTTGGGGAGCGATCGATGCCAACGCTGCTTCCCTGCTTACGGCTGCACTGCGCACTCCGACCGGAGTTCTGGTGACAGGTCAGCCCGGTTCGGGCAAGACGACGTTGCTGAACGCCATGCTGCGGTCGGCTCCCGCTGGGCTTCGAGCGATCGCCTGCGAAGAAACCCCTGAGCTCTCGGTTGATCATCTTCACGCGGCCCGCTGGCGAACTCGGTCGCCCGGTCCCGACGGTCTTGGCGCCATCAGTCTGAGAGACCTTGTGCGGATGTCGTTAGGTATGCGTCCTGATCTCATCATCGTGGGTGAGACGCGGGGCGAGGAGGCCTACGACCTCACCCGAGCCGGCAATGCTGGTTGCGGATTGCTCACCACAATTCACGCAAACGGCGCCCGCCAGGGTCTGCAGGCGCTGGTCTCGACCGCGGTGATGGCCGGGCCCAACGTCATGGTCGACCAGGTACGGCACGTCTTTAGTTCGATCATTGATCTTGTGGTGCACGTTGCCAAGGAGCCGACGTCGGCCAACAGTGATGGAGTAGGTGGCCGACGTCAGGTTATGGAGGTGGTGGCGGTGCCACCGCTTCAAGGAACAGAACTCGATTTCACGGTTGAACCAATCTTTGCTCGTGAGGACTTTGGGGCACCGCTGAGGTGGACGGGAACACCCCTCCCCGTTGAGTTGGAGCAACGCCTGAACCGTGTGCTGCGGCCACTGGGGCTTGTCGTCGCCGACCTGCTCGAGGGCCGGGCGGCCCTGGTATGAGGCTGCTCGCGGGGCTTGGAGCAGGAAGTTTCGTCTACCTGATCGTTGGTCAGATGGTTGGCGTACGTCTGATGGCACGGCGTCGACGAGTGGACATTGCCCGGCCCACATCGCGGGTGGGTGAAGCTCGCGCCTGGCTGGCTCAGACGGGCACGCAAGTCACGATGTTGCAGGCGACGCTACTGAGCTTTGGCTGTGCCGTCGTTGGTCTGATCGCAACCGTCGGCCTCACCGGTGTGCCACCCCTGGGTTTGCTCGGTGCCGGTTTGGCCGGCTCGGCTCCCTTTCTTGTGTTGTCGCAGCGACGGCGTCGACAAACGGCGGCGCGCCTTGCCGCCTGGCCCGACGCGCTGCGAGACCTGCTCACACATCTGCGGGCCAGTCTCTCGGTGCATGCCGGTCTGTGTCAGCTAGCTGCAACCGGACCGCTGCCTTTGCGGCCATCTTTCGCTCGTTACCAGATGCTGGCTGCTGCTCTCGATCAGCGGGCCGCGCTCGAGGTCGTCCAAGCTGAGTTGGCCGACCCCGTGTCCGATCGAATCGTCGAGGTGATCCTGGTCGCCTTCGATCAGGGGTCGTCGGTGGTCATCGACATTCTTGATGATCTGGCCTCGGCGACAACGGACGATCTTCGACTCGTCGAAGAGATCGAGACGGCGCAGCTCGAAACTAAGCTCGAGGCCCGCGGCGCGGCGCTGCTGCCATTCGCCGTTCTGGCAATGCTCTGCAGTACATCGGGCGACTATCGCCTCTTCTATCAGTCACCTGCGGGGTGGTTTGTCGTCCTGTTGGGTGGAAGTCTTTCGATTGTCGGGCTGCTCGTGATTCGTCGTCTCGGTCGTGCGCCGACCGAAGCCCGAACGCTCGGGCCGGCGTGATGACGTCGCAGATAGGGCCGGCGCTGGCCGCAGCATGCACGGCTGCGCTGTTTGTTCGACTCATCGCCCCGCCCCGCAAGAGACTGGCGGGACGGATCGGTCCGTATGCCTCGCTTGGTCGATCCCGCTTGGGTACCGGTCATGCAACGGCGGAGGTGGTTTCGTTAGTCACGGTCGACGAACGGTCGGTGGCGACGCGCGTCTTTGGCCCCACGGCTCGAGAAATCGCCGGGCGGCTGGCCGGCATCGTGGATGCGACCGACAACGAACGCTTGACGTTGCGGTTGCGACAGGCCGGCATTGCTGAGACCGACTCGGTGCAACATCGGATTCGTCAGCTGTGCGGCGCCGTGGGCGGACTTGCGTTGGGCACGTTCCTCGGGCTGATCGTGTTCGGATCGATTTCGGGCACCTTGCTCATGATGCTGGCTTTTGGTTTTCCGGGAGCCACGATGGAACGAAACCGAATCACGCGCGCTATTGACGAGCGGCGGGGACGTATGCGGACCGAGGTCTACACCGTCGCCCACCTTGTTGCAGTCCATCTTCGGACCGGGCACGGCCCAGTGGAGGCTGTCCGCTCGGTCGCCACTCGGGGCCATGGCCCGGTCGCCACCGAACTACGTGAGGCGTTGGGCTGGATGGGGGGCGGCGTGGTCCCGCAAGAGGCCTACACCCGGCTGGCCGCGACTACGCCCGAGCCGTCGGCCGCTCGTCTTTATCGATTGCTTGCTGCGTCCGCCCAATCGGGAGGCGATGTGGCGTCTTCGTTGCTTGCCATCGGCGAGGGGCTGCGGGCCGAACGGCGGGATGAGATTGCCCGAAGCGCGGTGAAGCGTCGGACCGCGATGTTGGTGCCGCTGCTGTTGCTGATAGCGCCCGTGATGATGCTGTTCGTGGCCGCCGCGTTGCCATCGCTCGTAGTGGGCCCAATCCGGTGAACAGAAGCCAGAGAACAACCTCGATGGTCGCAGCCAGCGACGAAAACCAACAGGGAGAAGTGTGATGTTGATGTACCAAACGCTCGTAGCCGAGGCGATAGAGCGGCGAGTGAGTGACGGGCGAAGCAGCTCGACCGATCGATGGTCCGAACGTGGTTCGGGAGTGGTCGAGTGGCTAGGGATCAGTGCGCTCTCGATCGGGGTGCTGGTCGCATTGTTCGCGGCGCTCGAGGGCGTCGGTCTTGATCTCATCGCTGCCATCCGCGGCCAACTTGGTGTCTAGCCAGCTTCGAACTGTCGGCGGTGCGTCGCCGACCGAGCGCGGATCGGCGGCGCTTTCGACCGTGGCAGCGATTGGCATGTTGCTTGTGTTCGTGACCCTGATCGTCCAGTTCGCGATGTGGCAGTACGGACGGGGAGTCTTGCGCTCGGCGACGTTGGAGGCAGCTCGCGCTGGGGCGCCAATGGGTTCGGCTGTCGGTGCATGTGAGCGTCGATTCGAGTCGGTGCGTTCGACCCTGTTGGCAGGCCGACTTGGTGACCAGACAGGTGCGGTTCGGTGTGTGCTCACAGATGAGGTCGTGACGGTCGAGGTCGATGCTCGATTCGAGCGGTGGCTTCCGATTTCGCCTGGCTGGGACTTCACTGTGCAGGCCGTCGCGGTTCGCGAGCAGGGCCCGGGATGAGCGGACGTGTTCGGTCTGAACGGGGGAGTGCGATTGTCGAACTTCCGCTCGTGCTCGGTCTCCTATTACTTCCGTTCGGATTGTTGATCTTGACATTGCCAACGTGGGTCGAGCGTCAAACAGCGGCCCGTGACACCGCGGCTGAGGTAGCTCGTCTGGTGGTTGTTTCCGGTCCCGTGCGACCAGATGTTGCTGCCCTTGTTCGTCAGCAAGAGGTGGCCTATGAGTTGCCGCCGGGATCGCTTCATCTCGAGTTGGTTCCTGATGTCGCCCCCGGTGAATCGCTGACGGTGCGGGTGACGGTTGAACTGCCCGGCGGAAACCTGCCGGTGCTCGGCCGGCTCGGCGCTCGATCGTGGACCGCGGAACACACCGAGCGTGCGCCCGACTATGGAGCCTTCAGCCGATGAAGATCTCACGATGTAGGGCCACCCCACGCAGCGGAGCTCGATGCGAGCGCGGCTCGGTCACGCTGTTCGGGTTGGGTCTGGTGCTGGTGCTGCTGTTCGTTGGCGGCATCAGCCTCGATCTCTGGAGGGCCTTCAGTGAACGACGGGTGTTGGCCGAGGTAGCTGATGCAGGTGCGGCCGCCGGGGCGAACGGCCTAGACATCGCCGTGTATCGACAGACCGGAGCGCTGGTGCTCGACCCGACGCTGGCGCACGATGTAGCTGTCGCCAGCGTGGTCTCGCAGACCGACGATCGATCGTTGACCGGTGGATCGGTGATGGCCGACCAAGACACCGTGGTTGTCGTGATCGAAGGCGAGGTGCCACTGACCTTGCTACGGCTTTTCACGTTGGGTGAACCGTTCGTGATTACGGTGCGGTCCGAGGCCAGCCCCCGCCAAGCCCCAGTTGGGTAGCCTTCGTTGACGCCTAGCGCTGCTCGTAGTCGTGGATGCTCACGAAGTAGTGAGGCGCATCGGCGATGTACCAGTTGTAGCCACCACAGTCGATGAGTCGTCCATCGGCCGTGGTTTCGATGGCCAACTCGAATCGGAAGGGGTCGATGGGCGCCAGTAGCTCGCGGCACTCGGTATGCACCCCCGGCACGGTGATGGGATCGATGCCGGCATCGTGCGATCCAATCTCTGGCCCCTGCTCTACCCAGGATTCGATGATCCGGGAGCCGGAGAAAAGCGATTCGTACCAGGGCTTCACCACGATGCCGTCTCGCACCTCGAACCCAGTCGTCGTTCTTCCCCAGTACGACACGGTGTCCCACCGGAAGTCGTAGTCATTGCCGAGGGCGGCATAAGTCGCTTCGGACTTCTCGACCCGATCTAGTAGGCCGGCCAAGCCGGTGCCGGTGGCCACCTGAAACTCGAGACTCTCTGAGAAGTGAATGATGAGGTCTTCCTTCGTGGCTCCGCCGGTGTCGACCCGATCGATCCAGTAGGCCCGGACTCCCGGATCTGATTCTCGTTCGAGCACTTGCTCATACATGAACTCGACCCATTCGCCGGTTGAAGCTCCCATCATCGAACCGAAGCTGGTTTGGAACTCGGGCGAGCTACTGAAGAAGGCGACCATGTCGCCCAGGCCCGCTCCCTGTTGGCGGCGCTGCACCCAATGGGCCGGGTCATCAGGAGGGGATGCTGTCGCTCCCACTTGCTATCGGAACGCGAGGGCGATGAGGACGATGGCGAGCGAGATGGCAAAGATAACCGCCAGTGGCGCCAAACTGCGGGGCCACGACGGAGGTGGGGGCTTGGCTGCTCGGCCTTCTGGCTGAACTGCTCGGCCTTCTGGCCGGTGTAGGTCCTCGCTTGTCATCAAGCCGCACGCTACCGGGCCATTAGCGTCACGGTCATATGACCGGCGAACCAACGGATTGTGAATGGGCGCGACAACGATTATTGGCCGACTTCCCTCTGGTCAACGGACATCCCGATGTGGCCGGCGTGCTGCGGCAACCCGACCTGCTTGCTCTTCTTGGGCCGGCGCTGGCCCAGCCGTTCCGAGGCAACGGCGTTACCAAAGTGATGGCACCGGAAGCGAGGGGCCCCATCTTCGGGGCCCTTGTCGCCGCCGAACTTGGTGCTGGTCTTGTGTTGGTTCGTAAAGAAGGCCGCAACCACCCGGGCGCCGACATCCGACTCGACTCCCAACCCAACTGGCGAGGAGAGCCCGAACACTTCCAAGCGCGCTCTTTCGACTTGGTCGACAACGACGTCGTACTCATTGTCGACGACTGGCTCAGCACCGGCTCGACCGTGGACGCCCTGGTCGCCGTGATCGAGCAAGCGGGAGCCACGCTCGCTGGCGTGGCTGCCATGGTTGACAAAGCTGATGCTGCGACGCGTCGACGGTTGCGGCCCCACACCCTTGTTGACTTCGCGACCCTCGTCGGAGATACGACGGTCGTCGACTAAACAGCCTGCGATGATGAGGCCATGACCATGACCATGACCATGACCGACCGGTTCCGGCAGCTGCACACCGAAGGTACGTTCGTCCTTCCCAATCCGTGGGATGTTGGTTCGGCCCGCATTCTCGAATCGCTCGGCTTCGAAGCTCTGGCCACGACCAGTGCAGGGCACGCTGCGTCGAAAGGTCGCTACGACCAGAACATCACCCTCGCCGAAGTTCTGGCCCACGCCGAAGAGCTCGTAGCGGTCCTTGGTGTTCCCCTGAACCTTGACAGCGAACGCTGCTTTGGCGAGACGACCTCGGAAGTCACGGCCAACGTCGTGCGACTGGGCGACACCGGTGCCGCCGGCTTTTCGATCGAGGACTACAACCCGGCGACCAAAGCGATCGATCCGATCGAGCTAGCCACCGATCGGGTGGCGGCGGCAGCCGAGGGGGCCAAGACTTCCGGCCTGGTGCTTACGGCCCGCACCGAAAATCACCTGTACGGAGTCACTGATCTGGACGACACCATTGCCCGACTGCGGGCCTTCGTAGCGGCAGGCGCCGAGTGTGTTTACGCCCCTGGGCTGACCGAGCTGCAACAGATCCAACGAGTTGTCTCCGAGGTTGGAGCGCCCCTGAACGTACTGACGATGCCGACGTGTCCGACCGTGCCTGAGCTGGCATCTGTTGGTGTGCGACGGGTGTCGACTGGTTCGGCTATCGCCCGCTCCGTCCATGGCGCGTTAGCCGCCGCTGGCCGCGAACTTCTTGAAACCGGAACGTACGGCTTCACCGACGATTTCCTCAGCGGCTCCGACGTCGTCGCCGCGTTCGGCGAGCCGAACTGATTCGTACAACTCAGTAGGCGAGGGGGTTCACCTATAAAGATCAACGGCGACGCCGTCGATCCTAGTAAGAGTGATGACCACTTATCTCGGCTTAGCGGTCGGCGCCACCGCATTCCTTGGCTCGGAGCTGCTCCATTTTTTGGGCTTCGGGTTTCGGACGCGTCTTTCTCGTCGGCGGTCGCGTCGCAGAGGTCGGGTGAGACAACGGGGCCACCGACCGTCGCCGGTGAAACCAAGGCAACGGTTGGCATCGGCCGCCCGTAAAACCGACGAGGCCGGGCTCGCCGCAGGTGTCGGACTCGCCGACAAACCCACCCGCCCAAGCCGGGCAACGCCCCGTCGTCGCATCATCGTCGGCGGCTAACCAAGTCCAAGCGTGATTAGACGAGAGGCCAGGGCCAGCGGTGGCCGCCGGAGTCATCGTCGGGGAACAGACCTTCGTTGAGGACGGCCTGGGCTCGGGTCATCATTGCATCGACCTCAAGGGTGTTGAGCAGGCAGCTCAGCTCAACGGGTGGGCCGCTGTCGACGAAGCGTTGGATGGCTTCAAGGTCTGCGTCGGGGATTGGTTCGCCGATGAAGTCCCAAATGACGGTGCGCAGCTTCCATTCGTGATGGAACGCCAAACCGTGGTCGATGCCGTAGGACCGACCATCGCGGCCCAACAAGCAGTGACCCGACTTGCGATCGGTGTTGTTGGCTATGAGATCGAGCAGGCCGAGCTGGCGAAGATCGTCGACGGCGACGCCGTCTTCGTACATGGTGAAGTAGTGCTGGCTGAAGTCGGCGTTGACGAACGCTTGGATCGAACCCTCGCCGAGCGGGCCAACGCCGATCGTGGTCGCCGGAATTACCGACATCCCGAGGGCCGCAGCCAACCGATACATAGCCACTTCGCGCTTGTAGAGGTCGGGTGGGAAGTCCCAGAGCGGTCGTTCACCGTCACCCGGCTTGTAGATCCCTTGGGCCGTGATCTTGTCGCCGCTGGCCGCGTAGCCGGTGACGGTCACCAGCAGGGTGGTGTTCGAGCTGTTGGGCATACGACCCTCCACCTCGATCTCGCCCGATTCGAACAGCTCGACCAGGGTTTCGGCGTCGTGAGCGAAGGCAGCGTCGTCCGGCGCCGTGTGCTCGATGGGTCGCGACTCGGACACCAGATGCTCAGTTCAGACGGGGGCAGGCATGGCCGACAGGATCTTCCGGCTGGCCGCACAATCGGCATGGAGGTCGACTGTTTTCCATGAGGGCATCAGCCTTGGCTACGAAGGCTGCGGCCAATGCGGCATTCAGCTGCACGCGCAGGGTTTGGCCGGCGGTGACATCGGCGAGGAAGTCGTCGGTGTCGTCCTCGTCTTCGTCAAACGGCACTGCTTCTTCCACCATGACCACGATTTCAGCGTCGGCCTCGTCGACCCCGACGGCAATCTGGCCGACAATCCACTCGGCATCGATCGGCTGCAACAGCTCGGCCGGCTTTAGATCGGGAGGAGGAGCAGGAAGATCGTCGAGCACGCTGCGCAGGAATTGAGCGAGGGCAAGGACCTGCTGCTTCTCGAGCTTCAGCGAAACGTGCCCGGTGAGGTCGCCGGCCTGGAGATAGAAGACGCGCGCTCCGGGCTCGCCGATAGCGCCAGTGGTGAAGTGGTTTGGGTCGTTGAACTCGAAGGACGTCGTCATGGGTGTGGAGGGCGATCAGCTCGGAACGAGGTTTGTGAGATCGTCGCCCATGGAGTTAACCGCCAAAACGATGGGCCCGGTAAAGGTGTAGGTGATGGCGGTGATCGAGCACGGCCCGATCACGATCCGTTGAAATTGATCGAGGTGGGTGCCCATTGCTTCGGCGACCGCTGCCTTGATGGTGTCGGCGTGGGACGTACACACGATGGTCTGCCCTGGGTGCTGGCCAACCAATTCGTGAATGGCGTTGCACATGCGAGTCTGCATTTCGGTGAACGACTCGCCTCCGGGGAAACGGAAACCGCTGGGGTACTTCTGAACCTGCTCCCATTCCTTCAACTTGTAGAGATCGCTGAGGTTGCGGCCGGTCCACTCGCCGAAGTCAGCTTCGATGAGACCCTTGTTTTGACGCACTCGAAGGCCGGTGGCCTTGGCGATCGGTGCAGCCGTCTCACGGGCTCGTTCCATCGGAGATGCGTAGACCGCGGCGATCTTTCCCTCGCCGAGGGCAGCGATGCGGTCGGCCGCCCGTTGGGCCTGGGCCTTGCCCTCGTCGCCCAGGTGAAGGCCGGGAGCGCGGCCAGGGAGCACCTTGCCGGTGGTTGGCGTGCGGCCATGGCGCACGAGCAAAACGGTCGTCGGTTTCGGCGTCTCGCTTGCCTTCTTCGACTTCCTGGGCTTCTTGGAGGTTGTCGTCGAACGTGCCATTGACTCCCACCGTATCTACCGTCGGGCCCGTGGCATCCCGGGATGAGCAGGCGAAGACATCGGCGCTGCAACTGGTCGCGTCTGATGTCGGTGGTTGTCGGGCATGCCCCCGGCTGGTCGAATGGCGCGAAGAGGTAGCGCGCGAGAAGCGAGCCGCGTACGTCGACTGGGACTATTGGGGTCGTGGTGTTCCCGGGTTCGGCGATCCTCATGCCCGTGTGGTGGTGATGGGTCTGGCTCCCGCCGCCCACGGGGCAAACCGCACCGGTCGGATGTTCACCGGTGATCGGTCAGGCGATTGGCTCTATCGGGCCATGTTCCGAGCCGGATTCGCCAATCAGCCCGAGAGTGTTGACATCGACGACGGTCTGGTACTTGCCGGGGCCTATGTGACGTCGCCTGTGAAATGTGCGCCGCCCGCAAACAAGCCAACCCCCGCCGAACGTGACACCTGTCGCCCCTTCCTCGACCGTGAGCTCGAAGTGCTCGACGGGCGAGTTTTCATAGCGCTTGGGGCCTTCGCCTACCAGGCGCTGTGTAGCTACTTGGGGGTGAAGCCCCGGCCAGCCTTCGGCCACGGTGTCGAAGTTGAAGTTCCCGGTGTTGGGACCATTTTGTCCAGTTATCACGTGAGCCAGCAGAACACCTTTACCGGTCGGCTTACCGAAGAAATGCTCGATGCGGTCTTCAGTCGAGCGGGCGAGCTGGCTCTTCTTGGAGATGGATGAACAAGGAAATGAGGCGTCTGGCCTCTCAAGTCGGGCGCCTCAGTTGTCGATCTCTGGGTCATGCTGAATGGCTTCTCGTTCGACGAGACCACGAACACACGCCTCGCTGTTGTTGACGGCGAAGTTGTGTGGCTACCCACCCTTGCCGGTTTGTTAAGGGGCGATGGCGGCATCGCCCCTGCGCCACGGCGTGACCTTTGGTCGGCCCTGACGGCGGCCTCCGCCACCGATGCGGCGTTCGATCGGCTCGAGCAACAACTGGCTGAGGGTCGAGAACTCGCCGATGTGATCGAGATGGACGCCTGGCGTCATCGGGACGACACCTGAGAGACACGACTCCGAGTCGTTCAGCGCACGGACTACGGTCACCGAGGTGCGTGTTCGAGTCTGGGAGTGGCTGGCGGTGTTGTGCCCAGTGCTTTTACTGCTCGCGGCATGCGGGGCTGAACCCCAGAGCGAATACAGCGAGCAGAATCGAAACGAGTTTCTGGCCGCCTGCACCGAGCCCCGCGGCGACACGCTGCTGCAGATAAAGCTCTGTCAGTGCATCTTCGACGATCTCCAGAGCGAGGTCTCCTACGAGCGATTCGTCGAAATTGAGCAAGAGCTTCTGCTGGTGACAGGGGTCGCAGGTTCGGGAGGTCTGCCCAATGAGTTGTCGCAGGTGATCGCCGACTGTGTGGTCGAAGAGGTCGAATTGTGACGTTCACCACTACGCTTTCAGTGTGACCGACACTGCAACTGCGCCAGCCGCGCCAAAGAAAGAACGCTGGACTTTCCAGTGGAAAGAATTGCACGAGGAGGTCATCACCTCGGGCCTTTGCACCGGCTGCGCCGGCTGTGTGATCGCGTGTCCTCACGACGTCATTGGGTACAAGCACGAACCCGGTGCCTACAAACCGTTCCACCTCGAAGACGAGCTCGGTGCCGACAATTGCATCCACGGCGAGAAGGGCTGCACTTCCTGCACCCGGGCTTGCCCTCGATTCCGCTACTGGGAGTCTGAGGCCGACGAGCACCTATTCGGCCGAACACGTGGTGCCGACGAGATGTCTGGCATTTACAAGGACATCCTCTTGGTGCGGGCCAAAGACGATGGCGTCTACGAAAAGGGCCAGGATGGCGGTCTCGTGTCGGCCATCCTGATCTGGTGCCTCGAGAACAAGGTCATCGACGGCGCGCTGGTCTCGATGCTCGAGGGCGGCAGTGGTTGGAAGGCAACACCTGGTGTTGCGACCAACAAGGAAGAGGTGCTGGCAGGATCCGGCAGTCGCTACACCTACTCGGCCAACACGATTGCTTACGACGAGGCTCGCGAGAAGGGCCTCGAGAACCTGGCACTGGTTGGTATGAGCTGCCAGACCTCGATTGCCCCGGTTATGTGGCACCGCAAGGTCGGCAAAGTCTCGAAGCCAATCAAGCTCAACATTGGTCTGCTGTGTTCGAAGAGCTTTGACGACGCGATGTTCGAGGAACTGTTCGAAGTCAAGTACGGCTTGGCCCGCGAAGACATCGTAAAGATGAACATCAAGGGCGTCTTCCAGGTGTGGATGAAAAATGGCGACTATCACGAGATCAACCTGAAGGAATGTCACGCCTGGACCCGCGAGGGCTGTAACCACTGCCCCGACTTCGCGGCCGAGCACGCTGATATCTCAACCGGCGGAATCGGTAACGAGACCGACTGGACGCTCACCATCGTCCGCACCGATCTGGGCCGGGCCATCATCGATGCCATGATCACCGACGGCGTCATCGAGACTCGTCCCGGCGACGATGATCCGGGGGCGATTGCGCTGATGCACAAGCTCGCAGAGAAGAGCCGGAAGCGCTGGCCGGACTGGGCCAACGGCGAAGCCGCTGTTGGTATCACCAAGAAGCCTTAGGTCGCTCACCAGCCTTCGGGGTTCTCGAAGGATTGGAGTCTGGGAGAGTCGAGCTCTAAAAGAAGGCGGCCTCGTAGCCCTCAGTGAGGGGTGTTAGCCCAATTGGCGGACGACGAAAGTCGGTCCGAGTCGGCCGCTTGGTCGCGGCCAACGTTCGCATCACTCCGGTGAAACGACTCGTTCGTCGCTCGACCGAGGCCGGTGTGGTGGCCGCGACTCCTTGCACCGCCAAGGCCGCCTCGGCCGCGACGATCAGATCGAGGCCTCGCGGGCAAGCCGCCATCGTCATCAACTCTCGGCGATGATCGAGCACCGTGCAGGTGCCATCGGCTGCCACGATGACGACGTCATCGCAGTCGGGCAGGTTGTCGGCGTCGTCGGTCAAGACGATGACGCCGGGCCCCGTAGCCACGGTTGATCCGCCCTGCGGACCGGGTTGATCGACGACCGTGATGGTGAAGCGGTCTGGGTCGGTCGACTCGGGGTCGACGTGAGGGAGCGGGGTAGCCCAAGACCAGTCGTCGCTGTGACGGCTGGCAGCCTGAATGCGAAGGCGAAGGTCAGTGGGCGGGGTGAGCGCGGTCAAGCTCAAGACCAGTTGGCGGGCGAGAGCGAGAACACCCGGGCGCTGACCAACGATTCCGATTGGACCTTGTGTTAGGTCGGCGTGCAACGGGACAGCCGGCAATACCTCATAGCGGGCGATGGCTCCCCGGCAACGAGTACTGACCTGAACGGGCCGGTCAAGCGAGACCCGCCACGGGAGGGATCCGCTGGCCAGGCTGACGTTGGCGAACAGCTCGCTGCCGACGGGACGGCTCCACAGCCGGGGACCGTTGGCAATGGCCTGGTAGACGATTTCCTCCGGGTCGGGCCATGCGAATCGCCGGGCTTCGACGGCCCGACGCTGACCGATTGCGACGGCTGCGATCAGCTCCTCGTCGGTGATGCTCCCGGGCGGTGTCTCGACGACTTCTTCGGCCGGCGGTTGGCGATCGAGAAGAGGCAGACCAGGGGCGTGATCGGTAGGTGGTCGACGCTGGGAAACCCTGAACTCGGCAAAGCCGATGCCAATAGTTGCCCCACCGACCTGTGTCGGACGGTCGACCGCCCGGTCGTCGAGACGCACGGTGGTGCCAACGGGTGACAGCACGATCTCGCCGTCAGCATCAGCCTCGAGCCGAAAGCCGATGCCGTTGCCATTTTCGTACTGCACCCCTCCGGCCGCCAGCGGTTGGGCAACGCCCCCGTTTAAACCCGAAACCTGTCGCAGCTCCAAGCCCACGGGGCCGATGAGACCGGATGCCGCAGACGAGGATGTCCCGTCTTCGACTGCCGAGAGCCCAACGACCGAGTGATGGTCGAATTGTGGCGACGGAGAGGGGTGCATACACACCACTTCGACCATTCGCTGCCTGATTCTTTAGGCCTTGTTCAAATGAGATTAATTGCTCAGTGTTTGCGCAGCCCTTTTTTGCGAGTTATCGCACTCGTCGCCGACCCAGCAACCAACGATGTGGTCGTTGACGACACCCATTGCTTGCATCGCTGCATAGGCGGTGGTTGGTCCGACGAAACGAAAGCCCCGCTTCTTCAGGTCTTTCGACAACGTGGTCGACCCGGGCGTCGTGGCCGGCACCTCGGCGAAAGAGCGAGGCCGGGTGCAATCGTCGGGTCGGTACGACCAAATTAGGGCGGCGAGGGTCTGGCCTTGAGCCTGTAAATCGAGCAGCACTCTGGCGTTGGAGATCGTCGCTTCGATCTTTCCTCGATGGCGAATGATCCGGGTGTCATCAAGCAGTTGCAGCACATCAGGTTCGCCATAGCCGGCGACAATCCCAGCGTCGAAGTCGGCAAAGACCTCGCGGAAGGCCGGCCGCTTGCGCAGCACGGTGATCCATGAGAGACCGGATTGGAATCCCTCGAGGCACATTTTTTCGAAAAGGGTTCGGTCGTCGGTGACCGCCCTTCCCCATTCGAGATCGTGGTACTCGGCGTAGTCGGGCGTGGAACTACCCCAACCACACCGAGCGTGGCCGTCTTCGCCGATGACGAGGGAGTCGTTCATGGCCGGCGTGCGATTGTGTCGACCACGATGGCGAGCCTAGTTGCAGCGACCCGACGACAAACCCAGTCAGGCTGCCCCGATCGCCGACCCATCGGGCGCTAGCGTTGGCGCTGTTATGCCCGATCGCCCTCTGGAACCTCGCGGACCCCAATCCCACCCTGACCCAAGCGAACCGACTCGTAGCGCGCGCTCGAACCGCGTTCGCCGTGGCCGATCGGCGGTCGAGAAGCTGATCATCAGTTGCGGTGTCATCGCGACGGTGGTGGCTCTCAGCGCTGCAGGTGTCCTGGCGTGGTCGCTCGATAAGTGGAATCAGATCGATGTGGCCCCCATCGATGGGTTGGCTGGTTCAGTCGATGGTGAGGCCGAGAACTGGCTGCTCGTCGGAAGCGATAGCCGGGCCGGAATTGATGATGACGATCCCAATGCTGGCGTGATCCTCGGCGAAGGAAAGCCCGATGGGAAACGCACAGACACCATCATCGTGGCCCGAATCGATCCGGCTCGAACGCAGGTGCACCTGTTGTCGATCCCTCGTGACCTTTTGGTCAACTACAGCGATGGGGGCGACGGTCGTATCAACGCCGCGTTCAATGGTGAGGGCGGCGAGCAGCGTCTGCTCGAAACCATTGAGCAGAACTTCGACATTGAAATCAACCACTACGCCGAGATCAACTTGGCCGGGTTCCAGGACGTCGTCGATGCCATCGGTGGCGTGCCCATTTGGTTCGACCGCGCCATGCGCGATGCAGGGTCAGGACTTGCCATCGACACGGCTGGTTGTCACGAACTCAATGGAAGCCAGGCACTGGCCTTCGCTCGTGGTCGCAGCCTCGAGTACTTCGAAGATGGATCTTGGCGAATCGACGGCACGGGTGACCTGGGCCGAACCAGTCGCCAGCAGTACTTCTTGAAGCGGGTGGCGGCCACCGCCATGAGTCGACTCGACATCACGGACCTCGGAACGGTGAATGCCGTGCTCAACGCAGGCGGTGAGAACTTCACACGTGATGCCACGACCGGGCCGGAAGACCTCTTGGCCTTGGCCTCGAGTCTGGCTAGCCTCGCCGACGACCAGATCATCAGCCATTCGTTGCCCGTGTTCGACTTTCGCACCGCGACCGGTGCCGCTGTCCTCGGGCTCGACCAGGAAGTGGCCGAACCGATCTTTGCTGTCTTCCGTGGTGAAGAGGTACCCGTTGCCGCGGTCGTTGGTGCCCCGCCTGCAACCTACGCGGTCTACAACGGAAGTGGCATTGGTGGCCTGGCCAAAGCGACGGCGCAAGAGCTCAACGGCCACGGTCTCGATGTGCCATTGATCTTCACCAATCCCGCCCCCGCTGATCGTACGGTCATCCGTTACGCCCCGGGGCAGGAAGTGGCCGCCGAACGGCTGGCGGCCTACCTGGTCGCCGGACCTGCGTATGAGGTCGATGCATCGCTCTCCGAGGTGGTGCTGATCGTGGGTGCCGATTGGCAGGGCCTTCGGGCGACGCCCCGCGACAACGTGCAGATCTCCGGCGCAACACCCGCCGATTCGGGTGTCGGTGACGGAGCCGAGACGACGGCAGCTACCGCTCCGCCGGTCACGCAACCGACGGTCGGGATCGTTCCCGGTCCCACACCCGCAGGCACCAGCTGCGAGTAGCCGGGGGCTCAACGGTGAGGCTGCTGCCCAACATCGTCGGGATCCTCAACCTCGGTGCCCGCGGGCCGATGAAGGAGTGGTGGCGTCTTTGTGGCGTCCGATTCCGGCCAAGAAGAAGGTCTACGCATGCCTGATGGCGACTCTGTCATCGATGTTTCCGAATACACGACGGCTATCCGACGGTGGTGGCTGGTCATTGCTGGCTGCACCGCAGCGGGTCTCGTTCTCGGTTTTCTCTTGCTCGCGTTCCGTACATCGGAATTCAAGGCCGAGGCTCAGGTTGAAGTTCGACCACTGGTCATCAGCGGTGATGACCCCAACCTCGATGCAAGCCGACAGGTGAACCCCGAGACCGAGCAGGTGATCGCGAGCTCACAGCGGGTGGTCGAGCGGGCTCTTGCTCTGCTTGTCGCAGCCAAGGAAGCCAGTCCGAGCAATCCGCTGCTGGTTGATTTCGATCAGCCCGAGATCGAAGCGGCCGCTGAAGTCTTCAGCATCGACTCCGCCGAGGCGCGAGCCGTCAGCGAGCTGATCGAAGTTGTTGTTCCCTCTGATTCACACATCCTGGTGTTCACCGCTTCGGCTGGAACCGCAGTTCGAGCCCAACAGCTTGCTCAGGCGACAGCTCACGCCTATCTCGACTTCCGACGTGATGAAGGCCTCTCGGCCACGAACCTCGCTCGCGAGCAACTCGTGGCTCGCGAATCGCAACTGATCGAGGAACTGGATGAGCTCACCGGTGGCGTCGTTGCCCCGGACGGGCAGCCCTCGTATCGCGAGATCTCGAAGCGCGAAGAGCTCGCAGGCATCGGAGCCAAGCTGGCCAACATCGACTCGATAAGCATCGACCCGGGTGAGGTTCTCAACGATGCCGGTCTGCCGACCTCGAAGAGCGGCATTCCGGGAATCGCCGGTCCGGTTTCCGGTGCGTTGCTTGGCCTGCTCGGTGGTCTCGGCATCGCCTTTGTTCTTGATCGTCGCGACGACCGGCTGCGGTCGGCCGGGGTGGAGCTGACAGCGATGGGACTGCAGGTCTTGGGAACGGTGCCCGTCGGCGGTGGACTCTTCCGCCGCGGCAGCGGTTCTGCGATTGCGGAGATCAACACACCTGGTGGCGAGGCCTATCGTCGGGTGCAGGGATCACTGCTCTTCAACCTCGACGAACACGACAAGTCGACGCTGCTCGTTGCTGGCACCAACAACCCGCACTCGTCCACGACCGTGGCTGCAAACCTGGCTGCTGCGGCTGCTCGTTCTGGTCGTCGCACGTTGTTGGTTGGCGCCGACCTTCGCCGACCGAGTTTGCATGAACGCTTCGACATCGAGAACACGGTCGGTCTCAGCGATGTGCTGGCTGGCCGAGTCGCCATCAGCGTCGCCATTCAGACACTTCCGAGCATCCCCAATCTTCAGATCTTGCCGGCCGGCACCGCGGTCGAGTCGCCCGCTCGTTTGCTTCAGAGCGACGACTTCGGTCGTTTGGTCTCGAGCGCTCGGGCCGAGTTCGATCTGGTCGTGTTCGAGGCGCCGCCGGTGCTGCAGGTTGCTGACGCAATTGACTTAGCTCGTCTTTGTGAAGGCGCGGTCCTTGTGATTGAGCCGAGCCGGGCCACCCGCTCCGGTGTCGCAGAATCAGTAGAGCAGCTCAGGCTGGTGGGTGCCGACGTTGTCGGTACGGTCGTCGCCGAGGCCTCCGGATCCTGATCCGGAGCTTGAGAGCGTGTCACGTTACAGCTCGTCTCGCTCCTTCTCTCCGCTCCCTCTTTTAGGGCCCTTCGCATGGTAGCCAAAGCCACAAGACCCAAGCTTGTCCGGCCCGAAGCCGAGGCGCCTCTGCCCGCCTGGCCGTTGGTGCTGATGATCACCTGGCTGCCGATCTGGTTTCTGCTGGGGTTGGCCGGGTTCACCTGGATCATCTTTGCCATCCCGATGGCCGCTTCGCTGCTTCGTCGTCGCGATCTGGTCGTGCCGAAGGGGTTTGGCCTGTGGATCGTGTTCCTGGTGGCCGTGGGTGGCTCGGTCTTCAGCATCGACTCCGCCGCTCGTATGGCTGGGTGGGCTCTGCGGTCCGGGTACTACGGCGCTGCCACCATCATGTTCCTCTATGTGCTGAATGGCCGTCGTGGCGTGTCGGTGTGGTCGGTCGTGCGGGCCTTCGCGCTGTTATGGCTTGCCACCGTGGCCGGTGGCTATCTTGCTTTTCTTGTTGGCGAATTCGGATTCCGTTCGCCCGCCGCCAACCTGATACCGGGTCCGCTGCTACAAAACGAATTGATCCGGACGCTGGTCACCCCCAGCTTCGCCGACCTTCAGGACATCATCGGGTTTCCGCTGCCGCGAGCGAAGGCGCCCTTTCCGTACACAAATACTTGGGGTTCGATGCTGGCGTTGCTGACCCCCTTCGCGCTCATTGCCCTGCGCGAACCCCGGGTTGGTCTATCGCCCAAGTTGGTGCGCTTCGCCCTCATCGCCTCGGTCGTGCCCGCCGTTCTTTCGCTCAACCGCGGCCTATGGCTGAGTCTGGGCATCGGGTTGATGTACGCCGCTCTGAGGTTTGGTGTTGCTGGACAAAGTAAAGCCCTGCGCAACGGCATCCTGGCGACGATGGTGCTTGCCCTGGTGCTCACCATCACCCCCCTTGGCGACGTCATCGTCACCCGCATCGATACCGCTCATTCCAACAAGGATCGCTTCGAGCTCGTCGTCGACGCGGTCGAGGGGACCATGGAGCGCCCGGTCTTCGGGTGGGGTGCCCCCCGACCCAACGATCGCAACCTGCCATCAGTTGGCACCCACGGGCAGATCTGGTTTGTCATGTTTTCCTACGGCCTTGTCGGGGCCTTTGGCTACATGGGCATGTTCGTCACACTTGCCTGGCGAACTCGCAGGCAGGAGACCGTGCCTGGCATGTGGGCTCACGTCGCCGTCGTCGTTGGGCTCCTACAGACCCCCTATTACCTTCAAGTTCCGCATCAGATGTTCACGATGCTGGCTGCAGCGGCTATCGCCATTCGCCTTCAGCGGAACGCCGCGCTCGAAGCTTTCATCTGACGCTTCATGTCTAACTTGTCTCGTGTCCGGTTTGTTCGCTGGTTGGTCCTCCTCAGCTGGTCTGCCGTCCTCGGAGCCTGCACATCGTCAGCAAACGACAACCCGCAGGCCGAAGGTTCCTCCACGTCGATTGAGGGATCGAGTGATGTTCAACCGTCGTCGCCCGAGGTCGACAGGGACTCACTGATACAGCCATCTGGCCGCCAGCCTCTCGTCGGCGTTGCGGTGAAGGAATCCACTCTCGCTGCGACCGAGCTGGTCGAAACGAAGGTTGGTGTGCAGTTCGAGGTGGTCCGGACATTTGCTCGCTGGGACGACCGGGTCCCTAATGCCGACCTGTTGGCGATGGTCGTGGGTGGCCGCCGGGTGCACCTGTCGGTTCGGCCACGGACGAACGACGGTTCGTCGATTCCTTGGGCTGACCTTGCTGCCTCACAGCCAGGCAGCGCCCTCTACGGCCAGTTCATTGGGTGGGTTGATCGGTTCGCATCGCTGCCAGTCGGTAGCTACGTCACGATCAATCATGAGCCCGAGACGGGTGATAGTCGGCCCAACGGCTCGGCTGAGGACTTTGTTGCCATGTGGAGGCGGCTGGCTCAGCTGCTCGATGAGCGGGGTGGAGAACATGTGCAACTGACATGGACCCTTACCAACGGAAGCTTTCGACGGGGAACCGCAGAAAGCTGGTACCCCGGTGATGACGTCGTCGATGTCGTCGGTGCCGACTCCTACAACTGGTACACCTGCCAAGCTACCGATCGGGCGTGGGTCTCTTTCGGCGAACTCATCCAGGAGCCGTTGAGGTTCGCTCGCGCTCACGGAAAGCCGCTTGCCGTCCCCGAACTCGGGCCGGTCGAAGACCCGGAACACGTTGGCCGCAAGGCAGCGTGGATCGCTGATGCGACCGTCACGATGCAGCACCCAGAGGTCGCCGCCGATCTGGCCTTCTTCGCGTGGTTCGACATCACTGCTCCCGACGGCAACTTCCCGGACTGTGTCTGGAACATTGAGTCGTCGGAGTCGTCGGCTGCAGCGTTCGCCGAGATGATTAGAACCCTGGCAACCGACTGAGCAGTCGTTGGGGTAGCAGCTCGTCGAGCCCCAGCTGCCGGTGGAGCAGGGCTACGGCGGCCAACATGATGAGTCCGGCCAATGCGGCGGCGGCAACAAGCCCGGCGAACGCGGTGCCGCCGATGAAGAGGGCGGGAACCGTGGCAACGACGGCGACGAGGGCGGCCGTTGTCGACCGTGACGACCATGCTCGCAGCCCGGTGTCGCGATAAACCAACACGCTGGCGATCGAATTTTGGACGACGACGCTGACGGCCCAGGCGATCGCGGCGCCGGTGAGACCGAAGGGTTTCGCCAAGACAGCGAGTAGCAGCAGGTCGGTGACGATGGCCGCGGCGACGGCAGCCAGCGACGCCGCGCTGCGGCCAAGCATGAGAAGCGTGAGGTCGATTGGGCCAGCCGCTGCGCTGAACAGCATGCCGAACACCAGGATGGTCAGGATGTGGGCCTCACCTACGTAGTCGGCACTCAGCAGGCGGGCTAGTGGTTTGGGCTGCGCCCCTACGAGCAGGAAGTAGGGCCACGCCAACAGCACCAGCCACCCGGTGGCCTGCTTTAGCAACATGCCAGCTCGGTCCCAGTTCTGGGCGACGACGGCCCGGCGGAGGTGGCCTGATACGGCTTGACCGATCGAGAAGATCAGAAAGTTGCCGGCGGTTACGTAGCGAGTCAGCGCGCCGTAGACACCGGCCGGGCCGGTGCCGATGAGTGCGCCGACGATCACGACATCGAGCCGCTCGAGCGCGATTTGAAGTGCTGTCGAGGCGGCTCGCGGTCGGGTGTAGCTCCAGAACTCTCGGGGTTCGACTGGGCTGGTGTCGCTGGTGCGAAACCCCCCGAGCCGGCGAACCGACCAGACGGCCACGACGAGGCCAATCATCACGGGGATCAACCATGCAACGGCGACGGTGGCAGCCGGCGGCGTGCGATCGAGTGCGAACACTACGGCCAACAGCACAATCTGGAGCCCGGGCCGCAGGACCTGGCCGATGCCGGCAGTGGGCGTCATCGATCCGAGGCCACGAGTGGCGCCCAGCAGCGTGACGGTGACGGCCCACGGCACGACGGCGAAGGCCATGATGCGGAGCATTGTCGACGCCGCGGCGGCGGAGTCCGCAGCAACGACGTCGGCGATAAACGGGGCGGCAACCAGCAACAAAAGCGTGATGGCTGAGGAAACCAATATCACCGGCCTGAGTGCGGTGACAAGGAGCCCGCGAGGGTTCGGCTGTGGGTCGGCCAATGTCCGCGGTAGGAAATACACCATGCCGGTCATGGTTCCGAGGCAGCTGCCGTTGGACGCGATGGCAATGATTGCGGTGGTGACGAAGAAGACGCCGGTCAGACCGGCGCCACCGGTCGAGACAAGCCAAGCGATACCGAAGTTGGCGACCATCGTTGTGATGGCACCAGCCACCGCCAGGCCGGAAGCAGCTGCCGAGCCCTGCTGGCTGGCTGCCGGAGCCGTCACGCGGTCAATCGCAGGTTCAGTGCGTCTCGAAGTTGCTCGTCCAGCGGCGCGAGGTGTTCGGGGCGCCACCCCTCGCCAGCCAAGCGACTCTCGCGGTGCAGCAGTTCGCACAGGTACAGATCGATGACGGCGTCCGCTGAAGTGGCGACGGCACGGCCGGGAATCGAGTTGAGAATTGCTGGGGTAGTGGCGATAACGGCTGCGACTGCTTTGGCTTCGTTGCCGTGAGCAGCCCGACGAACCGTTTCGAATGCAATGTGCATGGCATCGAATCCAACCGGCCGGCCGTCTCCTGCGAACTCCCAATCCCAGACAGCCGTGATGCCTCGTTCGGTGGCGGTGTTCCAGGGTGTGAGGTCGCCGTGCCACAGCCCGACCTCGATCTCGACGTTGCGGTGGCGTTCGACGAGTGCGTCGAGATCGACCAGGTCCGCCAATGGGCTTTGGCGCCAACTGGTAACGAGGGGCAGATCAGGGAGCGCTATACGGCCACCGGATGCAATACGTGCGAGCGCGACGATGGGCTCTATCGGTATCGGCGCCGATCGGTGGGAGCTGACTGAGGTGGGCAGTGGGGACGAGACCACGACGTCGATCCTCCCGTTCCCCTGGTCGAACGATGCCTGGTGCAACACCGCTGGGGACCGCAGTGGGTGCGGCAGCTTTCCATCGACCAAGTTGAGCCAGTGGGCTTCGTTGGCGATCAGCTCGGCGGTGAAGGGTGACCAACCGACCTTGGCAAAACCGACAGCGATGCCATCAGGTCGCAGTAGCTGTACGACCGGTTTGCGGTTCCGTCGCCTTGGTCCAAGGCTGACCGCCGGAATGAGCACGGGCTCACCGAGCGCGGGGGCCAGCATCTCGATCAACGCGAAGGGTTCGAGCTCGATCTCCTCGCCGCCTGCGAGTTTCAGCAGGCCGAGTCGTCCGATCGCTTCGCCGGCCAGGCCGGTCATCCGCTCGCTAGCCGAACGATCGTCGTGATAGCGCCGTAGCGAGGTACGGGCCGCCGCGGTTGGTCGAAGCGGCAGCAGAAGTTGCGGGTCCTGAGCGCTCGGACGCACGAGGTAAGGGCGCGACAGGCCGGTTCCGGTGCCACCCAAGGCAGTGCGTAGCCATTCGGATTCGTCTTGCTGTCGGGCGGAAACACCCTCGCTGACATAGATTTTTGCGGGAAGAAATTCGGCCAATCGGTGCTCCTGATCGCTCAAACCCTAGGCATGTTCTGCCGACGGGGATTGGTATGCATGGTGCAGCAAGCTACGACGACGAGATAGCAGGACAAACATGACGAAAGTCTTGTTTGTTTCGTCCGCCGGCGGGCATCTCTCGCAGCTGCTCCAGTTGCGTCCCTGGTGGGAGAATCACGATCGTCGGTGGGTCACCTTTGACCTGCCGGATGCTCGGTCGAAACTGGTGGGCGAGGTGCTGGTCGCTGCGCACCACCCGACGACTCGCAACTTGCTCAACGCGGCGAGGAACCTGTTCTTGGCGAAGCGAGTGCTTCGTGAATGGAGGCCCGACGTGATTGTTTCGAACGGTGCCGGTGTCGCTGTGCCGTTCTTTGTGGTCGGCAAGGCGATGGGTATTCCCACGGTGTACCTCGAGGTCTATGACCGTATCGACTCACGGACCATGACCGGTCGCCTCGTACGTCCGTTCACCAGCCGGTTCTGCGTCCAATGGCCTGAGCAGCAGCGACTAAACCCCGGCAGCCAACTCGTTGGGCCCCTCTACTAATGACCGATGCACTGATGACCGATGTACTGATGACCGATGTACTGATGACCGAACTTGTTGTTGTGTCTGTGGGCACTGATCACCACCCCTTCGACCGTCTGGTTGGTTGGATCGAATCTTGGGCTGCGGCAAATCTGTCGGTGAAAGTTGTGGTTCAACATGGAACAGCGGCCGCTCCGGCAAATGTCGAGAGCCATGAGCTGATTCCTCACGATGAACTGCGCCAGCTCTTCTCCAGCGCCGTCGCCGTTGTGAGCCACGGCGGTCCGTCGACGGTGATGGATGCTCGGATGGCGGGCAAGTTCCCGATTGTTGTCCCTCGCGACCCTGCTTTGGGCGAACACGTCGACGGCCACCAGATCCGCTTTGCCGACCACCTCGCCCTTCATGGGTTGGCCCGGTTGGCCAACAGTGAGGCTGACTTCTGCGCCGCTCTCGACGATGCCGTGGCTCGTCCGACCGAGTTCAGTATTCCTCCCCACCAGCTGATCGCTGCTGCCGGTGTCGCCAAATTCGGCGAAGTCGTCGATGAACTGCTCGACATCAGTACGCATCTCGCGCTCGACCCTCTCGAGGGCATCGATGACTGACGCTGCTCTTTCGGTAGTGATTGCAACTCGTGACCGTCCTGAATTGCTCCGTCGCGCCATTGAGGCCGTGCTCGCTCAAGCACACCCGTGCCCCATCGAAGTGGTGCTGGTGTTCGATCACTCCGAGCCGGACCATTCCCTCGCCAGGGGAGCGACCGGTGACGACCGCCGAGTCGTGGTCACGACGAACTCACACAAGCCTGGCCTCGCCGGTGCTCGGAACAGTGGCGTCGCTTCATCAAGCCACGACTGGATCGCGTTCTGCGACGATGACGATGAGTGGTTGCCAGGCAAGTTGGCGGGGCAGTTTGCAGCCCTCGACTGCTTGCCTGGGGCCCGCATTGCCACCACAGGCGTCTACATAAACTTCAACGGCCAAGACACCGCACGGATTCCGGTGCGTGAACGACTGACTTTCGAGGGCTTCCTCAAAGACCGGATGACCGAAGTGCACCCCTCGGCCACCTTGGTGCATCGCTCGGTGATCGACGAGATCGGTGACGTCGATGTTTCGATCCCAGGGGGGTACGCCGAGGACTATGACTGGTTGCTACGGGCAACGAAGGTTTCGCCGATAGCGGTGGCGGCCGACCCTTTGGTGCGGGTGTATTGGCACGGGGCCTCGTTCTTTTTCGAGCGTTGGAAGACCATCGATGAGGCGCTCGAATACCTCGTCGAAAAGCACCCGGAGTTTCACGACCACCCGGCTGGTCTGGCGCGAATTCGTGGCCAGCAGGCCGTGGCTCGGGCTGCGATGGGCCAGCGAACCAATGCGTTGCGCACGGCATTCGAAACATTCCGTTTGCGTCCACTCGAGAGGCGAGTGCCAGTGGCCGTCCTTGTCGCGGCCGGTGTGCCCGCCGGCGTGGTTCTGAAAACCCTTCACCGGTTCGGTAAAGGCATCTGAGTCTCGGCTATGTCCGAGGCGGCCGAGGAATGAGAGCGGGCGTGTTGTCGGTATAGCTCTGGAAGGCGGGGTCGTTTCCCCAACGTTTCTGGGCCCGACGTTCGAGGAGCGGAATTCCGCTGACTCGCGTGAGCAGGATGTAAACGAAGACGGGCGAGATCAGTGTCGCCAATCGCCATCCCGACAAGACCGGTAACGCGATGATGGCAATGCCAACCCACAGTGTGATCTCACCGAAGTAGTTCGGGTGTCGGGACCAGGCCCACAGGCCGGTTGAGATGAAGCGGCCGTCGTTGGCTGGGTCGGCCTTGAAGGCGCTCTTCTGCCGGTCGGCGGTGGCTTCGATGGCGAAGCCGGAAATCCAGACGAGCGCGCCAAGCGCCGCTGACGCGCCGAGAGGTTGGCGTTCGGCGCCGGTGATAGCCGCCAACCCGCAGGCCAGCGTGAGGAGCACCCACAGCGCCTGTACCGACCATGACATGAAGAACTGCACCGGGTCGCACTTGATTGCGTCGAAGCGACCATCGCCGCCATCTCGCTTGACTCTTCGGAAGAGGAAGGTACCGAGTCGGAGGGCCCAGACACTGACCAGGCCGGCGACGAGGAAGGCCCTGCCGTCGAGATCTGACAGGAGCAGAGCCAACGTGGTGAGCGTTAGGTAAGTCGCGCTCCCGGTGAGATCGTAGAACGCTTCGGTGCGGGCTCGGTATGACGGCACGAAGGCGACCCAGTTGATGAGGTAAGCCACCAGCGCGCACACTGCGAAGACCGGAACCTTGGCTACTTCCACACTGCCGTTGCTTCCGGCCCACCCGATGAAGGTGCCGATGAAAAGGCTGGCCATGATTCCCGAAATGGCCGTGCTGCGTTTCATCGATGCAACGTACTTGCGGTCATCGGGCGGCGCGGCACCGTGGCTTCGCATAGCGTTGGGCTGTGCGGCAATCGAATGATCGAATACTCACCACCCACGCGGGAAGCTTGCCGCGACCACCTGATCTGGTCGAGCTGTTCAGCGCCGTGAGTCGGCAGCAGATTGTGGATGAAGCCGAATTGTCGGCCCTTGTGGAAGGGGCGGTCGCTGAGGCTGTTTCAAGACAGCACGACGTCGGCATCGACGTGGCCAACGACGGTGAGCAAGGTCGTGAGAGTTTCTTCACCTATGTGCAACACCGGATGACGGGGTTCGGCGTCGGCGACGGAGCAGCTCGAACCTGGAAAGACATGGCTGACTTCCCCGAGTTTGTCGCTAGCCGGCGAGCAGCCATGCCGTCGCCGAAAGAGCCGGGACAGCGGCGAGTGAATCTCACGCGTCCCCCGCAGGCCATCGGTGCCGTGGCCTACGGCTCGACCGATGCCGTGATGGCCGACTGCGAACGGCTCGATCGCTTGGCGGCCGGCAAGTCGTTCGTCGAGACGTTCCTGACTGCGCCCTCGCCCGGAATCGTGGTGGCCGGCATGGCCAATCGCTTCTACGAGACGATCGGCGACTACCTCGATGCCGTCGGGGCCGCCCTGGCGATTGAGTATCGCCATATTGTCGAGGCCGGGTATGTTCTGCAGCTCGACGCGCCGGATCTGGCCATGGAACACCACGGCTTGTTTGCCGAACGGCCGCGATCAGAGTTCCTCGACTTTGTCGAGAAAGTAATAGCCACGATCAACGAGGCTGTCGCCGGATTGCCTGCCGATCGCATCAGACTGCACGTTTGCTGGGGCAACTACGACGGCCCGCACACCCACGATGTGCCTTTGGGTGACCTCTTGCCGCTGCTCTATGAGGCCGACGTTGGTGGACTGCTGGTGTCCGGGGCGAACCCCCGCCATGAGCATGAGTACCGCGAGTTCGAGCGTCATCCCCTTCCAAATGGTTGGCTATTGGCGACCGGAGTAATCGACACAACAACCAACTACGTCGAACATCCCGAGGTCGTGGCCGATCGGATCGAACGCGTTGCCAACGCTGTGGGAGACCCGACCCGCGTGTTGGCCAGCACCGATTGTGGTTTCGATACCTCGGCCGGCTTCCGAGCCGTTGCCGCCGACGTGGCCTGGGCGAAGATGGCGTCGATGCGTGAGGGCGCAGATTTGGCGAGCCAACGACTGTTCTGAGCTGTCTCGTGAAACGAGCCTGTTAAAAGAGAAGTGGAGCCCAGACTCGGAGGGATGAGTCCGGAAGCTCCACTTCAGATGGGAAATCTCAGACCCGCGAGCGGCGGCAATGCGAGTCGTCGACTTCCCGGCGGAGGTATTGCTATCACCATCAACCCCGAGTGCGCCAGCCTTTCCTGAACTAGGGACGGCTTGCAGCATCGGCCAGGTTCCCGTGACGAACTGGGTCAGTCAGTTGCGTCCGGATCGCTCGATTGCGTTGAGGTAGTTGTAGAGGGTCACCTTGCTGACATCCATCCAGCCGGCCACGTCTTCGACCGCGCCTCGCAGAAGGAAGGCGCCCTGTTCGTCAAGGAGGCGGACGGCCGCCTGTTTTTGGGCCCGGTCCATTTCGGCCAGAGATGACCCCAGGTGTTGTTCGATGTCGGTCGCAAGTCGCTCAAGTGCGCCGTGTAGCTCGGCTGTGCCGGCCTCTGGCCGTCGCACGTGGGCTACCACCTCCCCTCGCCACAGCACGGGCGTATCGCCTGGTTGGTTTGAGTCGCGGGCGACGATGCAGGCTCCGAGGGCCTCAGCCACCGGTCCAAGGGCAAGAAGAAATTCCGCGTGCTCGGTCGAATCGTTGGAGCTCATTGACGTTCGAGTAGCATCTGAACACTTGTCGCGCCGGCCGAGAATGCGGCGGTGAAGATCTGCGGCGCGAGTGCAGTGAGCTGGTCCAAGTGGCCGTCGACTGTCGTCGAGAACGGTCCCATTTCAACAGCAAGGCCCGTTGCCTCAAGGATGTCGATGGCGGCTGTGACGTGAAGGCCCGGTGCGTTCTCGGCGAACGGCTCGATCAACAGTTCGAGTCGGGCGAGTTGCATGCACATGAAGGGTAGTGGCGAACCCTTACGTTTTGTAAAGGCTTCAAGTACGGTGCAGACCGTGCCAACGGCCCTTCAGAATGACCTCTCAGTCGACTTCGCCCGGCTCGACCGACGGCTGGCCGACCTCGCCGCGCTCGGAGCTATCGAAGGTACCGAGGGGTGTGCTCGTTTGGCCCTGACCGACGAAGACAAGGCGGGCCGTGACCTGGTCTTGTCCTGGATGAACGAGCTTGGTCTCGAAGTGATGATCGACGGCATCGGCAACGTCATCGCCACCACCCGTGGAGCCAATGGTCGACCCCCCGTCATGTGCGGCTCACACATCGACACCGTGCGCACCGGTGGACGTTACGACGGCAATCTCGGAGTCCTGGCCGGTCTCGAAGTGATCGAAACGGTGTTGTCGTCGGAGGTCACGCTCGATCGGCCGCTTGCTGTCGCCTTTTTCACAGATGAAGAGGGTGCGCGGTTCCCGCCCGACATGTTGGGCAGCCTGGTCTACGTCGACGGCATGGCGTTGGAGGCCGCTCTTGAGATCGAGGGCATCGACGGGGCGCAAGTGGGCGCTGAGCTCGACCGCATCGGCTACGCCGGACCGGCTCCGTTGCCAGGCTTGGTCCCGCACGCGTTCGTTGAGCTTCACATAGAGCAGGGCCCGGTGCTCGAGGTGGACAAATCCACTATCGGCGCCGTGACCGGTGTGCAGGGCATCAGCTGGCAGGAGGTCACGGTTACGGGTCAGAGCAACCACGCGGGGACGACGCCGATGAATCATCGACGCGATCCTGGCTTTGTTGCCGCTAGCTGTGTCGCCTTCGTGAGATCGATGGCCGCCGATCTCGGAACTCCGCAGGTCGCCACCGTCGGCCGTCTCGAGCTGCAGCCGAATCTGGTGAACGTCGTGCCGGCAACTGCCTGTTTCACCGTCGATCTCCGCAACACCGATGAGGTAGTTCTGTGCGAGGCCGAACAACGCTTTTCGGCCTTCCTCCGAGAAGCGACGGCGGCCGAGGGCTGTACGTTCGAGACCCGCTCGCTAGCCCGGTTTGAACCGGTGGCCTTCGATGACCGTCTCGTGTCCTTGGTTGAAGAGACGGCAAAGATGCTCGGACACCGGGTGCAACGATTGCCGTCTGGCGCCGGCCATGACGCACAAATGCTGGCCCGCGTCTGTCCAACAGCCATGATCTTCACGCCTAGCAAAGATGGCATTAGCCACAACCCGGCTGAGTACACGACACCTGCTGATCTCGAGGCCGGCGCCAACGTTCTGCTGCAGGTCATGATGACGCTGGCCACTGAGGCGGTCGTGGCATGAGCAGCACTGGACCCGATACCGAGACGGCGCCCCTCACGCCGCTCACGCTCGCTGATTTGCTTGGTCGAGTCGACCACGAATGGCGGAGCCGCAAGAAGATCTTCGATTTGCCGACGGCCCGGTTCTGGCAGCCTGACACGAACATCGATCTGGGCTTCGACTTCCTCGGGCGGCGCTGTGCGACGCCCCTTGGACCGGCCGCAGGGCCCCATAGTCAGCTGGCCCAGAACATCGCTCTTTCGTGGCTTGGGGGCTCCCGCCTCTTTGAATTGAAGACCGTGCAGGTCATCGACGACCTGGTTATTCAGCGGCCGTGCATTGACATGCAGACCATTGGCTACAACATCGAGTGGAGCCAAGAGCTCACGGTTCCGCAGAGCCTCACCGAGTACGTCAAGGCCTCGATGCTTGTGGAGGTTCTGCGACGCTGGGAGCCCTTGACGCCGTTTGTCGGAACCGATCCGGGTCCCCACGTTTTCGACATGAGCGTCGGCTACGACCTGGCCGGGGTCTCGTCGAAGAAAGTGGCGACCTTCCTGCGAGGGATGCGCGATGCCGGGGAAGAGATCAACCGCCTGCGTAGCCAGATCACCGGGCCGTTCGCCGAGTTTGCCGATCTCGATTTCAACTCATGCATCTCTGACACGCTCACTCTTTCGACCTTCCATGGCTGTCCACCGGAAGAGATCGAGGCCATTACAAAGCACCTCATCGATGTGCACGACCTTGATGTCATCGTGAAGCTGAACCCGACGCTGCTTGGCTACGACACGGTGGCCGAGATCGTCAATGACGAGCTGGGCTACCACGATGTGTCGGTGAAGGAATCGGCCTTTGCCGAGGACCTGCAGTTCGGTCGGGGCATCGAGCTGATCGAGGAGCTCAACACCTACGCCGCCGAGCGCGGCCGAGTATTCGGCATCAAGCTCACCAACACGCTGGTGGTCGACAACGCCAAGCGTTGGATGCCGGAAGAAACGATGTACCTCTCCGGTGCCCCACTCCATGTGCTGGCGTCAACGCTGCTCGACCGGCTAGCAACGGCTTTGCCCGGTCAGCTGGCCATTCCCGGTCACGGGGGTGAGGTGATGGTCAGCTTCTCGGCTGGCGTTACCAAGGACAATTTGGCTGATGCTGTCGCCATGGGTGTGAACCCCGCCACCGTCTGTTCGGATCTGCTGAAACCGGGCGGCTACGGACGTTTGGCGCCGATGCTCAAGGCACTGACCAACGAGCTTCGGGAGGGAGGCCACACTGATCTTCAGTCGTACCGGTTGGCTCGCCAGAAGGCAGCGGTCGATGCCGGCTTCCCCTCGGTGTGCGCCGAGCGAGTGGTGTCGATCAGGGGCGGTGGCATCGAGCCCTACCATCTGAGGTCGAATGCGAAGGTGCCACGGGCCGTCGATAACGAGCTTGAGATGTTCGGCTGCGTCGCCTGCAACTTCTGTGTGACGGTTTGCCCGAACGACGCGTTTTTCAGCATCTTGAGCCTCGATGGGATGAGCGACCGCCAGCAGTACTTTCTGCTCACCGACTTGTGTAACGAGTGCGGCAATTGCATGACGTTCTGTCCCGAGGATGGCGACCCGGCGCAGATCAAACCTCGGTTGTTCCTCGACCCCGACCTGTACGCGGGCCGAACCGGCCAGGGGTTCTTGGTCACCGACGGTGTTATCACCGACAGCCGCGGCACGGACGACCAAGCTGAGCTTGTGCAACAGCTTCTTGACACCGACGCTGGGTTACCGCTCGCAACTTCTGGAGAGAGCCAATGACTCGCAACCTCACGGTCGGAGCGGCGCAGCTTGGTCCGATCAACCGCGACCAGCCTCGAGAAGAGGTCGTCGGTCGGCTGATCGCACTGCTTCACCAGGCCGACGATGCTGGCTGTGATCTTGTTGTGTATCCAGAGCTCGCTCTCACCACCTTCTTTCCCCGTTGGTACACCGACGATCTCGCCGGTCACGACCACTACTACGAACCGGCGATGCCCGGACCAGCCACTCAACCGCTCTTTGATGAGGCCAAGAGGTTAGGTATCGGGTTCGCACTGGGTTACGCCGAGCTCACCGAGCCCGATCCTGATGGCGTGACGCACCGTTACAACACCACCGTGCTGGTCGAACGAGACGGCACGATCGTCGGGAAGTTCCGCAAGGTCCATATACCCGGCCACGAGAACGACGAGCCATGGCGGCCGTTTCAACATCTCGAGCGGCGTTACTTCGAAGAGTCGAAGGAAGGCTTCGGTGTTCACCGAGCGTTCGGCGGCATTGTCGGCATAGCCACGTGCAACGATCGGCGCTGGCCCGAGACGTATCGCGAGATGGGCCTGCAAGGGGTTGAGCTAATCATGATTGGCTACAACACCCCGATCCACTACGCACCGGACCCCGGCCAGAACGCGCTTCAGGGATTCCACAATCACCTTTGTATGCAGTCCGGCGCCTACCAGAACGGCACCTGGGTGGTCGGGGTTGCCAAAGGAGGGACCGAGGAGGGTGTCGAGTCGTTGGCTCAGTCGTGCATCATCGCGCCGAGCGGTCAGATTGTCGCCCAAGCCACCACGACGGGTGACGAGCTCATCTCGGCCCGATGCAACCTCGATAAGTGCAAGGACTTCAAGGAAACGCTCTTCGACTTCGCTCGGTACCGGCGGCCCGAGATGTATACGCGGATCACGAGCCAAAAGGGTGTTGTCGAGCCACCCGAGGCAGGAGACCCAGCATGACCGAGTTCACCCTGAATGGGACCCCGACGAGCACGACAGGGTCGCATGAGCACCTGCTCGCAGCTCTGCGCGACGAGCTTGGCGTGATGTCGCCTAAGGATGGCTGCTCGCCGACCGGGCAGTGTGGTTGTTGCACCGTACTGATCGGTGACAAGGCCCGGGTTGCGTGCCAGATGCCAATGGAGAAGGTGGCCGGTACCGAGGTGACGACGCTGGAGGGCGTGCCCGAAGACGAGCGCCAGCGAATGGCCGACGCGTTTGCAGCCCACGGAGCGCTGCAATGCGGATTTTGTACTCCCGGCATCGTGATGCGAACGAAAGCCATGCTCGATAAGACGGGGCTCAACGAAGCAGTACTCACCCGCGAGAAGGCCTCCCGATTGCTTGGTGGCAATCTCTGTCGCTGCACCGGCTACACGAAAATTCTCGATGCGGTCGAGGCACTCGCCGCAGGTGAGACCCCGGTGGTGCTGGCTCCGAAAGGTATTGGTTCGCGCGGCATCAAGTACGAAGCAGCTGCCCTCACACTGGGCGATCGCCCGTTCATCGATGACATGGTTCCCGCCAACCTGGCTCATGGCGCGTTTCGTCTCACCGAGCATGCTCGGGCCGACATCATTGCCATTGACAGCACTGCGGCCGAGGCTGTGCCGGGTGTGGTTGCGGTGTTCACCGGAGCCGATGTACCGGGCGAGATGCGGGGCGGCCTGATCCACAAAGACTGGCCAATCTTCATTCCGGTCGGCGGTCGCACCAGCTATCTCGGAGATGTGCTGGCGATGGTTGTTGCCAACGACCGGCCGACGGCTCGCCGCGCCGCCGAACTTGTAGAGATTACGTACGGGGTGCTGACCCCGATCACCAACCCGGCCGAGGCGGTGGCCAGCGATGAGGACGCAGTGTGGGAACTCGATGGCAACGTGCTGTCGACCAGTACCTACGCCCGAGGTGATGCCGAGGGAGCGCTGGCAACGGCCGCCCACGTGGTGCGTCAGACGTTCCAGACTCAGCGAATCGACCACGCCTTCGTCGAACCCGAGAGCACGCTGGCGGTTCCCGTGCCGGCTGGCGAACCGGTGCCGCTCACCAACGGTGATACAGCCGGACAACCGCTCGACTTCGACCGTCTCATGGTTTATTCGGGCGGGCAAGGAATCTGGGACGACCGCAACGACATCGCCCGCATCCTGGCTGTGCCAACCGAAACCATCGTCACCGAGCTGGTGTCGAACGGCGGAGCGTTTGGCGGCAAGGAAGACATGTCGAACCAGGGCCAGACGGCGCTCGCTGCCTGGTTGCTTCGGCGGCCGGTGAAGACCACATTCAGTCGCGAAGAGTCGTTCCTGGTCCACACGAAGCGACATCCGATCCGAATGGAATACGAGGCCGGTTGCGACGCCGAAGGAGCGTTGGTGGGGCTTCGAGTTCGCATGCTCGGCGATTCGGGACCGTATGCATCGGTTGGCATGAAGGTGCTTGAGCGGGCTGCCGGTCACGCATCCGGGCCCTACGTTGTGCCCAACATCGATGTCGAAGCGATCGCTGCGCGCACCAACAACTCGGTATGCGGCGCCTTCCGGGGTTTCGGCGCCAACCAGGCTCAGTTCGCTATGGAGGGGTGCATCGATCGGCTGGCCGATGCCGTCGGTGTCAGCGGATGGGAGATGCGCAGCCGCAACGTGGTCACTCCGGGTGATACCTGGGGTCCCGGCCAGATTCTCGACGATGGTTGCCTCGGTGCCCGTGCTTGTCTCGACGCAGTGAAGCCGGCCTATGACCTCGCCACGGCAGAGGGCAAGGCGATAGGCCTGGGTCTAGGCCTGAAGAACTCGGGTCTCGGAAACGGTTTCAAGGAGATCGCAAAGGCGGTCGTGCACTTCCGACCCGATGGGAAAGTGGAAGTACGTCATTGCTGGACGGAAATGGGTCAGGGCATCCACACGGTTGCCCAGCAGGTGGCGGTCGAAGAGTTGGGTGTGGCGGCCGAGGTCATTGAAGTGATCGTCGATTCCACGCGCGAGCTTGGTGCCGGCCAAACCACGGGGAGCCGCGGCACGTTGATGGGAGCCGGTTCGGTGGCCGACGCTTGTCGTAAGGCAGTCGCTGACGGGTGCCGCCAGGGAGTCGACTATGAAGGCGAGTATCGGGTCGACTGGACCAACTCGCTGAGCGAGGGGCTTGATCACCCCATCATTCACTCAACCTTCGGCTACGCGGCGCAGATGGTTGTGATGTCGCCTGACGGCCAGCCGGGTCTGGCATCGATCGAGAAGGTGGTAGCAGCCCACGATGTGGGTCGAGCCGTGAACCCGCTGCTGTGCGAAGGACAGATTGAGGGGTCGGTGCACATGGGCCTTGGGTACGCCCTCAGCGAAGGCTTTCCCTGCGACGTCGACGGCCGCCCGCTAAACAACACCTTGCGGTCGCTCGACATCATTCGCCCGAAAGACATGCCGGTGGTCGATGTGATCTTGGTCGAGTCGCCCGAGCCCGACTCGCCCTACGGCATCAAGGGTGTTGGCGAGATCGGTCTTGTACCGACGGCTGGTGCCGTGGCCGAAGCTATGCGGCAGGTCGATGGCGTTTGGCGCCACGAACTGCCGCTCGAGAACCTTTCCAATCGAGAGCGAGCAAGTGCATGGGTGCAGTGAACGGTAAGGGTGCGAAAAGCGAAGGTCTGGCCGTCTTTGGCGAGTTCGACCCCGATGGCCAGCAGGCCTACGACAACGCGGTAACTCGCTTCCGCGACAACAACATCGTGCTGCCAACGTTCGCTCAGCTGAGCGACCCGTCGACCATCCCGGCCACCATCGTCGAGCAGCTGACGACGGTCGAGAAGGATGCCCCCGACGCCCGCAACCTGTTCCGCGTGCACTGGTTTAACCAGCACGCTGATGAGGCCGGTGACAACTTTCCCGGTCAGATCGACGTTCCAACCCACATCGAGCTGCCGCCCGAGCTCACTGGAGTTGACGCTCGCATCGTGTTGGCTTTCGGCAATCGTTTTCCGATGATTCGAGCCCACAAGGTGCTCGCCGCCTACTCATGCTTGGTCGCTCGCCTGGTCACCGGTCGCTTCGACCCAACTCGCAATCGAGCCATCTGGCCCAGCACCGGCAACTACGCTCGGGGCGGCATCGCTATTTCGAAGATCATGGGCTGTCGAGGGGTCGCGATTCTTCCCGAAGGTATGAGTCGCGAGCGGTTCGAATGGCTTGAACGGTGGACTGCGAACCCGGCCGAAGACGTCATCAAGACTTTCGGCACCGAGAGCAATGTGAAGGAGATCTACGATGCGTGCAATGAGCTCGCGCTTGATCCCATCAACGTGATCCTCAACCAGTTCAGCGAGTTCTCGAATCACCTCGGGCACTACGCCGTTACCGGTCCAGCGCTCGACAAAGTCTTTCAGCACGTCACCGCTTCCGGTGGTGGGCGGCTCGCTGCCTTTATCTCGGCCTCTGGTTCGGCCGGCACCCTTGGTGCCGGCGACTATCTGAAAGACCGTCACGGCACCCGAATCGTCGCGGTCGAAGCACTCGAGTGCCCGACGATGCTCTACAACGGTTTTGGCGACCACAACATCCAGGGCATCGGCGATAAGCACATCCCATTGATCCACAATGTCGGCAACACCGACATGGCGGTTGCAATCAGCGACGAAGCGACCAACAAGCTCGATGTGCTGTTCAACAGCCCAGCCGGCAAGCGGCATCTTGTCGAACGGGGAGTCGCCCCGGAGTTGGCCGACATGCTGGTCGACTTTGGTTACTCGTCCATCTGCAACACCTTGGCGGCCATCAACGCGGCGAAGATCTGGGGCCTTGGTTCTGACGATGTGGTGATCTCGGTGGCGACTGATGGTTCCGATCTCTACAACTCCGACCGCGAACGCATCATGTCCACCTCATTCTCCGGCGGATTCGATGATGCGGAAGCGGCTGCGACATTCGACCGGTACCTGGGTGATGTCGACACCACGCACGCCATGGAGATGGGAGAGATTGAGCGGCGTCGAGTCTTCAACCTTGGCTACTTCACGTGGGTCGAGCAACAGGGTGTGGCGTTCGAAGACTTCGAACGTCGACGCGGCCAGGACTTCTGGGACGGTCTTCGTCCACTCGTGGGGCAATGGGACGCCATGATCGACGAATTCAATGCGGCCACCGGCGCCAGCCATGGCTGAACCACCGGTATCGGTCGACCTTCTCATTCACGACGCTCGGCTAATCGCCACGGTCGATGATGCTCGGCGAGAGATCCCCGGGGGTTGGCTGGCCATTACCGACGGTCGGATCTCGGCTATCGGTGCCTCCACCGATGCGGCGCCGGTAGCGCACCGATCGATCTCGGCCGACGACTGTTTAGTGACTCCGGGACTGATCAATACCCACCATCACATGTTCCAGAACCTCACCAGAGCGTGGCGGCCAATGACAAGCCAGCCTCTTTTTGGCTGGCTGCAATCGGTGTACCCGACCTGGACTGCCAACATCGACGAGGAGGCCGAGAACGTCGCGGCCTGGGTCGCCTTGGCTGAGCTGGCGCTTTCCGGCTGCACGACGTCGACCGACCACCACTACCTGCACCCCGCTCGTGCCGGCGACCTGTTGGCCGCTGAGATCGACGCTGCCAGCGAGCTTGGCATGCGTTTCCACCCGACCTATGGCTCGATGAGTCTCTCGGTGAAGGATGGAGGGTTGCCACCGGACGACGCGGTCCGGGACGAGGACGACATCCTGGCCGAGTCCGAGCGCCATGTGGCTCGTTGGCATGATCGGTCGCATGGAGCGATGGTGCGCGTTGCGCTGGCGCCGTGCTCACCGTTCACCGTGACGCCCGACCTGATGCGCCGCACAGCCGAGTTGGCTGAACGCCTCGATGTGCGATTGCACACTCACCTGGCTGAGAACACCGAGGACGATGAGTTCGCTTTGGCCACGTTTGGCATGCGGCCGGTCGATCTCTATGAGGACGTCGGCTGGATGACTGACCGCACGTGGGGTGCACATGTGGTGCGTCCCGATCCCGGTGAGGTGGCCCGTCTCGGCGCGGCCGGCGTCGGCGTAGCCCATTGCCCAAGTTCGAACATGATCCTGTCTTCGGGTCTCGCTCCTTCGCTGGATCTGCACAACGCCGGTTGCGCGGTCGGGCTGGGCTGTGACGGATCGTCTTCCGCCGATGCTGGTTCGCTCTGGCAGGAGGCCCGGCTGGCGATGCTGCAGGGCAAGCTGGTCTCGGGAGCGGATGCCATGAACTCGCGGCTCGCACTTGAGTTCGCGACTCGAGGTGGGGCCGGTTGCCTCGGACGAGTCGGTGAGATCGGCGAGCTTTCGGTTGGTGCCGTCGCCGACGTGGCGCTTTGGAAGCTTGATGGTCCGACGTTTGCCGGCGTTCTCGATGACCCCATCGAAGGATGGCTACGTTGTGGGCCGACCTCGGCCTGGTACACGATTGTGAACGGCTCGCCGGTCGTCGAGAAAGGGTCTCTGGTGAGCGACCAGCTCGAGTCCCGTTTGGCCCAACACACAGCGATCGCTCGCCGGTTTCAGAGCTAGGTCGATGTCCGAGAGCTAAGTCGAGGTCTGGTGGGCGGCTCGGTCGGCCGACCGCTTCTGCTTGTACATCTTGCTGTCTGCTCGATCGACGGCGTCTGCCGCGGTTTGGGGTGCCTGGGCCATCTCGATGCCGACAGAGCCACCAACGCGTACAACTGCTCCGTCTTCGAGTCGGATGGGGTCGGAGCACGCGGCCTCGAGTCGGACCCGAAGAGACTCGATCGCGGTTTCCCCCCCGATGCCTTCGGCGAAACCGGCGAACTCGTCGCCTCCGATTCGAGCGACGACATCCTCACTCTTCGTCGAGTTGTCCAGTCGTTTTGCGATGGTCTGGAGCACGATGTTGCCAGCCCCATGTCCGTAGAGGTCGTTCACTGGCTTGAACTTGTCGAGGTCGATAACGAAGACGGCCACGGTGCCGATCTTTTGCAGCCGAGTAGCGAGTCGCTTGTCGAACTCCGAAGCGTTTAGAAGTCCGGTGAGGCCATCACGGGCCGAGGCTTCGGCTAGTTCGGCTCGGTGATTCGTCTCCTCGGTGACATCGCTGAGTTGCATAGCGATGGCATCTTCGCTGATCCGATAGGTGCTGATACCGATCCAGAAGTTGGGCCCGTCAGAGCTAAGTCGATAGGTCCACCGGTCTTCTGCATCGGGTGTCGCCATTTGGACGAGAGCACGCTGGCAGATCTCGGGGTGAGAGTGTTGAAGCTCGGCCCAAGTGAGCGTGCCGCTGGTGCGAAGAATGGCGCTACTCGCCCGATTACTCGTGCTGATGGTCGGTTCGGTGTCTTGTGATTTGGCCTCGAGCAGGATTAGGCCGTCCCGCATATGGTCGACGATCGTGGCAAATCGACGTTGCGTTTCGCCCTCGCGCCATCCATCGGTGATATCGACGGAAACGCCGTGGATGTGGGT
>JBLINY010000007.1:0-76052 GCA_047638695.1 Acidimicrobiales bacterium | reverse complement strand
GAGGGTGTCGACGAGCGGGTCCGCACCGAGCTGATCGACGACGAACTCTCGATTGGCGACTATGTGCTCGCCGGTGGTGAGGTGGCAGCAGCAGTCGTCATTGAGGCGGTCGCTCGTTTGGTGCCTGGCGTTCTCGGCAACGACTCGTCCCCGATCGATGAGTCGTTTTCCGACGGGTTGCTGGAGTATCCGCACTTCACCCGCCCAGCGATCTACGCCGGCTCCGAGGTGCCCGACGTGTTGCGCTCGGGAAACCATCAGCTCGTTGCCAGTTGGCGACGAGCCAAGGCACTCGAGCGGACACTGGCCATGCGGCCCGACCTCATTGCCGCCCGCGGTGGCCTCACCGAGGAAGAAACTGCACTAATTGCGCAGTTCGCCACGGGCTGAACCGTTCGCAATCGGTTGAACTCTGCTCGCCTCCCACTAGCCTCTGATGGCTGGCTCCACCGAGCCTGATTCCGTTCTACAGCCGCAGGATTCTTCAGATGAACCTCACTGACATCGTCGAACAGACACAACTCCGAGACGACATTCCCGATTTCGCCCCTGGCGACACGGTGAAGGTGCACGTGAAGGTCACCGAGGGTAACCGTGAGCGTGTCCAGGTCTTCCAGGGCGTGGTTATCGCTCGCCGTGGCGCCGGCGCTGGCGAGTCCTTCAAGGTCCGCAAGCTCAGCTTCGGCGTTGGCGTCGAACGAACCTTCCCCCTTCATTCACCGATCATCGAGAAGATCGAGGTGTTGACCCGGGGTGATGTACGACGGGCCAAGCTGTACTACCTGCGCGACCGGGTCGGAAAGTCGGCCAAGGTCAAGGAAAAGCGCTTCAAGTAGTGTCTGGGCGAGCTGGTGACCGCCAGCTCGCACAATCAGGGCGGTGCTCACCAGAGCCGCAAGTCCCTGGCCAAGAAGTCTCAGACACACAAGCCTCAGACACACAAGCCTCAGACACACAATCAGCGTCTTGGTGCTTTTGGCGAGGAGATCGCTGCGACGTGGTATCTCGATGCTGGTTACGAGATCCTCGACAGAAACTGGCGAGTACCCGAGGGCGAACTCGATCTCGTGTGTCGGCTCGGCCGTATGGTCGTGTTCTGCGAGGTGAAGACTCGATCGTCAGATCGCTTCGGTACCGGCGCGGAAGCCGTTGGTCGGGCCAAGCAGGCGCGAATTCACAGGCTGGCCACTCTCTGGCTGCGAGCCACGAAAATGGGTGCCTCGAAGCTGCGCTTCGACGTCGCCGACGTCGATCGGCACGGAAACCTTCGTCTGTATGAGGGCTGTTTCTAGCCGTCTACTCGAACAGCGCCGGGACTCGATCGCGGGGACGGCCGATGATGGCGGTGTCTCCCTTGATCACAACAGGGCGCTGGATCAGGCGGGCATGTTTGACCAAGAGGTCGATGACGACGTCGGCATCAGCCAAGGTGGCTTCATCAAAACCGTCCCGGCCGACAACGGTGTCTTTGAAGAACTTGTCGCGGCGAACAAGGTCGGCCGGATCATCCTCGAGCTTCGCCACCAGTGCGGCAAGGGTCTCTCGATCCGGCTTCTCTTTCATGTAAAGCACCGTGTCGTACGCGACACCAGCCTGCTGCAGCACATCCTGCGCTGCGACAGACGTGCTTCAATTCGGGTTGTGGAAGAGCGTCACATCAGCCATAGGACGATCGTAGCGCCGACCCGACGACGTGTTTGCCCGCTTCGTTATCGCTGGATTACGGCAATCGCCGTTGTCTTTGCTCTGGCCGGGTGCACGGGTCTCTCGACGGCCGGGCAGGGCGAGGATCTTGAACCGGGTGATCACGAGGTGCCGGTCTCCCACCTTGGCAGCGACCGTCAGTATCTGGTGCACGTGCCAGAATCGCAGCCGGAGGAACCTCTGGCAGTTGTGATGCTGCTCCATGGCGGCGGCAGCTCGGCTGATGAATTCAGGGATCTCATCGCCATTGAGACCGAGGCAGACAGATACGGCTTTGTTGTTGTCTACCCCGATGGCACTGGCTCTGCGTCGGATCGGCAGCGCACGTGGAATACGGGGCCCGACTGCTGTGGACAGGCGAGTTCCAGCGATGTAGATGACGTCGGCTTCTTACGGCAAGTTCTCGTCGACGTGTCCCAGCGAGTGAATGTCGACCCGGACCGCGTCTACGTTGGCGGGTTCTCTGATGGGGCGATGATGACCTACCGCTTTGCTAGTGAGGCGTCTGAACTGCTGGCCGCCGCAGTAGTCGTTGGGGGTCCAGCACCGTCGGGGTCGGCTCCGAGCACTCCTGTACCGCTACTCCATGTCCACAGCGTGGATGACCCCCTGGCCACCTACGAGGGCGGTATCGGGTCGCCGCTGGTTGGACCCGGGCCGGCCAGCAGCTTGCCATCAGTCGTAGAGGGGATCGAGGGCTGGGCGGCCGCAAACGGCTGCACAACCGCCTCCCTTGTTGCCGGCCCACTCACGGGTGAGGGCGTTCACGAGGGCCAGTCGGCTGTGTTAGTTCATTGGACTGGCTGTGCGGCACCGGTCCACCACCTTCGGCTCACGGGTATTGGTCACTACTGGCCCGGAGCGATCGGCGAAGCATCACCCGCGGCCGGACCCCCGACTCGGTTGGTTAGCGCCAATCGCGACCTGTTGGGCTTTGTTTCCCGGTTCCGTCGCGGTTCCCCCTGAAGAGCGCACAGCTTTCGCTGAGCGAACCAGCTTCGCTGAGCGAACCGCCTTCGTTGAGTGACGCCGGTTCCTGCATGACTAAACGTGGTGGGTTGAACGACTACGGTGAGCATCACTGTGGCTACAACGAATCGGAAACCTTCGCGTTCCGGTCGAGGGGCTGCGGGCGGTCGATCGAGCTCTCGTCGTACGACGACGAGTGCAGCGAAGCGCGCCCAAAACAATCGACGGGAAGCGCAGGGCATTGTCCTGCTGGTCTTGGCGATACTCCTCGGCCTTGCTTTGTACACCGGAGCGACCGGCGTCGTCGGTCGGTCCTTGGCCGATCTAACGGGGTCGTTGGTGGGCTTGGCCCGCTACCTGATGCCGATCGTGGTACTCATTGCCGGCTGGCAACGCCTCCGAACGCCGGCTACCAAAAAGCGCCAGAAGAAGAAGCGTCGCAAGACGGCGGTCGGGCCGGGCGAGTTGCTGGCCTGGGGTTTGTTCGTTGGCTCCGCATTCGCCGTGCTCGACATGTTTGGTGGTCGCCCTGGTTGGGGATCGTCCGCACCGTTCTTGTCCCGGTCTGGGGGCTGGGTCGGAGTGGCCGTTGGCGGCACTCTCGAACGCTACTTCGGTTACTGGGGCGAAGTAATCGTGACCGTCGGGATGATTCTGGTGGCGCTCATTCTGCTCACCAGCCTGTCTGCCGGCCGGGCTGCCGATGCTATCTCCGAGCTGGGTTTGCGTTCTCGCGATTGGATCGCTGACACGATGGAGGGCATCCGAGGCCGCACCGCCGAGGTGGACGAGCCAGCAGGCCCGGCGCCGTTCCTCGATCTCGAGTTTCCGGACGGCCCATTCGACTCGCCTTCCGACGTGCCCGCTGCTGCCAGTGACGAAACTGACGAGCGTTATATCGATCTCCGCCCTCGCACAGGTGAGTTTCATGATGTCCCCGACGCCGATCTCGAGCCTGAAGGCGCGTCGGCTGTTGAGGGCGCGTCGGCTGTCGAGGGCGCGGCGCCCGCACTCACCTCATGGGCCGAGCCAGCTCCCGCTCCGATCATCGAGATCCCGGTGTCAGCCCAGGCCGACGGTATCGATGCCTCCGCCCCCCGACCAGGTCCCGGCTCGTGGACCCTTCCGACCATGGATCTGCTCGAGCGGAGTGTTGGTCAGGACATTGACCGAGCGGTGGTCGAGAAGACTGGTCGCCAGCTGGAGCACGCCCTCGCGGAACATGGTGTCGAGACGCGCCTCGTCGGGGTAGTCGTTGGTCCGACCGTTAGCCGCTTCGAGCTGGAGCTCGGACCGGGTGTCAAGGTGAATCGGGTCACGAGCCTCCACAAAGACATCGCCTACGCAATGGCGACGCCCGACGTGCGAATTCTGGCTCCGATCCCGGGGAAACAGGCCATTGGCGTCGAGGTCCCGAATGTCCGCCGGCAGATGATTACGGTTGGCGATCTGCTCTTCTCCGAAGAAGCGGCCAACGCCACCCATCCTCTCGAAGTCACCCTCGGCCGCGACATCACGGGCAAGACGGTGATGGCCAACTTGGCCCAGATGCCTCACTTGCTCGTCGCCGGCCAGACCGGCTCCGGAAAGTCGAGCTGCATCAACTCAATGCTGACCTCGATCCTGATGCGATCGACCCCCGACGAGGTTCGGCTGATCCTTGTCGACCCGAAGCGGGTCGAGCTGACGCAGTACGAACGTCTGCCCCATCTGCTCACCGAAGTCGTGACCGACCCAAAGAAGGCGGCAAATGCGCTTTCATGGGGCGTCCGGGAGATGGAACGTCGCTACGACTTGCTGAGTGAGTTCGGTGTGCGAGATATCGATGGTTATAACAAGGCGGTTGTCGAGGAGCGCGTGCCGTCCCGTCCAGGCCCCGATGGCGAGCCGGTCGAAGCGGCCAAGCTCAGCTACATCGTGATCATTCTTGACGAGTTGGCGGACCTCATGATGGTGGCCGCCCGCGATGTTGAGGAATCGATCTGCCGGATCGCTCAAAAGGCCCGCGCCGTTGGCATCCACCTCGTCATCGCGACGCAGCGACCGTCTACCAACGTCATCACCGGATTGATCAAAGCCAATGTGCCCGCTCGGCTCGCCTTTGCCGTTTCGAGCCTGACCGACTCGCGGGTCGTGCTCGATCAACAGGGAGCGGAACGTCTTGTCGGTCGGGGCGACGGTCTGCTACTCGACGGGTCTACCAGCACGCCCACCCGCTTCCAGGGTGCCTGGGTCACCGAGGAAGAGGTCGGCGAGATCGTCGAGCACTGGCGCAAGCAGGCGCCGGAGGTCGTCTTCGACTCGCGGGTCCTGGGCGAAGAAGTCTCCGAGACGGCGTCGGCCATTCCCGGCGGCACCAGCGGAGACGAGGATGACGACGAACTCATGCTCCAGGCAATGGAGCTCATTGTTCGCTCACAGCTGGGCTCGACCTCGATGCTGCAACGCAAGCTGCGGGTTGGCTTCGCACGGGCAGGCCGGTTGATGGACCTGCTCGAAGAACGAGGCGTTGTCGGTCCATCCATTGGGTCGAAGGCTCGTGACGTGCTCATGTCCCCGCAGGATCTTGATGCGGGCAACTGGCCTCCTGCGATGCGCGGCGGTGGGGCAACAGCAGCCGTATCACCACCGGCCAAGGCCCCCATTCGTACCCCAACCCCAACCCCAACCCCGACGCCGACCTCAACCCCGACCCCGACCTCAACCCCAACCCCGACGTCGGTCAGCTCGGCATCAGCTCCAAACCGAGCGGCGGATCCCGCCGAGCAAGAGACACTTCGCACCGTCACCGCAGCCGAAGACGAGCTGCCGCTGTCGATTGACACCGATGATGTCGATGTCACCGAGCCAGCCCTTTCGTTGGTTGATGAGCTGTTGATGGACGACCGATCACCGGCCGGGGGCGATCAACCTGTCGACGATTTTTCCTTTGACGGCGATGACCCAGCGCTTGCTCCACCGCCCGGGTATCGCTCGCCCGAGTCCTGACGGTCGCCACCGACCGCCAAACCCTTAGCCTGCTGCCATGCCTCTCGCAATCGGTGCCGTTCTCTTCGGTGTCCTGTGCCTTTGGCAGGCTGCTGATCAGTTCGTCGAAGGTGCCACGCGCCTTGCCCTGATCTTCCGTTTGTCGCCTGTTGTCATTGGGGCGTTGATTATCGGCTTCGGTACGAGCGCACCCGAACTCCTGGTGTCATCGTTGGCCGCTGCTGGTGGCGATGTCGATGTCGGCGTCGGAAACATCATTGGCTCGAATATCGCCAACCTTTCGCTGATTTTGGGTGCCGCCTCGCTGATCCTCACCATGCCGATCGGACCGGGAGCACTACGTCGCGAGGCGCCACTGTCGGTAGCGGCGGTGGTGCTCTTCGCCATCTGTCTCCGAGTCGGCCTCGGTGTTACGACTGGGCTGATCATGCTGGTGGCGCTGGCCGGAGCGCTTTGGCTCATCATGCGGACGACGAATGACGAGCTGACCGCCGAAGTGGCAGAGCTCGCCGGTGAGGCTGAACACAACGCGGTAACCGAGTCAGCCCGCACCTTGATTGGCATGGCCTTCACCGTTGGTGGCGCCTGGGTGTTGGTCTGGGGGGCCCTCGACCTTGCCGATCGCCTCGGCGTTGGCGGCGGCTTCATGGGTCTCACCCTGGTCGCCATCGGTACCTCGTTGCCCGAGCTGGTCACCGTGATAGCTGCGGCACGAGCCAAGCAAGCCGAGCTGATTGTCGGCAACTTGCTGGGCAGCAATCTGTTCAACTCGCTTGCTGTGGGCGGATCGGTGAGTCTCCTCGGTTCCGGGCCGGTCGTCGACCGGTCTCTGATTACACAGGATGCAATGCTGATGACAGCCGTGGCCGTCGCTGCTTTCGTCGCTATGTGGACCAGGCGGAAGTTCGAGCGACTTGAGGGACTCGTGCTTCTCACCGTTTTCGTCGGCTTTCTGGTTTACACCTATGTGTCTGAAGGTCCGGCTGTATGAGCGAAACGGTTCGACGCTCGGGTGTTCGTTTCACGCTGGCGTTGTTGGGATTCGTGATTGCCGTCGCGCTCGTCGGAACCTCGCCCGCGAGCTCACATTCAGGCCTTCTCATAGCTGCTCCGGGACCGGGCGACGAGGTTGGCGGTGAGATCGACCGCGTGCAGCTCTACTTTGGTGAGCCGGTTGATGCCGTCACCGTGAATGTTGCCGATCCGTCGGGCGCACAACTCTCCGGTGATCTCACCGAACCGATTGAGGGCCTCATCGAGATGGCGTTGCCACGGCTCGCCGCCGAGGGCGAGTACATCGTGAGCTACAGCGTTTCCTACAGCGATGGCGCCGAGTTCGAGTCGGCTTTCCGGTTCAGCTACGCGGCGGGCAGGGCAAGTCCTGAGTGGCTCGAGTTTGAGAGCCTCCCGTCGTCCTCCAATCGGCTCACGCAGGTCGCGGTCGGTGTTCTGGTGGTTACGACCACCCTGCTCTTTGCCCTTTTGGGATGGCGCTTTCGACGGTTTCAGCTAGCCCGGGCCGGCGAGGCCGATGGCGGGCTTCCAACCGAGAGATAGCCTGATCCAGTGACACGTCGGTTCTGGGTTGAGACACTGGGTTGCCCGAAGAACCAGGTCGACTCCGACAAGCTTGTCGGCACCCTCGTTGCTGACGGGCTCGAGCCGGCAAACTCACCGCAGGATGCCGACGTCGTCGTGGTGAATACCTGCGCTTTTGTCGAGGAAGCTCGCCAAGAGTCGATTGACACCATCCTGTCGTTCGACGATGTGCGAAAAGAAGGATCTGAGCTGGTGGTCACTGGCTGCCTCAGCGAGCGCTACGGCTCCGAACTAAGTGATGCGCTCCCCGAGGTCGATCAGTTCGGCGGATTCGGGGTGCCCGTAACGCTCGGTTCGACCCGTCGTTCGGCCGAAGGTGAGCTCGTCCCCAGCCTCGACCTTCTCGAACTACCGCGCCCTCCGGCGTCGGCACCGTGGGCTTATGTCAAGGTTGCCGAAGGGTGCGACCGTAACTGTGGGTTCTGCGCCATTCCTAGCTTCCGGGGGAAACAGCGAAGCCGTTCGATCGAGGCTGTCCTCGCCGAGGTCGACCAGTTGGGAGCTAAAGAGATTGTTTTGGTAGCCCAGGACCTGGCCGCCTTTGGGCGCGACCAGGGTAAGGGTGAGCGGCAGATAGTTCCGCTGGTCAAGGCCGTTGCCGGCAAGGTCGATCGGGTACGACTGCTGTACCTCTACCCGTCCGATCTCACGGACGAATTGATCGAGACGGTGTGTGCCACAGGCGTGCCGTACTTCGATCTGTCGTTGCAGCACGTCTCGCGTCCGCTGTTGCGTCGAATGCGACGCTGGGGTGACGGGGAGATTTTCGTCAACCGCATGGCCGACATCCGCGCCGCCGAGCCAACCGCCGCGTTTCGGTCGAACTTCATCGTCGGCTATCCAGGCGAGACCGAAGCCGACCACGACCAACTGCTCGAGTTCGTCGAAACAGCCAGGCTCGACTGGTGCGGATTCTTCGCCTACTCGCCAGAGGCCGGCACATACGCCGCCGACCTCGACGGAGCAGTCGCCGCTGGCCTCATGAACGAGCGACTAGCCGAACTCCGCCAACTCCAGGACAACATCACGGCGGAGGAGCGCGATGCCCTGATCGGCAGCACCGTTGAGGTGCTGGTCGATCGCCCAGGCGTCGGCCGGTCGCATCGCGAAGCCCCCGAGATCGATGGGATTGTGCGCGTGCCCGACGATCTGGCTGTTGGCTCCTTTGCCTCGGTAGTGATCGACGGCGCAGAAGGTCCGGACCTTATTGCCTCGGTAGCGCCGGAACTTCCGATCGATGGGCCCAGCCCAGCATGAGCAGTGACGCTGTCGCCGTCGACCTGATCGGGCGTTCGAAATACGCCCTGGCCGCCAACAGTCTCACGATCTCTCGTTTCTTGTTGGCTCCCGTCCTCGCTGCCCTCGTCCTTAAGCAAAATCCGTGGTGGCTCACATTCTGGTTTGGATGGGCGTTGGGAGCCACCGACCTGTTCGACGGGAAACTGGCCCGACAAGCGGAACCAACTCGATTCGGAGCCTTCTTCGATCCACTTGCCGACAAGCTCGTCGTCTTGCTGGCTGGGTTTGCTCTGGTAAACATCGGCCGGTTCCCGCTGCTGCCCCTGGTACTCATTACGGTTCGGGAAGTTGGCATTATGGCCTACCGCTCGTACTGGAGCCGTCGAGGTCTGGCCGTGCCGGCCAGGAAGTCAGCCAAATACAAGGTTTTCGTGCAGGGCATCGCTATCGCGGCCGCCATGTGCCCGGCGCTTGACGGTGCGTTATGGGTGGCCGACGCCATCCTGTGGTTGGCTGTGGTCTTCACCATCGTGACTGGTCTGCAATATCTCGCCGACGGCAGCGACGCGCTGCGTTCGACGGGATCTCGCTAGCGAAACGAAACAAGAAGGGCATTGCGATGAAGATCGAAGTCGTTGCTGTTGGTACCGAACTGCTATTGGGGCAGATCGTTGACACCAACTCGTCGTGGATCGGAGAGCAACTCGCCATGGCGGGGCTCGACTCCCACTATCAGACCAAGGTCGGCGACAATCCCGATCGCATCCGATCGGTCATCGAGCAGGCACTCGAACGTAGCGATGCCGTGATCTGTTGTGGCGGTCTTGGCCCGACGCAAGATGACCTGACCCGTGACGTCATCGCTGACCTGTTGGGTGTCGAGCTTGTCCTTGACCAGGCGATCGCCGATCGGATCGCCGAAATGTTCCGAGGTCGGGGCCGCGACATGCCCGAGAACAACCTTCGTCAGGCGATGGTTCCCGAGGGCTGTGCAACGCTGGCACAACAACCAGGGACCGCACCCGGACTGCGTTGTCCGGTGATGGTGAGGGGCGAGGAAAAGGTCATCTACGCCGTCCCCGGTGTGCCGTACGAGATGAAAGAAATGGTGACGGGCTCGATCGTGAGCGATCTCATCGCCCGGTCGGGCGAACCAGCAGTGATTCGGAGCCGGGTGCTGCGCACCTGGGGAACCTCAGAATCGGCCCTGGCAGAGATTCTCGCCGATCGCATTGATGAGCTCGATGCTGTCGGCAATCCGACCTTGGCCTTCCTCGCCAGCGGCGTCGAGGGGCTGAAGGTACGAATCACGGCAAAGGCAGCCGACGAGGCGGCGGCGGCGCAGATCATTGCGGCGGAGGAAGCGGTCCTCGAGCCCCTGATCGGGCATCTCGTTTTCGCCTACGACGATGACAACATGGAGTCGGTGGTGGTGCGCCTCTTGGCCGAGCAAGGCCTCACGGTGGCGGTGGCCGAATCGGTTACTGGCGGCTATGTCGCCGGGCGCATTTGCGCCATTCCGGGTGCCGATGAGGTGTTCCGTGGTGGGGTCGTGGCCTACCAAGCCGATATTCGAAGGGACCTTCTGGGAGTGCCGCCGGGGCCAATGGTTAGCGAAGAAGCGGCAGTGGCCATGGCTGATTCGGTCCGCGAGGTCATGGGTGCTGACATTGGCCTGGCCGCCACCGGAGTGGTTGGCCCCGATGACGTCGACGGACAATCGCCGGGCACCGTGTGTCTTGCGGTGTCGGCTGCCGGAAGCGGCACGATCGCCACGACCGCGAAGCTACCGGGCGATCGTGAACGCATCCGCCAGTTCTCTTCGATCACGCTGCTCGACCTTCTTCGCCGAATCCTTCTTGGCTGAAGGTGTGGCCTCAAACGGCCGATGCGGCTCCGCCAGCCAAGGAAGGCGAGCGCCGGAAGAAGAGCTCGCCACGACTTTCCCTCCAGCGAGTCATGGCGAGCTTCGTTCTTTCCGCTCGTCATTGTGGTCGACCAGTGTTGAGCAATTGTTGAATCGATGTTGAGTAACAACGCACAAGCAGTAGGTAGCGGGTGCTGAGCAGTAGGCGCGTCGTCCCAGCCAGGCCATCTCAACCGAGATTGAGTCGGCGGACGAGGGCATCGACCAGCCACTGCATGCCAAGGTCCTCGGCCAAGGCTCGAGCTTCGTCGAGGATGCTGCTCGGGTCTAACTTCTGAGCTGTCGCCAGCTCAACATCGGCTAAAAGGGTGCGAAGCCGGTAGGGGAGTGCTCCCATTTGCTGATGATGAACGTGAGCGGCGGCCAGATGCTCCGATGCCACTTCGTACCTGCCTAGGACGGTCGCCAGTCGGCCGAGATAGTACGAACCAGATCCGTAGATCGACGTGCCGGCGAACATCGAAATGGCCCGACGGTCGGCCGGGAGCAGCGCGTCGTAGAGCCACACTGCCCGTTGGGCATCGCCGAGGTCGGCCACGGCCTCAGCGAAGAACGCAGGGGTGATGTATCGCAGCACGCCTTCGCCGCCTGAGGTGAGCGCTATTTTTCGGTACTGGCCAATGAGCGCCGTTGCTTCGTCGTACCGACCCATCGACGTGAGGATGGCGGCGAGCGGACCGGCGTAGGCAGGTCCGGGGTAGCCCTCGAGCTTCCAGCGCAGCATTCCCTCGACCTCGGTGAGACGGCCGCGTTCTCGAGCAACCAGTGCGAACTGAAGTCCAAGCTGGTCGAGCGTTGCCGGTCCGAATCGCTGGAATTTCTCGAGGGCAGCCGAAACGTCGTGCTCAGCTTGGTCGAGTCGGCCGGTCAACAGAGTGAGCGCTATGCGAGCAACGTCGGCCTGCATCGCGTGGAGGGGTTCGGGGGACATGCGGGCGATATCGGCGATGGCTTGAACTTCATCGGCGGCCCAAGTCATGTCGCCGGCGTCAAGGGCCAAGACGACTCGAAAACGGCGGGTCGCTATCTCGAGCATGAGAAGGCCGTGATATCTCGCAAGCTCAAGAGCCTGATCGAGACTCGTCTTGCGTTCCTCGAACGACCAGGTGCGCTGAAAGCGGTGGAACTCTGCGATCGAAACGGCGGCCAGGAGCGTTTGATCACCTTGGTTCGTGGCCGCTGCCCGAGCCTCTTCGTAGAGCTGTTTGCAGTAAGGCAGGTCCTCGTACTCGCCGAAGTGCTGGGCCGCCAGGGTCGTGAGTACAGCGACACGCAGCGTGTGATCGGCAGGAACTTTCTCAACGCACAGCCTCAACATTGCTATCGAAGGTGCAGGAGGACTCCAATAGCCCAGCCATTGTTCGTCTTGCCTGTGACCGGTTGGTCGATTCCATCCGCAGTAGACGAGCGCCGCCCACGCCATCTGCTCAACGTCGCCTGCGGCATGGGCCACATCAAACGCCAGCTGGCCGACGGCCTGAGCATCGGCCGCTCAGTCCTGGTGCTTCCGCACCCCGACGAGATCGATAAGCATGTCGGCTCTCAGCGCGTCGTCGTCGACTGCAGCCAGGTCGAGCGGCTCAAGGCCCGCTTCCAGCAGTTGGTCGGCCGCCGCGTAGTCCCAAAGTCGAAGGCTCTCACCCGCCGCTCTATGAGAGTACTCGGCGGCTCGATGGCCGCTGCCAGCGCGAGCGCCTCGCAGAAAGTGATGGGCAAGTGTTGCGGTTGCAACATTGTGCGTTTCGAGGGCATCACCAATAGACACGTGCAGTCGCGACCTGCGTGGGCTGGACAACCCCCCCGGCCAGGGTGTCGGCGATAACGGCATGGGCGAAACGGAACTGCTGTGACCGTCGCGATGAGTTGCTCGTTGAAACCGTTTGGGCAGAGCGCACCGATGGTCAGGGCAGCTTCTGAGCCTGGTGGGAGGCGGTCAATGCGGCGCGTCAGGACATCTCTGATGGTGTCGGTGGTGCGAACCTCGCCCGTATCGGCCAGCGTTCGAAGCAGTTCCTTCAAGAAGAGCGGATTGCCTGCCGTTTGCTGCACGACGGCGCGAGCCAGAGCCGGATCGAGATCTTCTCCGAACTGTTGGCCGTACAACATCTCGGCATCGTGAACGGCAAGGCCTGGGATGGCCATGCGTAGATCGTCAGCAGTGCGGGCTAAGTCAGCCAGACCAGACACGATCTCGGCTGGCGGTTGCTCGGTATCGCGCCAGGTCGTCGCCACCAGCATGCGGCTGGTCGACATCTCGGCGAAAACGAAGTTGAGAAGCTGCACTGATATGAGGTCGGCCCAGTGGAGATCTTCGAAGGCCAGAAGCAGCGGACTCCGGTCGGCCAGCCTTCGAAGCAGCTGAGTCACCGCGTCGAAGACGGTGTGCTGGTCGGGCGAATGATCGACTTCGGCGCCCAGGCGACTGGCGATCGAGGGGACGATGTGGCCAACGACGCTGGCTCTGCCGGCGACAGCCCGATCCAACTCTTCGGTGCTCAAGTGCTCGGTGAGCTCCTCGAGCACTGTTGCCCAGGGCCGCAGGGTTGCCCCGTAGCCCGTCTCGTAGCAACGGCCGAGAGCCACCGTGTAGCCCAGCTGCCGAGCGACGACGGAGACATGGCTCAGCAACGTGGTTTTGCCGATACCGGGTTCACCAATGAGGGCGGCCAGCCGTGCTGTGCCGCCGATGCCCTGTTCAAGTGCAGACCGCAGGAGCTCGGCAATTCTCTCGCGGCCTATCGGTGGCTCGATGACACGCTGATCGGGGGCACGGGCAGAGCCGATGGTTGTCGGCCTGGGCGGAGCTTCCCAAGCCAACGATGGGTCATCGGTGAGGATGTGATGTTCGAGTTCGCGCAGAGCGTGGCCTGGATCGAGACCGAGCTGCCCGACGCTGACATCTCGGGCCACCTTGTAGCTGGACAGTGCGTCAGCTTTTCGGCCGGACCGGTAGAGGGCCAACATTAAGAGGCCTCGTAGCCCTTCGCGAAGTGGATCGGCGGCCAGCCAAGCTTCAAGCGACGGAATCGCCTCGCTGTTGCGGCCCAATTGCAACAGCAGTTCGAGTTCGAGTTCGAGTTCGAGCGCTGAAGCGCGCAGGCTGGCTAGCCGGATGACGTCAGGGTCGTCCGAGTCGAGTGTTCCGTCGCCGACCTGATCGCTGCGCCACAGAACAAGGCCCTGGCCAACATTTTGAAGGGCGTCGGCCAGCCGTCCCCGGTCGAGATCATCCCGCGCCTGGTCGCACGCCAGCTCGAAGCGCACGACGTCGACCTGGACCGCCTCGATCTGGAGGGCGTACCCGGGCGCTTGGGTGACGAGCATTCGGGCCCGGTCGCCTGCCCCTCGTCCGGGTTCGAGCACTCGCCGGAGATGCGAGATGTACGATCGCAGGGTTAGGTTCGGCTTTGAAGGCGCCGAATCTCCCCACACCAGGTCGACGAGGCGATCGGTTGATACAACTGAACCGCGGGCCATCAGCAAAGCAGCCAGCACGCGCTGCTGCTTCGCCCCTCCGGCATCTATGTTGTGACCGCCTTCGCTGACCCTGAGAGGTCCGAGTAGCTGGAACTCCACCACGCCCGATCTTCGGCCCCCGGGACAGGACCGTTTAGTCCAAAACTACCGATGAAGTGCACGCCAGGCCTAGCCGATCGCTTCTTTGAGCTCGCCGCTAGGTAACGCCGATGGCGTGGCACCCCAAGTAGATCGCACGGGTGTGTGCGACCCCGAGTGTTTCGCGGACCTCGTCCAGCACGCCGCCAACGAGATAGCCGTGCATGGTGGCGCCCCGCCGTCGGTGCTGGCTCTGGGCTAGGCGTAGGCCAACGTTCTGAAGTGCATGTCCTGACTGTTGCAGCAAGAAGCGTCCTCCTCGTTCGCCGTACTTCGCGAGCGTGGGCGTGGGGTCAGCGAGGACGACGAGAAGCACGGCCGGCGTGCCGTTGCAATCGAGGTTGAAGATGCGGCGGCACTCGTCGACGGCGGGGGCTTCGCCGACGACCGCCACTCGATGTTCTCGGTGAACGTAACGAACCACCTTTGCGTCGAGGTCGCCCTCGCCACGACGGACAACGGCATAGATGGCGAGTGGATCAAGGCCGCCTGCCGACGGTACCAACGGGCGATTCGCAGCCCCGACACCGGCGGCAGCGAAGACTTCTGCCAACGAACGAGTGGGGATGGGACGATCGTTGAACACGCGCATACTGGCGTGAGCCTCGAGCACCTGCTGAAAACGATCCTCGACTGCCGGCAAGGCCTGGTCAGGGCCAGGCTGATCGAAGATCGAGAGCGAGGTCTCGTCGGTGTCGAACCGCTTTGATTGGGCGATGAAGCCGTCGATGTTCAGTGCCGTGAGCTTCGAGCTCTCGACGAAACGATGAAACCCACGAGAGTCGGTCATCCGAGGGCGTGCGGGTAGGGGCTCGGGAACCCGGTGAGACTGACGGCGTTTGGATAGCGTCGCCCCAGATCAGACGATGTGCCTCCCAAGAACGGCCAGTTGTGGTCGTGATGGAGAGGTACGAGGTCGGGTGAAAGCGCCCGGACCACCCGAAGACCGATCTGGTCGAGCCCAGCCGCTGGCAGTAGCCGGTAGAACGTGTGAATCGCGGCATCGGACAGGGCCGTCGTGAGCTGCTCGAGCTCCTGGGCGACGTCGACCGGCTGAGGTCCGGGTGGCGACGCTCTTTGACTACTCCTTGATGCAGCGGGAGGTCTTGCCTGCGGAGATCGTGGACGGTCCAGAACACCGCGTGTTCGTCGAATCCGGTGCACGTGGTGGGAGCGAGCTGTTCGAGTCCGGGGAAGCGAGCCAGTTGGTGCCCGACGAACATCGAGCCCTGAACGAACTCGAGGTAGGCCTTCTCAACTGCGTCATCCCAGTCAGCCCGGCAGGCGAGCCCCAATGAATTCCGACGTCGGCCGCGGAGGAGAAGTGAACCGGCAACGCATGCGACCGGGTGCGGGCTGTACGTCGGCGTAAGGTCGAGTACTCGGAGAGAACCGCCTAGCGGCGCCACTTCATCGTTGAGCCTCGGGGTGATGATTTGCGGCGGAGCAATGCCGTGCAACCAGGAGGTCACGTAGGCGTCCCGTTCAACCAGCTCCTGAACGGCCCGTAGGAGCGCCTTCACCAGTGAGAAGTCGGCTGCTAGACCCGACGAGGTCGCCAACGTGCCGTAGTCGCGTCGAAGGGCAACGAGCCCGGCCGGCACCCAAACGATCTCGTTGTCGATGGTCGAGCGCGCCGCGGCATAACGGGGGGCATCGGGGTAGGCCTCGGAGTCGGGGAAGGTTGGGTTGGAGCGCTGCGAGTCTGAATGGAGCGTCCACTGGTCGAGGTTGAGGACGGTCGCGGCATGGGCCTCTAGTGATGCAGCCGTGCGCATCTCGAGCTCGACAATGCTGGCCGCGTAACGCTCGAGCGCTTGAGCTGTCGCTGCAAGGTCGGCTTGTTCCGGTGTTCGGCCAACTCCGCCACCTGCGCCGCGCAGGCGTTCGGCCGGCGCGCTCTGTGTTCGAGCGGTGCCGCCATCGTCAGCGACGGTGGCGTGGAACACAGCCGTTGGATCGGCTGCACCCAGCGGAATGCGCTGGGGGCGGGCGACGATTCCATGGCGATGACCGGTGGCTCGTTTCAGCTGGACGGAGGCGTTCAGAGGGGACCGATCAGGTCGAACCGGGGAAGTCCGGCGGCAATTGATCGTTGCGAAGCTGTGGCGGGGCCTGGGGAACGGCCGGCGGAGTCTGAAGGGCGCTCGGAGGTGCCGGTGGCGCGTGGGGCGGCGGTTGTTGCTGCACTTGTGCGCCGGGCATCGGCGGGCCCGGGCCCCCGAAACCAACGGCTGGGATGTAGGGAGCAAGGTCGATTGAATCGTTCTTGGCGCGTGGCGACACGCTGTCGGCAGCCTTCACCGCTAGCCAAACCAAGAGCGGCACGATGGCAAGCTCCCCGATGGCGAGGGTGAACAGGACGGCGAAGAATTCGACCACGACTGCCACCGCGGCGACGATCAAGAGCTTTGTTGGAACGGCAAAGGCCTTCGCCGTGTTGGGGCTGCCAGCAATGTGGTGGCCGGCCGCGTAGACGCCGACGGCCACACAGAACCCGACGGCCCACAGCAAGACGTCACCCACATCGCTGCTCGGCGCGACGTTGTAAAACGCGATCATGGGCCCGATCGCCAAGGGAAACGCCAAGGCAGCGATGAGCGCTCCCAGCCAGTGGCCCTTATGCAGGTTTTGTTCGTTGCTTACCTGACGAGCCGAGAAGGTAATCACACCTGTGGCGGTGCCGAGACAGCAGCAACAGCAGCAGCAGGAAGGCGTTGCGACCGTCAAGGGGCCCTCACCGCTGACGTCGTAGCGGGTCTCGAGCGGCTTAAGTGCGCTCATGGCTGGAGCCATGGTAGGTGGATTTTGTCCACCGATGGGGCACGGCATGGGCCGCCGCAATCGGGGGCTCGCAAAAGGTCGTGGCGTTCCGACTCGGCCGTCGACAGATTCCAACTGGCCGTCGCGTTGACGAGCGGCGACCGGCCGCGGCCTATCAGTTCGAGCTGGATCGTGACCAGTTCAGCGACCAACGATGACCAACGCAGCATGGCCGGCTCAGCCGGCGCGTCATCGGAGCCCCAGCGTCGTTCGATGTGACGCTCGAGACAGTCCAAACACGAAGTGACGCCAGGTACCACCAGTGGGCCAAGTACCAAAGTGTGGTGATGCGAGAGATCGATGCCGAGGTGCACCCCGGGGCCACCGGTGGGCCACGACGGGCCCCTTCGGACAACGAGCGTCAGCTCCGTTGTGATTCTTTCTGACCTCGGGTCGGCCTTGGCGTGTACGACGGTTGTTCCTCGGGCATTCAGCGCGGCCACCAGGTCGCCGACAGCGCCGTCGGCCACGAGGGCCACCGCGGTGAGACCGGCAATCCGGGGCCGAATGGCGCCGACACCCACCAAAAGGTCGCGTAGTTCGCCGACGCTGCCCCCTAAGAACGCATCGATCTCTTGGCCAGCCTCCCAGCCGCGGGCCGTTGCGATGGCGACCGGGTCGAGGCCGACAAGTTCGAATCGGACGTCGGGGCCAGCGGTCAGGACCGGCTGCCGATCGCCAACGATCGTCCACTCCATTGACCAGGCGAGGCTCACTGGCTGAGTCTCGCACGTGCGACCGCGGGGTTCGCAGCCAGTAGTCTCCGGTGATGCGCTTCGCTTTCTGGGTTGGCAACGGACATGAATGGTCAGAGATTCTTCGCACCGGTGTGCGGGCCGAAGAAACCGGCTGGGATGGTCTTTGGTTTGCCGATCACTTCATGCCCTTCATGGGCGACGACAGTGGTCCGATCCACGAGGCCTGGGCCGTGCTGTCGGCATGGGCGCAAGCCACTGAGCGAGTCCGGCTGGGGCCGCTCGTATGTGGCAACACCTATCGGAACCCGGCCGTCCTGGCTAAGCAGGCGGTAACCGCCGATCACATCTCCGGCGGGCGCGTTGTTCTCGGACTTGGGTCGGGTTGGCAGGAAAATGAGCACCTTGCTTACGGGCTCGAGTTTGGCTCGTTCACCGATCGTTTCGAGAAGCTCGAAGAGTCGTTGCAGGTGCTACTTGCGCTCCGTGATGGGGAGCGGGCCGATCTCCAAGGTCAGCACTATCAGTTCACTAACGCGCCCCTGGCGCCAAAGCCGGTCGGTCCATTGCCGATCCTGTTGGGTGGCGGAGGCGAGAAGAAGACGCTCCGTATGGTGGCGCAGTACGCCGACGAGTGGAATGTGTGGTCGACGCCGGAGATCATCGCTCAGAAGAGCGAGGTCCTCGACGCTCATTGCGAACGCCTCGATCGAGATCCGGCGGAGATTCAGCGCTCGTCTGTAGCTTTGCTCTTCCTCTGCGAAACTGAGGCAGCGGCAAAGAAGCTCGTCGACCGCGGTGTCGAGCGTCCGTCACTCATCGGTACGCCAGCGCAGCTGCAGGAGCAGATGGCCGCCTACGTCGAAGCAGGAGTGGACGAAGTGATCATCCCTGACTTCACACTTGGTGGTGGCGCTCGCCAAGACGAGCTGCTCGACCAGTTCCTGGCCGAGGTTGCGGCTCCCTTTCGCAACTGACCAACGAGGGCCTAGCCGCGGGTGATGGTGGTGGTGGTGGTGACGTCGCCCTCAAATCGAAAGCGGCCGGTGGCGTCGGCGTAGAGCTGGTTGCGTTCCTGGCAATGGCGCCCGAACACAAAGTCTTGGAATTCGAGTTGCGTCGTTTCGAGTTGCTCCCAGATCTTGATGAGGACGTCATCGTCGAGCCCGCACAGCACATCGGCTCTTTCTTCGCGTTCGGCGATTTCGGCCGGGGTCAGGAGGCGACCTTCGATCTCGGCCAGTAGCTCGGCGTTCGATGGTTCATCGTCGCCGCCGATGCAAGCCGACGCAAGCGTGAGCACCGCCAGGGTGAAGGCGAGCGTTCGGCGTGGGGCCACCTTCCTGAGCCTAGAGCAGCTGGCTGAGGCTAGGGCAGCTTCCTGAGCTTAGGAAGTTCGAACATCTTCTCCGAAGATGGTTGCTCGAACAGGTGTTCGTAACTACAGTCGTGTCAGTTCGCGAAACCCGGACTGTCACACCTCGTCATTATGGTCTGCAGCACATCATCACTACGACCCCCGCAGTACTGATCCGCACTTGAGCAACGAGAGAGAGAACGCACGAATGGTGGAGAAAAACAAAGCCCTCGATATGGCCATGGGGCAGATCGAGAAGCAATTTGGTAAGGGCTCGCTCATGAAGATGGGCGAAAAAGCCAGCCTGGCCATTGGCACGGTACCGACCGGCGCCCTGGCCCTCGATATCGCTCTCGGTGTTGGTGGTCTGCCTCGGGGTCGTGTGGTCGAGATCTTCGGCCCAGAGTCCTCCGGCAAGTCAACCCTGGCTATGCACGCCGTGGCCGAAGCACAGCGCAACGGTGGAGTCTGTGCCTACATCGACGCCGAGCATGCCATGGATCCCATTTACGCCCGGGCCATCGGCGTCGATGTCGACGAGTTGCTGATCTCACAGCCCGATACGGGTGAGCAGGCGCTTGAGATCGCCGACATCCTGGTGCGCTCCGGTTCTATCGACATCATCGTTATCGACTCGGTGGCCGCTCTCACCCCTCGAGCCGAGATCGAAGGCGACATGGGTGATACCCACGTCGGCCTCCAGGCCCGCCTCATGTCCCAAGCGCTGCGTAAAATCACGGGCAATCTCAACAAGACCGACACCATCTGCATCTTCATCAACCAGCTCCGCGAGAAGATCGGCGTGATGTTCGGGTCTCCCGAAACGACACCCGGTGGACGGGCCCTAAAGTTCTACAGTTCGGTTCGCCTCGATATCCGCCGTATCGAGTCGCTGAAAGACGGTGCAGAGGTCGTTGGTAACCGCACTCGAGTCAAGGTGGTGAAGAACAAGGTGGCGCCGCCGTTCCGCCAGGCTGAGTTCGACATCATGTATGGCAAGGGGATCAGCCGCGAGGGTTCGCTGCTAGATATCGCGGTCGAGCAGGACATCGTCAAGAAGTCGGGTGCCTGGTACACCTACGAGGGCGAACAGATCGGCCAGGGCCGAGAGAACGTCAAGAACTTCCTCACAGAAAATCCCGATCTGATGATGGAAGTCCAAGAGCGGGTTCTGAAAGCGGTTGGCCTCATCGATGTCGAACCTGCCGAAGGCGAGATCGACCTTGATGTCGACCTTGATGTCGATCTCGAGGTCGATCCCCAGGCAGCCGACGATGACGCCTCGCTCGACGAACCCATCACGCTCGAATAGTCAAGGAGTGCACTGCAGTGTTACTGGCTCGTTCCGGCACTAGCGTTCCACAACGCCAGCAGCCGGAACGGCCGGTGTGGTGTGCCTCAGGCACGACAGCGAAAGAAGCCTTCTTATGAGTCGCGCCGACTTACTGAATGGTCAGCTACGTACTGGGCTCACCTTCGACGACGTGCTTTTGGTACCTCAACGTTCGAGCATCCGGTCTCGCTCTGATGTTTCCCTTCGCACGAAGGCGACACGCAGCATCGAGCTGGCAGTTCCTGTGATTGCCGCCAACATGGACACGGTGTGCGAGGCGGAGATGGCCATTGCCCTCGGTGCGCTTGGTGGCATGGGGGCCATTCATCGCTTCAATACGGTGGCGGATCAGGCCGAGATGGTGCGTCAGGTGAAGGACAGCGGTGATTGTCCTGTTGGCGCCGCCGTTGGTACGGATCGCGATGCCCTCGATCGAGCCGCAGCACTGGTCGAGGCCGGTGTAGACGCTCTTGTGCTTGATATTGCCCACGGGCATGCGGATCACGCCATCGAAGTCCTCATCACGATGAAGGCTGCGTTCCCCAACGTCGACATCGTTGCGGGCAACGTTGCAACCCGAGTGGGTGCCCAAGAGCTAGCCGATGCCGGCGCTGACGCGGTGAAAGTTGGGGTCGGACCAGGGGGCGTCTGCACCACTCGCCTCGTGGCCGGAGTTGGTGTGCCGCAGCTAACGGCTGTGGCTGACTGCTCTGACATCGTTGGTCCCGATGGCGAGCGAGTGCCGGTGATCGCCGACGGCGGTATTCGCACCTCAGGCGACATCGCCAAGGCCCTGGCAGCGGGCGCGAGTTCGGTGATGATTGGCAGTTTGTTTGCTGGAACCAAGGAGAGCCCGGGTGATGTCGAGCAGTCGTCACGCGGACTGGTCAAGCGAGTGCGAGGGATGGCTTCATTCGAAGCCATTGAGGCCCGAGCCGAACGCGAAGGCGAAACGGTCGATGCCGAGTATTTCGAACAGCGAGCCCCCGAGGGCGTCGAGGGCACCGTGCCCTACCGGGGAGCGGTATCGAAGCTGCTGGGCACACTGCTGGCCGGTGTTCGGTCTGGCATGAGCTACAGCGACGCTCGCACGATCATCGAACTTTGGGAGAAGGCTGAGTTCGTGCGGGTTACCCCCAGCGTCGTCCAGATGAACCACCCGCACGCAACCGCGCGGTGAGAACGATGAACGCAACCTCGGACTGGTCCGAGCGACCGAGCCAGTGGTGACTGCGGTGCAGCCATTCGAAGCTGCGGTCTTCGACATGGACGGACTGCTCACTGCGTCTGAGTCTCGCTGGCGAATCGCCGAGCGAGAGATGGCGACGTTGTTGGGGTTGAACCTGACCGACGCGGACTTCGATCGGACGATGGGCGTCCGGATGCGCGACGTGGCGGCGCTGTGGTTCGAATGGGAGCCATGGGATGGCCCCAGCGCAGATGAGGTGGCCGATCATGTGGTCGATCGTGTGGTCGAGCTCACCAGCGCAGCGGTGCCACTACCCGGTGTCATGGAAGCGCTGGATTCATGTCAGCGACGCGGCCTTTCGTTGGGGTTGTGTTCGTCGTCTGACACTCGATTGATCGCAGCGACCCTGGCCGCATTGGGTCTGAGTCAGCGGTTTGAGGTTGTCCACTCGGCCGAAGCTGATGTCTTTGGCAAGCCGCACCCGGAGCCCTATCTCGAGACGGCTCGTCTTCTTGGTGTCGACCCGAAAGCGTGTCTGGTCTTCGAAGATTCCGTCGGGGGTTGTATCTCGGCCAAAGCGGCCGGAATGCGGGTGGTGGCCGTGCCTGATCCTGCGATGCAGGGCACCAGCAAATTTGGCTTCTGCGACATCGTGCTGGAACATCTCGGTCAGCTCAGCGATGAAGTATTCGATGGGCTCGAATGCAATCGATCAATGCCGTCGCTGGCCCGGCCCCGCTTCCATCTCGCGTTCCCCGTCGACGACTTGGGCAAGGCCCGGTGGTTCTATGGCGAGATTCTGGGTTGCGCCGAGGGTCGATCGGCCGATGTGTGGGTCGATTTCAATCTCTGGGGTCATCAGATCGTGGCCCATCTCGACACCGAGCGAAAACCGGTAGCCACCAATGCAGTCGATGGCGAAGAGGTACCGGCCAGTCATTTCGGGATCTTGCTCCAGGCAGGGGCCTGGCATGACCTTGTGAGCCGGCTTCAGACCGCGGACGTAACCTTCCTCATTGAGCCCCAGACTCGATTCGCCGGGCTTCCCGGCGAGCAGCTCACCTGTTTCGTGCTCGATCCTTCGGGGAACGCGCTCGAGTTCAAGGCGTTCAGCGACGACCGGGCGGTCTTCGCCACCTGAACCCTGCTCTTCGGCCGGGGAATCGGCAGGTGTCGGCCAACGTCACTGGACAGGCGTCAGTGGACGGCGCGGACGGCGAACCAGGCCAGATTCATGGTGGCAATGCCGACGAAGAGCAAGCGGACGTCGGCACCCCAGGTGCGGTCCCGTAGCACCCTCCAGGTGCCCAAGAAGACAACGAGCCAAACAATCGACATCACGATCCACTGCGTGGCCACGGCGCGATCGGTGGCGGGAAGTAGGAGATCGACGAGCAGGTTGGCGAACACCAGCCCATGAAACCAATGGCTGGGCGCGTCGATTCCCGTTGGGGCGGGGATACTTGCTGTGTCGTTGAAGCTTGAGGAGACGTGTGCAACTCGGAATGATCGGCTTGGGACGGATGGGCGCCAACCTGGTTCGGCGGCTACATCGCAGTGGTATCGAATGCGTTGCCTACGACCAGGACCCGGCTGTGGTTGCAGAGTTGGTGAGCGAAGGAGTCGCTATCGGTGCGGAGTCGCTCGCCGATCTGGCCGCCAAGCTGGATGGCCCTCGGGCCATCTGGGTGATGGTGCCGGCCACCTTTGCTGGGTCGGTGGTGATGGACATCGCCGATCACCTTGAGGCTGACGACATCGTGATCGATGGGGGCAACACCCACTACCCGCTCGATATTGAACGGGCGGACGTGCTGCGTCGGCGGGACATGCATTACGTCGATGTTGGAACCTCCGGCGGCGTCTTTGGGCTCGAGCGCGGTTACTGCCTCATGATCGGGGGCCAGGACGAACCTGTCGCTCGTCTTGATCCGATTTTCAAGGCGCTGGCCCCCGGTGTCGAAGCCGCCGACCGGACGCCCGGTCGAGTCGGCCCACCAACTCCCGAGGAGCACGGGTACCTCCATTGTGGCCCTCCGGGTGCCGGCCATTTCGTGAAGATGGTGCACAACGGGATTGAGTACGCGGTGATGGCGGCCTACAGCGAGGGCCTCGGCCTCTTGGACGCAGCCAACGTCGGAGCCCTTGGCCGCGATGTCGACGCAGAGACGGCACCCTTGGATGACCCCAAGCTGTTTCAGTACGACTTCGATGCAGCCGCTGTCAGCGAAGTCTGGCGCCGCGGAAGTGTGATTGGATCGTGGCTGCTCGACCTCACCGCCTCGGCAATGCACGCCGATCCTGAGCTCGACGGGTTTGATGGCCACGTGTCGGATTCGGGCGAGGGCCGTTGGACGGTTCTCGCCGCCGTCGAGGCCGGCGCACCGGTCCCGACAATCGCCGATGCCCTGTTCAGCCGCTTCAGCTCACGAGGCAACGCCACCTTCGGCAACAAAGTCCTCTCGGCCATGCGATCGCAATTCGGCGGGCACGCCGAGAAGTCAGAGAGCGGCGGGTACGTCGAGAAGTCACAGAGCGGCGGGCGGTGATCGCTGACGCGCTGGTTCTGTTTGGGATAACCGGTGATCTGGCTCGCAAGAAGCTCTTTGTTTCGCTGTACCGGCTGGAAGCTGCCGGCCAGTTGGGCGTGCCGGTTGTCGGCGTTGCGACCTCACCCTGGACGGTCGATGAGCTGGTCGCCAACGCTCGGCAGGCCGTCGAGTCGACCGAGACCGTCATCGACGAAACCGTGTGGCGGCGTCTGGCCGGCCGTTTCGATTACGTGTCTGGCGATTATCGGGAAATCGAGACCTTCGAACGGGTGGCGGCAAAGGTTGGCGATGCCCAATGTCCGGTGTGTTACCTGGCCATTCCGCCGTTTCTCTTTACGACCGTGACCGAGGGGCTGGGGGCGGCCGGGCTGAGTCGTGGTCGAGTAGTGCTCGAGAAGCCGTTCGGACGCGACCTCGAAAGCTCGCGTCAGCTCGATGTGGCGGTTCAAGCCCACTATCCCGAGGAGCGGATCTATCGCATCGATCACTTCTTGGGAAAGGAGCCGGTACTCAATCTTTTGGTTTTCCGCTTCGCCAACTCGATCTTCGAGCCGCTGTGGAATAGGCACTACATCCAGAGCATCACGATCGACATGTCGGAGGATTTCGGGCTGGAAGGTCGAGGAAAATTTTATGACGAGGTAGGCGCTCTACGCGACGTTGTGCAAAACCATCTGTTGCAGGTGGTGGCCTTGCTGGCCATGGAGCCGCCGGTCTCCGATGACGCCGATGCCATGTCGGACGAGGTCGTCAAAGTGCTTCGCTCGATGAAACCCATGCGCCCCGAAAGGTGCTGGCGCGGTCAGTATGAGGGATACCTGGCCGAGGCCGGCGTCGCCGAGGACTCCGACACCGAGACCTTCATCTCGCTCGACTTCGAGATTGACTCGTGGCGCTGGGCCGGAGTGCCGTGGCGTATTCGGACAGGAAAGGCGTTGCATGAAACCAAGACTGAAGCTGTCGTCGAGTTCACCTGTCCACCTCGGCCGTTGTTCACCGATGCCGACGATGTACCCGAACCCAACCGGCTTCGTTTCCAGATGAAGCCAAACGACCTTATCGAGCTGGAAGTGCAGGCGAAGAGGCCGGGCGAGGCCCTGCTGAGCGAGATGGTTGACCTCCAGGTTGACCATCACGGCATCGAGGATGGGCCGATGCCCTATCACCGGCTATTGGGCGATGCCCTCTCCGGTGACCGGCGCCTGTTCGCACGCGGCGATCAGGTCGATGAAGCATGGCGCATCGTGCAGCCGATTCTCGATGCTCCGCCGCCGGTCGTGGCCTATCCCTACGGTGCCGATTGGCCGAAGCAGTGAAGCCGACTGTTGCCGTCGATCTTGGGGGGACGAGGGTGCGGGCCGCCCTTGTTGCTGCCGACGGGACCATGTCGAATCGGGTCAGCGTGCCAACTCCGGACGAAGCGCCGGAGCCAACTGTGCTGGTCGAGTTGATCGAACAAGCAAGGGGAGTGCTGTCGGCCCACGATGTCTCGGGTGCCGTTGTCGGCGTGCCTGGCGTCGTCGACCATGACAGCGAGCAGCTGATGACCGGCGTGAACCTGCCCGCGGGTTGGGCGGAGACCATCAACGAGTCGTGGCTGGGCGAACGCACGGGTCTTGCCGTGAGCTTGGCCAACGATGCCGACCTTGCCGCGGTCGGCGAAGCCCGGTTCGGCGCCGGCCTGGGGGCTACCGACGTTGTTTACGTAACAATTAGTACCGGTGTGGGTGCTGGCATTCTGCTCGACGGTCGCCTGATGCGAGGCCGCTACTCGGCCGGAGAGATTGGCCACACGGTTGTTGATCGAGGCCTGGCGTTACGAGGTCAGGATGGCACCGTTGAAGGGATTGGTTCGGGAACCGCCATTGGTCGAGCCATGGCGACAGCCGGTCGATCGGGCGGAGGAGCCGAGTTGGCGACGGCGGTCCGCGCTGGCGATGAGGCGGCGATTGTGTTGTGGAACGAGGCCATCGATGCGGTCGCGCTCGGTGTGGTCAACTTGTGCTGGCTCGTGGCGCCCGAGGTGGTGGTGATCGGCGGCGGGGTTGGCATGAATGGTGATCTCGTTCTGCCGCGGATCGAGCGGCAAATGGCCGTCCGTGGCCCCAAGGTCCGGCAGACCAGAATCTGTAACGCCAGCCTCGGCGACGCTGCCGGTCTGGTTGGGGCCGCTGGATGGTGGCATGCCATCGGACGGGCATAGCAGCAGCTCTGCGGACCGCAGACTTGCCCACGGGCCGCTGAGTCGTTCGGTACCGGCACTGGGTGACTCAGCCTCTCAAGTTGCGAGCACATCCTTCGTAGCTTGGGGCTGATCGACCGCTTCTCCACCTTCTCCCGATGGCTCCTGATGGCCATCGCCGCAATTGGTCTAGTGCTGGTGCCGAGCCTGGCTCACGGGGCGATCGACAACGAAGCGACGGTCACCGGAATGGCCGATGTCCCGGGCTTCGATGCCTTCAGCAAGTCGTTCGTTGTTGAGCAGACCGGCTACGCCAACATGGCCGTCGTTACTGTGGAGGATGGCGAGCTGTGGGAAGTTCGCACTGCTCGTGCGTCTAATTGCGGGGGCACAGCCCAGGCGATGTCGTTCAAGATCACCGATCAGGACGGCACGACCTACATGAGCATGCCCGAGGGGATTACACCTATTGTGATCCCTGCTGGCGAGACCCTGTCGTGGAGCGGACGAATCGTCGTGCCGGCTGGCTGGTCGGTCCGCGCCGAATGGCATGACCTCGATGCATCTGGCTGCACCAACAACGCCCAGGTCACGTCGCTTGTGCTGGACGGTTCGGTGCAGTCGACGACCTCGCCTACCTGAGAAGGCCGTAGCCTGAACCTCGTGAGCACGAGCGAGCCCAAAAAGTACGTCGTTCAGACGTACGGCTGCCAAATGAACGAGCATGACTCCGAGCGAATCGCTGGGCTGCTCGAGGCCGAGGGGTACGAGGCAACCAGTGCAATCGACGAGGCCGATGTTGTTGTTCTTAACACCTGCTGCATTCGAGAGAACGCCGACAATAAGCTCTATGGGGCCCTCGGCAACCTGAAGGTTCGCAAAGAAGAGAACCCTGATCTGCAGATCGTGGTTGGTGGCTGCTTGGCCCAGAAGGACCGCGATCTCATTCAGGAGCGGGCTGGCCATGTCGACGTCGTGTTTGGCACCCACAACGTGCACCGGGCCATCGAGCTCATGGCCCAGGCCCGCGTGAGCGGTCCGGTCACCGAGATCTGGGAAGAAACGCTGTTGGAAGAGGCCCGAGCCTTCCCATCAGCCCTCCCGGTTCGACGGGAGACCGACTACGGGGCGTGGGTGACCATCCAAATCGGCTGCGATAACTCGTGTGCGTTCTGCATCGTCCCGTCGGTTCGGGGCAAGGAAATAAGTCGGCACCTCGGCGATATTGAGGCGGAAGTGCAGCGCTTGGCCGACCTCGGCGTCACAGAAGTGACATTGCTAGGTCAGAACGTGAACTCCTACGGGCGCGATCTTGCTCTTGCGGCCCGGCAGGCCGGCGAAGATGTTCGTCTGCGGCCGATGTTCGCCGAGCTGCTAGGTCGGGTCGGTGGCATCGCTGGTATCCGTCGAGTGCGCTATACGAGCCCGCACCCGAAAGATATGACAGTCGATGTGTTCGAGGCGATGGAGTCGACGCCAGCGGTCGTCCCGCATCTTCACTTCCCGCTGCAGTCGGGGTCTGACCGAATCCTGTCGGCAATGCACCGTGGGTATACCGCAGAGCGCTATCTCGAGAAGGCGGCCGCAGCCCGAGCCACCGTGACTGACCTAGCGGTTACCACCGACATCATCGTCGGATTTCCGGGTGAGACCGAAGAGGACTTCGAAAGAACGATGCAGGTTGCGGCGGCCGCCGAGTTCGACAGCGCCTTCACCTTCGTGTTCTCGCCTCGGGCTGGCACGGAAGCCGCTGAGTTAACCGATCAGTTCTGTGACCCCGAGGAAGTGAAGGATCGGTACGCCCGGCTCCGGACCGTTATCGAGCGGTCAGCCCTGGCCAAACACCAGCAGCGGGTTGGTCGCATCGAAGAGGTCGTGGTCGAGGGCCCGTCGAAGAAGAATCCGGATGTTCTCACCGGGCGCACCGCCCAAAACAAGCTGGTGCACTTCGCCGCCGACACCCTGAAGCCGGGAACCTTTGCCAACGTGCGTGTAACCAAGGCCCACACCCAATATCTGATGGGTGAACTGGTGGAGATCACAGATCGTCCGCGTCATCGCACCCGTATCGCGGTGACGGCGGGCTGAGCTCGTGCCTCGAGTGCGCTTCGATGTCGAGGTCGAAGCATCCGAGAGTCTGGCCCGCTCCCGCTTCGTCGAGGCGGCTGACAATCCAGCGATGGTTGTTGCCTGGTTCACCTCGGCCGAGTCGGTCCGGGCCGAGGTGAAAGAACGCGAGGAAAACACGTGGACGCTCCGGGTGAACGGTCCGGGGTTCGCTGCGTCCGGCACTGCTGGTGTGGCCAACCCGGGTCTATCGAGTGGCTCCACGATTGGTATTGACATCAACGTCTCGCCGAAAGGCCTGCTCGGCGGGGCAGCAGTTCTTGCCGCTGTGGCGACCGGCCAACTCGAAACCGAGATCAAGAAAGCACTCTGGAAGGAATTCGGAAAACCTCATGGCTGACGCCACCGATGCGGCATCGACGCCGACTGATATCTACACCCACGGCCACCACGAAAGTGTCTTGCGGGGACATAGCTGGCGAACAGCTGCGAACTCCGCCGGGTACGTGCTTCCTCACCTGTCGGCAGGACAAACACTGCTCGACGTCGGCTGTGGTCCTGGCACCATCACGGTTGATCTGGCTGAAATCGTTGCGCCTGGCCAGGTCACGGCCATTGAGGTCGGCGATGACATCCTTGACAAGGCCCGGCAGGCTGCCGAAGAGCGGGGTGTACAGAACATCACCTTCGAGGTAGGCGACGTCTATGAGCTGGCTCACGATGACGACAGCTTTGATGTCACCCACGCGCATCAAGTGCTTCAACATCTCTCCGATCCGGTTGCGGCGCTGAGGGAGATGAAGCGGGTGACCAAGCCCGGCGGCATCGTGGCTGTTCGCGATGCCGACTACGACGGCATGTTCTGGGCGCCTGCGGATCCTCGACTCGATCGATGGATGGACACCTATCGAAGGGTGGCCAAGCACAACAACGCCGAGCCCGACGGAGCTAGACACCTGGTGGGTTGGGCCCGCGCTGCCGGTCTTGCCAACGTGGTGCCAACTGGTGATGCTTGGGTGTTCGCCACTCCCGACGATCGCGCCTACTGGGGTGGGCAATGGGTTGACCGAGCAACGTCGTCGGCGTTCGCCCAGCAGGCCGTTGACTACGGCTTTGCCACCGCTGCTGACTTGGCCGAGTTCTCGCAGGCCTTCGCTGATTGGACCGAACAGCCCGACGGGTGGTTCGCGATCGTGCACGGCGAGTTGATCTGCCGGGTCGACTGAAGGCCTTAGGAGCCGTACCGCAGGTGTGAGGGCACGATGTCGTCGGCCACGAGCACCAAGTCTCCGGGTTCGAGCACGGTGCCCTGTGGTTCCAGGTCGACGGGTTCTATCCCGACAAGTTCGGCGCCAACCATCGCGGTGTCGAGCGGCACGGTCGGAAGTAGGAACGAGAAGCGTCCATCAACATCAGCGGTCGTGCGTTCATTCATAGCGTCTCCGCCCACAGTGCGGAATGAGAACCAGATAACGACGCCCTCGGGGTCGATGCGGTTTGCCGCGCCGATGATCTGTCCCATGAGAAAATGCTCGTCATCCCGGTCGGCAGTCATGGTTCATTCTCTCACGGCTAGGTGGCCGTGGCGGGCTAGCTGGCCGGTGGCCCGAGCCGGTCGACTAGCTGGCGTCGAACCGATGGCCAGTCGCTTCGGAGAATTGAGTAGATCGCCGTGTCTCGTAGGTTGTCTTCTTCGCCGGGGGCGTAGGAGGCCTGCCATGATCTCAGCACGCCCTCGAACGTCGCGCCGAGCCCGGCGATGGCCGTTCGGGATCGGTCGTTGCGGGCATCGGTCTTCAGATCGACTCGTGCGAGGGCCCAGGTATCGAACGCTTGCGTGAGCAGCAGCTGTTTTCTAGCAACGCCGATACGTGAGCTTCTGACACCGGCTCGAGCCGAATGAAGCGACCTACGAGGTGATCGACCTTGGGTACTGCCATTTCCGAATGCTCCCACAGGCGCCCGGAACCGTGGGGTGTTTTACGCCGTCACCACAGCCCGCCATGCACCATCAAGAACGGCACGACAACAAGCACCATCAGCGTGAGGGGTGCACCAAGGCGGAGGTAGTCCGATACCTGATATCGACCCGGCCCATAGACCATCGTGTTGGTTTGATAGCCGATTGGTGTGAGAAAAGATGCACTTGCCGCCACGATGGCTCCGAGCGCAAAGAGTCGTGGGTCAGCAGCGACATCGGCCGCCGATGCAATCGCAATCGGAACCATGATTGCCACCGCTCCAGCGTTTGTCACAAGTTCGGTGAGCAACAGGGCGGCGAGCACTACGCCTAGAGCGACCCCCCAGGTGCCAAGTCCGTCCAGCCCGCCGGTCAACCCGTGAGCGATCCGGGCCGAGAGGTCTGACGAGCTGATAACTCCACCAAGCCCCAAGGCGGCAGCGATGAGGACCACCACATTCAGATCGACAGCGTCGCGCGCCTGGCGTGGTGTGTGAATGCCGGTTGCGACCGTCAGTGCGGCACCGATCACCGAAGCCCGTAAGACGTCAGTGACCTGAGTGACTGTCAGGATTACTACGACTGCCAAGATGAGCATTGAGACGGTGGCCTTGTTGGAGGTCGAGGGCGCTGGCTCATTGCGTTGTCGGATGAGAAGAAAGTCGCTGCGACGGTGCCACCGTTGAGCGAAACCGAGGTCGGAAACGAGCAATAGAGCATCACCAAGCCGAAGGCGTTCCTGTCCGAGTTTCCCGGTGATCGGACGGCCGGCGCGGTGAAGGCCGACCACGGCAGCCTGATACCGCTCGCGAAACTCGGCTTCTTTCATGGTTCGGCCAATCAAACTGGAGCCGTTACCGATCACCGTTTCGAACCAGGCATGTTGACCATCATCGAGCGCGTCCAGCTGTTCTGACTCGGCGTAGCGCAAGCCTTCACGATTTCGGAGTTCGACGACGTCATCGACTGCTCCGGCAAACGAGCACAGGTCGCCGCCGCGCAAGACATGGGCGGGTGCGACCGGAGCGATGACTTCGCCCGATTCGCCATGGGTTACCGCAACGAGGAACATTCCAGGCAGGTTGCGAAGTCCGGCGTCTTCGATCGAGCGTCCGTCGAAGGTGCCGTTCTCGACTACTTCGCAAGCAACAAGGAAGCCGGCATCGGCCGTTCCCGACCCATCGTTCGACTCGCCTCGGCTCGGTAAGACCCGGGGGCCGAGCATCACAACAATCATCAGTCCGAGCAACCCGACCGGCAAACCGAACTTCGCCGGCTCGAAGAAGGTCAATGGCTCCGTACCCAGATCGGTCAACGTGCCCGACGCAACGAGATTGGTCGAAGTTCCAATGACCGTTGTCATTCCTCCGAGGATCGTGGCGTAGGAAAGCGGAATCAGATAGAGCGACGGAGCGTGCCCGCGTTCGCGGGCCCAGCGGATGATCGGATCGATCAAGATGGCAACGACCGGTGTATTGGCGACGAACGTGCTGACGGCCGCCGACCCGAAAAGGACACGTGTGATGCCTCGATCGCCAGCGGTCTTTTTGACCGCCGATGCGAGCGCTCCGGTGCGCTGAACGCCGCCGGCCACCACATAGAGAGCGGCAACCGTCAGCGGTGCAGAGTTCGAGAGACCTTGGAACGCTTCGTCAGCATCGGCGATGTTCGTAACGAACAGAATGAGGAGCGCTCCGACCACCCCGAAGGTCGGCGAGACTCGTCTGGTTGCCAGCGCTGCAGCCATCCCGACGAGTACGACGAGAACGGCCGCTTCGTTTCCGCTCATGGATGTTGTTCAGTCAAGGTCCGGAAGCCTTCGCACGAAAGCGGTGAGGTTGGAGGCCGCGGCCGGCTTGAATCCCAGCGCCCGGGCAAAAGCTTGATCGCCGTCGTCGCCATCCGACAGCAGCACTTTTTGCGGGACGTGCGAAAAGCGATCGAGACACTTGGTAATCAGAGTTGCGCCGATCCCGCGACGGTGGTGGTCGGGGCGCACCAAGACTTCCTGCAGGTACAGCACGGCGACCTCGTCGCTCAGGCTGCGAGCCAGCCCGACGAGCTCACCGTCAACGCGGGCGGTGACCACGTAGGTGGAGCGATCGATGGCCAGCGCCAGGCGGTCGGGGTCGGAGGCATAGAGGAGCCAACCGACGGCCTCATAGAGGTCGACCAGCTCTCGGATTGGCACAATTTCGTCATCAGCGAACTCGATGTCCACTGGCTGATCCTATGGGGTTGATGAGGCTGACTCTCGGAGTCGGGCTTCGAACTCATCGATCATGGGGTGAGGTAGAGCACCTTCTCGACGTGCGGTAATGAGGCTTCGGGTGACTAGCGGCTCGGTTCGGGCACGAACGAGCGGGTGTGGTCCGGTCTCAGCTTGTATCACCGGCAGCACGGTCCATCCCATGCCGAGACGCACCATCGCCCGCAACACCTCCGGTTGATGCGATTCTGATGTCACTTCGAAGCGTACGCCGAGCTCATCCAGCGCCGCTTCAATCAACTCTCGGGTATGCGACGTCGTGGGGAATGAGACCCACGGGCCCCACGTGCTGGGCGGCCCAATGGGCGTATTTGGCGGTGCGTACACCGCAAGGGGATCGGTTAAGAGATCGATCCAGCCAATGCCGATGGGTATTTCAGATGGGGCGACGATGACTGCAAGGTCCAGTTGATCTCGCAGTAACTGGCTCAAGAGCTCGCCTGATGGTGCGATGGAGAGTCGAAGACTCAAATCTGGATGGGTCTGGCGGAACTCCTGAAGTAGAGCGGGCCAGTGGCCCAACGCGGCTGCATCGATCATGCCAACACGAAGACTGCCGGCTCGCCCGCTCCGAGCATCGTCGATCCAGCGAGCGAGATCGGCCGTTTGGGCTGTAACTCGTCTGGCGTATGCCAGCACCTCGGCCGAGCGGGAGGCAACGATGCGACGCCGACCCTGCCGCTCGAATAGAGCGAAGTCGAGCCGTCGTTCAAGCTCAGCCAAACCTTGACTCAGAGCCGATGGCGTAACGCCCAACCCAGCAGCTGCATCGGCCCAAGTCGGGGCGTCGGCAACGGCAACGAGATAGTCGAGCTGGGTGATCGTGATCGAGGGAAGCTGTCGCACAATTGATAAGTAAAGCTTAACAAAAGAGACAATATCAAAAGAGTTACTTATCGTGTGTCTATGACGAAAGCACTCGACATTCCTCCCGCAACCGGCAAACTCGGTGTCCTCACGCCTGGGATGGGCGCGGTGGCATCGACGTTCATCGCCGGTGTGCTTCAGGCGAGGGCCGAGGGCAAGCCCCCTCTCGGCTCGGTCAGCCAGATGGCCCACATCCGACTGGGTGCCAAGGACGATGCTCGCAACCCGCTTATCCGCGATTTTGTCCCCCTGGCCTCGCTGGACGACATCGTGTTCGGTGGTTGGGATCCCATTTCGTCGAACGCCCTCGAGGCCGCCCGCACGTGCGGTGTTCTGGAGGAGAAAGACCTTGCCCCGATTTCGAGTGAGATGGAAGGCATCGTGGCCATGGAGGCCGTCTTCGATCAGAAGTGGGTGTCGCGACTCGACGGCCATCGGGTGAAGAATCTCGATTCCAAATGGGATCAGGCGATGGCGCTGATCGACGACATCGAGAACTTCCGCACCGAGAACGGATGCGACCGCATGGTGATGGTGTGGTGTGGTTCGACGGAAGCCTTCCAAGAACCCAGTGCCGTGCACGAGACGGTCGCCGCCTTCGAACAGGGCCTCAAGGACAACGACGACAACATTTCGCCGAGCCAGATCTACGTGTATGCGGCCCTTCAGTCGGGCGTGCCTTTCGCCAACGGCGCACCGAACCTGTCGACCGACTTGGCTTGCATGATCGAACTCTCGCAGACACGGGGTGTCCCGATAGCGGGGAGAGACTTCAAGACTGGCCAAACGCTGATGAAGACGCTGATCGCTCCCGGTCTCAAGGCTCGAATGCTGGGCCTACGGGGCTGGTACAGCACGAACATCCTCGGCAATCGCGATGGCGAGGTGCTCGATGCTCCCGAGAACTTCAAGACCAAGGAAGAGTCGAAGCTTGGGGTTCTGCACACCATCCTGCAGCCCGACGTCTATCCCGACCTCTACGGCAACGTCGACCACGTCGTGCGGATCAACTACTACCCGCCGCGGGGCGACAACAAAGAGGGCTGGGACTCCATCGACATCTTCGGATGGATGGGGTACCCGATGCAGATCAAGATCAACTTCCTTTGCCGCGACTCCATTTTGGCCGCCCCAATCGTGCTCGACCTGGCCCTGTTCATGGATCTGGCATCCCGGGCCGGCCAGTCGGGCGTGCAGGAGTGGCTCAGCTTCTATCTGAAGGCGCCTCAAGCCCGCGGTGATGTAGATCCCGAGCAAGACTTGTTCATCCAGCAGACAAAGATGAAGAACACGCTGCGCGAGTGGATGGGTGAAGACGCCGTTACTCACAGCGAAGCTGGGTAGGGGAGCGAAGCTGGGTAGGGGAGCGAAGCTGGGTAGGGGAGCGAAGCTGGGTAGGGGAGCGAAGCTGGTCGGCAACGGTTGACACCAGTTGCCGCGCCATGACTAGGGTCGCGGGGTAAGTGATTGCGGAGTGTTGAGTTTTGTCCATGCCTGCCTACGGCGGCTTCCAGATGTCGGTTTACCGCAAGCGGCGGCGTCTCTGGCTGCTGATTCCCAGCTACCTGATTGGCCCTGAGACATGGCGCGGGGTCGATGAGGTCCTCAACCTTCTCGGTCAAGCAACCGTGCTGCCGAAGTCGGTTCGAACCAAGCCCGGCGATGCTGACCACATCGGACCTTGGCTGAAAGCCGTACTCGATGCAATGCCGAAGAACACGGGTCAGGAAGTCGTGGTGGTCGGTCACTCGGCGGCCTGTCCTCGGCTACCAATGGTTGCTGATGCACTGCTGCAAGCCGAGTGGGATGTCGAGTCGGTCATTCTCGTGAACGGTCGTTTCCCGGCCGAGGACGGAATGTCGCCGGTGGATGCCGACAAGCCGCTGGCCGCGATGCTCGACGACCTCATGCGGCCCGACGACTATGTGCCGCCTTGGTATCTGTGGTGGGGCGGGATGATCCGTGACATGTTGCTGGAGGAAGATCGCGAACGGGTCTTCAGCGAGGCAATGCCGATGCCGCGGGCCCTTTTCGACCAAGCGATTCCAGTTCCCGTACTGCCCGACTCGGTCGAGCGGGCCTTTCTGGCGACCGGCGACATGTATGCGATGGGGTACGAGCGGGCCTTGGAGGAAGGCTGGCACGTCGCCAGGCTCGACGGCGAGCACCTACATCTCGTGGTTGACCCGGTCACGGTCGCCGGCACGTTGCTGTCCCTGGTCGGCCGGCCAAAACGGTCGACGGAGCATGGCCCAACTCGCCAGTAGCCTTGGGCACGTGACCGAACACCTTCCCGCTGCCGCCGAGGGCGCCGAAGCCAGCCGGAAGTGGTTGAACGAGCAGCTCGGTGATGTCGATGTTGTGGCTGATTTGCCCGAGGGCGTTCTGGGTGGCGATCGTCCTGACCGTCTTGGTGATCTGGTCTCCGTCGTTGGTTTGGTGGCCGAGATTCTTCTGCGGATTCATGCGCTACCTATCGACGATGCGCCCTTTGATCGCGGCTGGGAAGCGCTGGCCAGTCGCCTGGACAACGAGGTTGACGGTGCGGAGCTGCCCGAGCCCTACTGCCGCTACGACCTTGCTACGTTGCAACGACTATGGCGCGACGGTCGCCCCGACACCGAAGATCTCGTTGTCTGCCACGGCAGCCCGTTGTTGGTCAACATGGGCTTCGGCGATGGTCGCCTGACAACGCTGGCAAGGGTCGACCATCCATGCGTTGCCGACCGCCACTTGGACTTGGCAATTGCTCATCAGTCCATTCAGCAGCATCTCGGGCCGGAGGCGGTGTTCGCCTTCTACGACGCGTACGGCATTCCCCCCGACCTGGTGCGTCTCGATCACTACGTCCTGGCCAGTCACCTCTTGTGACCGATCAACCGAGCGGGTCCGTCTTGCCTCCGTTGGTCATCGTGGGGCCCACCGCCAGCGGCAAGTCGTCGCTTGCGCTCCGCCTGGCCGAGCAAGCAAACGCCAACGGACAGGCGGTCGAAATCGTGTCGGCCGACGCCATGGCGGTGTACGCCGGTATGGATGTCGGCACCGCAAAGCCCACCAAGGTCGAACAGCAGCGGGTTCGACACCACCTGATCGATGTCGCGACCCCCGCCGATGACTACACGGTGTCCCGCTTTGCGATTGAAGTTGACGATGTGCTTGGACGTCTTGCGGAGCGCGGCGTCGTTCCGATTCTGGTTGGGGGCACAGGTCTGTACGTTCGAGCAGTTGTCGATCAGTTCACCATTCCGCCCAAGTACCCAGAGGTCGAGCAGGAGCTGGAACGTGAACCGGATACTGCTGCGTTGTATGGACGGCTGACCGAGCTCGATCCGGTCGCCGCAGCCAAGATCCTGCCAACGAACCGACGACGCACGATACGAGCTCTTGAGGTGTGTATTGGCTCGGGCCAGCCGTTCTCGGCCCATGGCCCGGGGGTCGACCGGTATCCGCCGACGAGGTATGTGCAGGTAGGTCTTGAGATTGAGCGGGCCGTGATGGATGCCCGAATCGACGCTCGGTACGATCAGCAGATGGCCGATGGCTTTCTGCACGAGGTCGCGGGTTTGACGGAACAGCCTCTGTCGAGAACGGCCAGGCAGGCCCTTGGTTACAAGGAGCTTCTCGACCATCTTGACGGAGCAATGGCACTCGACGAGGCCTTGGAACTGGCCAGGAAACGGACTCGGCGCTTTGCTCGCCGTCAGCAACGTTGGTTTCGCCGTGATCCGCGGATCGAGTGGTTTGATGCACATCAGCCTGATCTGGTCGAGCGGGTAGGAAACTGGTGGGGCGATCAGGCGGTTTGATGCGACAATGGCCCCAGTGACCGCTGGACTGACTATCACTTTGAGCAAACACGAAGGTTTGGGGAACGACTTCCTCATCGCCGTCGACCCGCCGCGCCCTCTCGCACCGGCCGACGCCCGCTCGTGGTGCGATCGTCGTCGGGGAGTTGGTGCAGACGGGCTCATCGAGCTGCGATCGCAACCGAGCGAGAGCCCTTTCGTCATGACGCTGTTCAACGCCGATGGCAGCAAGGCAGAGGTCTCTGGCAACGGTTTGCGTTGCGCAGCCCAGGCTCTGGCCGCTCACCTTGGCCTCGAGGCGCCATCGGCGCTCGACATAGATACCGATGCTGGACGCCGTCACGTTGAACTCCTTGCAATCAAGGGCCCGCTTGCCGATGTGCGAGTCGACATGGGGGTGGCGAAGCCGGGGCCGCCCGACTCGACAGCGTGGGATGGGTTGCAGGTCGTTGTCCACCGTCAGGTTGGGGTGGACATGGGAAACCCACATCTGGTTGCTCTGGTGGACGACCCCGATAAATACGACATCGCCCACGTTGGGGCAACGGTGGAGGCCGACTATCCGGCAGGCCTGAACGTGCACCTGGTTTCGGTCGAAGCAGACGGAACGATTGAGCTGCGTGTTTGGGAGCGGGGGGCTGGTGTGACCGAGGCATGCGGGTCGGGTGCATGCGCAGCTGGCGTTGCTGCCACTCGCTGGGGCCTTGTCGAAGGACCGGTTAGCGTCCACATGCCCGGTGGAGCCGCCGAGGTAGAGGTCGTCGACGACAACGTGCTCCTGTCGGGGCCCGCTGCCTATATCGCCCAGGTGGTAGTGGATGGCTGATCGACTCGATCTTGGTCCCGACGACGATGCCGTTGATGGCGGTGCTGATGAGGTCGTTGGCGGTGCCGTTGATGATGTCGAGGAAGCATCTCACCGCGGAGCCTTTGGCGATTTCGGTGGCGAGTTGGGCACCGGCTTTCTCGATCGAAGCTTCCGGGAGCGCATTGTCCTTGTTGGGGTCACCCGTGATGGGCAGTCCGACGCCGAAACCCAGGCATCACTCGATGAGCTCGAGCTGCTGGTTGACACTGCAGGGGCCGATGCGCTCGACCGCATCGTGCAACGTCGTGATCGACCTGATCCAGCCACCTATGTGGGCAAGGGAAAGGTCGACGAGATTCATGCGAGCGCCCTATCGCTGGACGCCGACACTGTGGTGTTCGACGAGGAGCTCTCGCCGGCGCAGCAGTTCAACCTCGAACGAATCCTCGAGCGCACGGCGCTTGATCGCACGGCGGTGATTCTCGACATCTTCGCTCAGCATGCCACGTCGGTGGAGGGCAAAACTCAGGTCGAGCTGGCCCAACTCCGCTACCGTTTACCCCGCCTCCGAGGTAAGAAGAACTTCAGTCAGCAGGGTGGTGGTATCGGTACGCGGGGGCCGGGCGAGACCCAGCTCGAGGTCGACCGTCGTCGCCTGGTACGCCGGATGCACAAGCTCGAGCGCGATCTGGCCGGCATCGCCAGCCGACGGAAGAACCAACGGAAGGCTCGCCGCCGTTCTCCCTATCAGACCGTCTCGATCGTGGGTTACACCAACGCTGGCAAGTCGTCGCTGCTCAATCGTCTGGCAGGGTCCGACGTCAAGGCGGAAGACCGCCTGTTCGCAACGGTCGATCCCACGACCCGCAAGACCAAGCTGCCCGGCGGCGAGCAGATTCTGCTCACCGACACGGTTGGCTTCGTGAAGAAGCTGCCTCATCAACTGGTGGAGGCCTTTCAGTCGACGCTCGAGGTCGCAACGGAAGTTGATCTTCTGATCCACGTTGTCGACGGCGCCGGCCCCGACCCTGAGGGACACATCATTGCGGTAAGGGAGGTGCTCAACAGCGTGGGTGCCAATGAGGTGCCCGAGCTGCTGGTGTTCAACAAGATGGATCTTTCGCCCGAGGCCAAACGCTTGGTCGAACACAATCCTGGCTCGGTCGGTATTTCGGCCGCCACAGGCGAGGGAATTGATGACCTCTTCGTCGCCATCGGCAAGAGTCTGCGGGCTCTGTCGACGATCTATGAGCTGTTCGTGCCCTGGGCCCGTGGCGACATGCTCGCCGCCATCCATCGTGAAGGCGAGGTGCTCGTCGAGGTGACCGAAGACGATGGAATGCGAGTACACGCACGCCTCGAGGTGGCATCGGCCAGCCGGCTTGCCGAATTTGTCGTGTCGATCATCACTGACACGGCGGCCTGACGAGAAACAGAGCAGAAACAGAAACGTATGACGGAAAACAGCAACTCAGCAGGCTTCGTGCCCCCGCCGTATCCCTACGATCGGCTGAATGAAGTGATCGCCATAGCCGAGGCCTTCGAAGGCGGAGCGGTCGATCTATCGATCGGGACGCCGTTCGACCCACCGCCAGCGGCGGTCGTCGAGGCTTTCGGCGCCTCCGATGCCGAGCGGGGGTATCCGCCATCGATCGGCACTCCAGGTTTTCGCCAAGCCGCGGCAACGTGGTTCAACCATCTGGTCGGCACCGAACTCGACGAAACACAGATCAGGGCCACGATTGGCTCCAAGGAGTTCGTCGCCGGCTTGCCGCATTGGCTTCGCCTCCGCACGCCCGAACTGGACACGGTGCTGTTTCCCTCGATCAGCTATCCGAGTTACGCGATGGGTGCAACGCTCGGCGGGTGCCGGGCGGTGCCTGTCCCAGTGGATGAGAACTGGAGGCTCGATCTCGGCGCCATCGACCCAGCCGACGCGTCACGAGCGTTGTGCCTGTGGGTAAACACTCCCGGTAACCCGGCTGGTGGTCTTGACGACCTCGAGGCGGCCGCCGCCTGGGGACAGGCCAACGGTGTGCCGGTCTTCTCCGACGAGTGTTACATCGAGTTCACCTGGGACGGTCCGCCAAGATCAATCCTTGAACACGGCGTTGACGGGCTTGTTGCCGTTCACTCGCTGTCGAAGCGATCGAACCTTGCGGGTGCCCGTGCCGGCTTTTACGCCGGCGACGCCGAGCTGATCCACTATTTGGGGGAGCTTCGCAAGCACGCAGGTTTCATGGTGCCGGGGCCCGTACAGGCCGCAGCCGTGGCTGCTTTCGGCGACCAGCAGCACGTTGAGGAACAGCGGCAGCGCTACCGCCAGCGTCTCGAGCTTGTGCAGCGAATGGTGGCCGCTCTGGGTGTCGAGGCGGCCTTGCCCGGTGGCGGCTTCTATCTATGGGTGGCCGCGCCTGACGGCGATGCCTGGGCCTTCACCAATCGTTTGGCCCGAGAAGCGGGCGTCGTGGTGAGTCCCGGTGAGTTCTATGGCGAGCAGGGTAGAGGTCACGTACGAATCGCCGTGGTGCAGCCCGACGACCGGCTGGCGCTGGCTGCCGAGCGACTCGGAATTAGCCTGGCGTGAGTTTCATGATGCTGTCGGTTCCATTGCTGGTCGTCAGGTAGACCGAGCCATCCGGGGCTTGATGGATCCCGCGGAAGCGGAGTGAAGTCCCCTCGATCAGCACCTTTTGTCCGAGGTAGGTGCCTTCGTCGCTGAAGAACAACACACGAACCGAGCGGTCTTTCAACGCTGTTATGGCCAGGCCACCATTCAACGATCCCCACGAGGGGTGGTCGAGGAACTCAGCGCCCGACAGAGCAAGGGTCGGGCTGCCGGTCGACCAGACGGCCGGCATCGCATCGGGCACGGTCAGATCGGTCATGCTGACCGACTGGTTGTAACCGGGCACCGGATTCCAGCCGCCGTTGCCACCTGGGCGCAGCCGGTTGACTTCGTCGTCTCGGTCGGGACCGTGTTCGACCGACCACATTTCCGTGGTGCCGGGCCTGGCCGAGAGTCCTTGGATGTTGCGGTGGCCGAGCGTGAAAATGAGCCGAGTTGCCGGGTTGGCGTCTTGCTCGAAGGGGTTGCCCGGCGCTGGCGAGCCGTTCGCTGCCACGACCCTGAGTGTCTTGCCGCCCAGCGAGGTCAGATCTTGCGGCGTCGAGCCGACCGTTGCGTCGCCGGTGCCGATGTAGAGGAAACCGTCAGCGCCGAACTCCAACTGGCATCCGCCATGGATCCCGGTGGTTATAGGCATTCCCGTCACCAGCGCTCCGGCCGATGTGGCCGTGGTCAGAGCCTCATCGAGGGTCCAGGCCACAACCCGAACATCGGCAGGGCTGGCATTGCCCTGACAGGTGTAGAACCGGCGGTTCGAGCCGAAGTCAGGATCGAGTGCAAGACCCAATAGTCCGGTCTCGCCTTGAATAAAGAGACCGGATAGGTCGGCCGCCAGCTCCTGCACTGCGCCGTCGAGATCGATGATGAGCAATCGGCCGCTTCGTTCGGGCACGAGAAGTTCGCCGCCACGCAGTATCTCGACATCCCACGGAAAGCTGACCTGGTCATTAGCAATGAGCTCGTCGGCGAAGACGGGCGCAGCTGGGAATCGGGCCAGATATTCGGGAGCTTGCATCACGGAGGCCACAACGCTGCTTTGCTTTGTGCCGCTCGCAAGCTGTTCGGTCCAGAAGGCCAAACCGGCAGCGTCGGGCACCCGCTGAAGCAGACCCAGGAAGATCAGCGTTGTTGCCACTTCTGGTTCTCGGAGTGCCTGATGTTCGGGTGCTTCGGAGACAGAGGCGACGAAATGGCCCAACGAGCGGCGACCCGACTGGATCTCGTCGATCCAGAAGGCCAGTCCCGCGGCATCGGGTGTGCGGCCGAGTGACCGCCCATACACGGCGGCCACAATCTCGTCGGTGGTAGACGCCTCGGCGAGAGCGCGGAATTCGGCAACGCCCAGCATCCGATCGGCCAGGCGGATCAGCGAGTCGCCCTTGCGCCGTTCGCCCACCCAGAACCGAAGGCCCTCGAGATCGGGCTGGCGATCGAAGATCGACCGGTAGAGACGTACAACCGGCGCCGTCGTTCCCTCGAATTCGGGAGAGTGCAGCAGATGCTCGATCAGCTCATCTGGTGTTGTGCCGTCGCGAAGCCGTTCGCTCCAGAAGGCCAGGCCGCTGGTATCGGGCGGCCTCGAGAGGAAGTCGCGGAACGCCTGATCGACAAAGACCTCTTCGGTTGGGAATCGGCCCTCCAGAACTTCGCCGGCAGCTGTCGGAGCTGGGCTGGTTAGCGGGCCAGCCAGAACAGAAAGGACGAGGGCGAGCGTCAGCAGCATCTTTAGTCGCACGGTCAACCAAACTAGAGCGCGGAACGCCGGTTGTATCCTCGTGCTATGCGTGATCTGTTGGCGGCTACGGCTGACCTGGTGAATCGGACGTCGGTGTCGTTCGAGGAAAGCGACTTCGTTGACTGGATCGAAGCCGAACTGACGCCGCTGGCCCATCTCGACCTGACCCGCATCGGTGACAACCTGATCGCCCGTACCAATCTCGGACACGCGCAACGACTCCTTTTGGTGGGCCACACCGACACCGTGCCGGTCAATGCCAACGGGACGGCCCGGATCGAGGGTGACACGTTGTGGGGAGTCGGCTCGGCCGACATGAAAGGCGGTTTGGCTTGTTTCCTCGAACTCGCCCGATCGGTTTCCCGCCCCGCCGTCGACCTCACCTATGTCTTTTACGCCCGAGAGGAAGTGGGCCAGGAACACAACGGGCTAAAGGAGATACACGAGCATCGCCCCGATCTCCTCGAAGGAGATTGTGCCATCCTTGGAGAACCAACCGACGGTGCCATCGAAGCCGGATGCCAGGGGGCGATGCGGTTGGAAGTCACCCTGGCTGGTGAGCGGGCTCATACCGCCCGACCTTGGATGGGCCGCAACGCGGTGCACCGCCTCGCTCCCATTCTCACCACCCTGGCGGCCTACGAGGCCCGGACTCCAACGATCGACGGCTGTATATTTCGGGAGTCGGTCCAGGCCGTGCACGTGGCAGGCGGAGTTGCCGGCAACGTCGTTCCCGATTCTGCGATGGTCCGTATCCATCACCGGTACGCCCCCGACCGTTCGGCGGCCGAAGCCGAGCAGTTCATTCGTGATCTCTTGGCTGAACACCTCGACGTGGGTGACTCGATCGAGGTTGTCGATCAATCAGATGCCTGTGCGCCGTCGCTAACACATCCGTTGCTGCGGTCACTGATCGACGACAACAACCTGACAGTCACCGCAAAGCTTGGTTGGACCGACGTCGCCCGATTTGCTGCCTTCGGCGTGCCGGCCACCAACTTCGGTTCGGGTGACGCAGTTGTTGCTCACACCCAAGCCGAGCATCTCAACCGCGAGTCGATCGAGCGGACCTACGCCGCTCTGTACTCGCTCGTCACTTCGTGACGGTTTTCCTCGTCACGTGGTGACGGTTTTCCTCTTTGGTCGTGGCCTAACGGGTGTCAGGCGACCTCGGCCGAGGATTCGAGAACGATGCGTTCAACCTGGCGTAAGTTGATCTCGATTTCGTGAAGTAGGAATACCTGGGCCCCGGTGATGCTGTAGTCGTTGTAGAGCGACTCGGCGAGGCGAACGGCTTCGCCCAGTTCGGTTGTGGGGTGAACTCGTTCAAGGCCAGTGTTGTCGACATAGGTCACAAGGCAGGGTCCGTCGGTCATCGCGGCTGCGTCACCATCCGCCGAGACGAGGTCGATCGCCTGCTCCATGCCCGGCTTCTGGTCCTGCGTGATTTCTCCACCGTTCGCCATCCGAATAGTCTCTATCGCCGCCAAGCCGAAGCGGGGGATACCTCAGTCGGTCACGGTCCGACCGCGAGCAGTGGGGTGCCCGTCTCCAGCAGCCGCTCCAAGAATCCGGCTCCGTCGAGGAACAAGACGCGACGCTCACAGTCGTCTGCTTCCCCTTGGATACTAGGGGCTCTCCCGACGATCAATGGTTCGTCGCTGTAGCCAAGGTCAGGCTCGAGGAGTGGATCGGTCAGTATCTCGTGGTGTACCAGATCATCACACGAGATCTCGGTGACCGAACGGGCCCGAGCCAGAATGTCACGGCCGACCGCAAGATCCAGTACTTCGGTCGGCAGGCCACGTAGCCCAGGATCAAGACTGCGAACTTGTTTCAGCACGATTCGCCGGGGGAGCGAACTTCCATCAGCCCATTCAGGCCAGCCTGCGGCCACGGTGCGGAACTCGTAGTCGAGCACAACGGTCTGAACTCGCTGGGCCTCAGAGAGCGATTGATTCGCGTCGCGGCGCCACCACTCGGCGACGCGCTGGAGTTGTGCGACCAGCTCGTCGACTGCCTGGCGGTCGAGCACGGCTTCTTGTTCGGTGCCACCGATGTCCTGTGACCGGGTTATCGCGACGATCTCGGATCGCCCGTCGGGGGCAACGCTCACGGCTATCTCCTCAGGTAGTAGGCCCGACCCGTCGGGATTGGTGACACTGATGGCGCCGGCCAACGCGTTGATCACGACGTCGGCCCCGCCATCGGCGTGCAGCGTCACGGTTGCGACGCCGTTGTTCAACTCGAGCTCGTCATCAAAGCGAGCATGTACCAGAACCGCCATACCACCACTCCGGTGGTCAACGTTTTCTCGATGCCGTTCCTCGAACGCTTCGAACCCCCAGTATGACGACCAAGTCTTGAGGAGCGCCCACTCGAGGCTCTTCTTTCTGTCGCCCTCATCAACGGCCAGTTCTGGGTCGAGAAACCCGGTGTTCGAGTCGTAGAGACCTGCACCGTTGAAGCCCTCGATGTCCTCTACCGTGCTTGACGACCGGAAGCGCAACCCTTGGCTTGATGCCTGGTCGGCCAAGTGGGTGATGACAACTTGACGGAGTTGGCGCGATGTCTCGACGGCTAGCGACGTGTCGCGGATCAGTCGTTGGAAACCGCCAGCGCCGACGATGTCGCCGAGCGGGGTACCCACGGGATGTTCCTGGGCGAAGGTGGTGGCGAAGATCTCGTCGTCCGGATTGGGATAGGCGTCGCTGAAGTCTTCCGGGCCCTCGAGAAGTAGGAAGCGAGTTCGTTGATCGCGATCGAAATCGCGGTCCGACAGCATCGCCGCGAGAGCATCTTCGAGCTGCCCCATGTGCTGCTGATAGGGCGCCACCGTGAGGGCAAGCGGAGTAGGCGGCGTGGTGATGTCTTCCGCTCCCAGAAAGGGCGAGGTAGCCAGCGGATTTTCCGCCTATGACCGCGCGCCACTGATCGATCTCAGGGTCTGATGCCGCGACGACGATGAGGTCGACGGAGAACGGGATCGAGTCGGGATCAACGGAGGGAACCGAGATGGGGGTACTCGACTGGCGAGCCTGCCAGAGTATGAACTCGGACTCGGTGATCAGAACCAACTCGACTTCGCCGGTGCCGCTCGCCCTGATCACGGCGTGACCACGACCACGAGCCGCCTGAAGCACGGCAGGGTCATCAAGCAGGCCGGCCACGGACAGGTTTGGGATTCCACGATTGCGGGCGAGCAGGTTCACGTGGGCCAGTGGGGTCTGGGGATCGGATGTGACGAGTGCGCTCGCTGGCGGCAACCAATCTGGTACTTGTTCGGTGAGGACGAGGTCGCCCTCGCGGGCATCGGTGAGATCGGCTCGTCCCTCGGCCACTAACAACAACCGTCCGGCGGCGATGCCCTCGTTGTACACCGTGACCTCACCGGGTTCGACCAGCTCGTCGTCGCGGACAATGCGGTCGGCGTACGGGGACTCGTCGCTCTCCATCCGAGGTGCGGTCGCCTCTTGTGGCGGCGATCGAACCACCCATTGAAGTTGATCGCCGATCTCGGCCGGCAGGGTGGCGGTCAGATGGTCGAAGAACTGGGCGATCTCAGTTGGGGATGGCTCGTCGCTGTACTCGAGCTCGAGTAGCCAGTGTTGGGTGGCGTCTTGCTCGGTGAGTCGAACGATCGATCCGACTCCGTATGAGCGTGGTTCGGTGTCGAGCGCGAGCGCATAGAACTGTGGTGAATACAGCCGTTCGCGTCCGAAGGTGCGACTCGAGATCCAACGTAGGTCGAGCGGTAGATCGGCTCGCTCCTGCTGCTCGGCCCACTGGTAGACCTCGCCAATCGAACCGAACTGAAGTTCCTCAGCTGGGTCCATGTTGGTTCCCGGCGTCAGCTGACCGTTGATCAATCGGAACCAGAACCACTCGTCATGCAACTCGTAGAAGTTGGTGTCGAACCAGTGGACGTCGCTTGCGGTCTGAAACGTAGGGATCACCAACTTGACGACCGATTGGCTGCCTTCGCTTCGGGCCAGGGCTTCGAAGGTCTCGACCGTGTCGATATCCAGCAGCGTGTGATCGTCGAAGCCATCGCGCTCGGTTGCCACTTCGACGGTGGCACGTGTCGGATCGTTCTGGCCAGCCGAGCCACCTGACGTCGTTGGACCGGCAGGCGAGGTCGACGACGTGGACGCGGTGCAGGCCGCTGCGAGCAGGCAGCTGGCCAGGACCACCGCCAACCAGCGGATGGATCCTTTGCTTCGGCCGGCGCGGTTGCCGTACGTATCTTCCTCGGTCGCTGTTTTATTGGTTCCTCCGTTCGTCGTCACTCTTTTATTGGTTCCTCCGTTCGTCGTCACTCTTTTATTGGTTCCTCCGTTCGTCGTCACTCTTTTATTGGTTCCTCCGTTCGTCGTCACTCTGTCCATGGTTGCTCGGGCCAGGCATGTTTGGGGTAGCGGCCCCGAAGATCGGAGCGAACGGCGGCATAGGAGCCGCGCCAGAAGCCAGGGAGGTCGTTGGTGACTTGGGCTGGGCGGTTGGCCGGTGACAACAGCTCGATGGTCACGGGTTGGCGGTGAGGACCCATGACTGGATGAACGTCCAATCCGAATACATCCTGTAATCGGACTGCCCATGTTGGTCGCCCTGAGCTGTAGTCGACGCGCCTACTGCCGCCGCGGGGAAGTGGTAGCTGGGTTGGGGCAAGTCGATCGACCTCGTTTTGTTGGTTCCAAGGCAGCAGGGCGGATAGTTGGCGATCTATCTGAAGCCGACGGATGTCTGCCGGGGAGCGGCAGAGCGTGAGATCGAGCCATTCTTCGATGCGGTCGAGCAAGGTCCGCTCGTCCATGGCTGGCCAGTCGGATGGTTGCTGCTCGTGTAACCAGCGCAACCGATGACGAAGTTCTTCTCCTCGCTCGGTCCAACGCAGCACGTCGAGGCCACGGCGGCGTAGTCCCCGGGCCAGGCCAGCTTGGACGGCCGCCGGATCGGGCTCCAACAGGGGAGAAGTGTGCAGCACGATGGAGCCGAGCTTCTGTTGCCGCTCTGCTCGGAGCGAGTCGGTGCGCTCATCCCAATCGACGTGATCGACCCACTCGACATGCTTTGACAGTTGGTCGAGCACGGTGGCTCGGTCGATGACGGCAACCCGGCGGGCGTTGGCAGCTCGGGCCATGCCATCCGCCTCGGCGATTACAAGAAACTCAGCCGCAGCCATCGGCCCGTCTTTCACGACCACCTCGCGTCCGGTTGCCAACAGGAAGTGGCCTGGCCTGGTTGGACGGGCCATCGCCACTCGATCAGGCCAGGCAGTTGCAAGAAGGGAGCCAAGGTCGCTGGGGTCGGGTGATCCGGTCTCTGCTGAGTTGGGTCGCTTGGCTTTCGGAGTGGCCTTCTCGAGACGTCTACGCAAGCGGGTTGTCGAACGCCCCAGTTCATTACGACGCCGATCGATCTCGGCGGCCAGATCCGGCGTGTCGGGCCACCGATCGCCATCCAGCAATGCCGCCGCTAGCAGCCCGAGCTTTGGGTCACCGGTGCCGGCTGCCGTCAACAGAAGGCGGCCGAGTCGCGGATGGACCCCCAAACTGGCGGCTGCTCGGCCCGCCGCGGTGAGGCTCCCGGTGTCGTCGACCAACTCGAGTTTGGCCAGCAACGAGCGGCCAGCAGCCAGCCGTTCGGATCCCGGGTGGTCAAGAAGCGGTAGGCCCAGACCCTGAGGATCACCCCATCGCGCCAGCTCGAAGGTGACCGGCAGCGGGTCGCCGTCAACGATCTCTGGTGGGACGGAGTCGTCCAAATGACGGTGATCATCAGGGGACCACAGGCGGAAACACATACCCGGCCTCAAACGACCGGCCCGCCCGCGCCGCTGGTCGGCGGCGAATCGTGTCACCTGTACCGTCTCGAGGCGCCCCAGTCCAGTCAGGGCGTCGTAGCGGGCTCGTCGCAGCAAACCGCCGTCGACCACAGCTTCGATGCCAGGAAGAGTCACCGACGTCTCGGCCACCGAGGTGGCAACGATGATTCGCCGGCCTCGGCCATGGTCGAGAACGGCTCGTTGAACGTTGGCGTTCGACCCGCCGTGAAGCCCGATGACCTCGCATTGGGCAGCGGAGGATGACGATGCCAACGCCGACCTGATTGTCCGTTCGACCTGCCCGATCTCTCTGCGACCGGGGACGAAGGCCAGCACGTCGCCCTCGATCTGGTGCAGTGCCTCGACCGCTGCCCTCGCCACCGCGGTCGCCCAAGTGCGCTGATCGGGTCTGACCAGATACGTCGTTTCTACCGGGAACGTCCGTCCGGGAACTTCGATGATGTTCGATGTTTCGAGCAGTCGAGCTACCGGTGCGGGATCGAGGGTGGCCGACATCACGACCAAGGCCAAGTCGGGTCTGATCGAGGCACGGCTTTCGAGGGCCATGGCGAGACCAAGATCGCTATGAAGGTTGCGCTCGTGGAACTCGTCGAAGACAACTACTCCTACCCCTGGGAGTTCGGCATCACGTTGCAGACGGGCTGTGAGTACGGCTTCTGTGACCACCTCGATCCTGGTGCGAGCCGACACCTTGCGTTCACCCCGAATGGTGAGGCCCACCAGATCGCCGACCCCGCCGCATTCGGACAGCAGTGAGCTCAATCGGCTGGCCGTTGCTCGGGCGGCCAAGCGACGTGGCTCCAGCACAACGACTCGTTGCTCAGTGCAGGCTGCGGCCAGCAGGGGCACGATGCTCGACTTTCCGGCACCCGGTTCGGCGGTGAGTACTAACGAGCCCTCGCCGATGGCTGACGAGATAGCCGCCGAGGCGGCTTCGATCGGAAGATCGGTCTGTTGTCGAAGCACGTGGTGAGTCCGGGTAGTTGCTTGTTGGGGTATGGCCGACACCGCCGTGGAACAGCTACGTTCTACTAGCAGCCAGCTGTTCTAAGGGGACCAGATCATGCGAAAAAACATCGAGCCTTCTTCGCTGGCGCGAGACGATCGCTTCAACCGCCAGAACAGCGAGCAGCGTTTCGCTGACACGCGCGACGGTTTCGAGGTCGGCCACGTCGACCCCAAGGCCGATGACGTTGGCGAACGAGCTCGCCGTCGCATGCACGGCATTTTTGTCGGAGAGATTCAGGCCCTTGAGGGTGCAGGTCGCACCGCCTTCGACTTCGGCACTGACGAGGTTCCCTACGAACTGAAGCTGGACATGGCCCGCCAATGTTGGGATGAAGCTCGCCACTGTGAGATCTCGGTGAAGTTGGCCGAGCACATGGGGGGCGAGTTGGGCGAGTATGTCGAGACCACCACGTTGTTCGAAGCGGCATGCCACGACGATCCGGTATTCCGCCTGGCTGGCGTCAACCGTGCGCTTGAAGGCCTGGCCATCGACGTCTTCTCGCAGATGCGCGACTTCGGTAGCGAGATGAACGATCCGATTCTCGAGTTCTGCGAGGACTACATGCTCGCAGACGAGGTCACTCACGTGAAAATGGGATCGAAGTGGCTGCGTGCCGTCACCGAAGATGATCCCGAGCGTCGCAAGGCGGCGATCGAGTTTCAGCGAGTCGTCGATGGTCTGTTCAACTTTCGCGGTGTGCGCGGAGAAGAAGCCGATTCGCCGATTCGCCTAGCTCGCCAGTTCCGCAAGATGGCCGGCTTCACTGACAGCGAGGTCGACCACATAGCCGAAACGTCGTTGCAGGAGCGGTTGGCGTTACAGGAGCAACCGGCTTAGCCGCCTGTTACAGGCGTCGCATGACGGTCACGACCTTGCCGAAGATCTCAACCTCGTCTGGGTCGAAGTGCATGGGCTGAAGCGCCGAGTTCGAGGGCAACAGCACAACTTTGCCCCGTTTGTTGTCAAGGCTGTAGGTCTTGACCGTGGCTTCTTCACCTGGAATGCCCGCTACCACGATGTCGCCGGTGCGAGCCGTTGTCTGCACCCGGGCCACCACGAAGTCTCCGTCGAGGATGCCGGCTTCGATCATGGAGTGCCCGCGAACCGTGAGCATGAACAGCTCGCCGTCGCCCGTGAGATCGGCGGGAACCGGAATGGTTTCCTCGATGTGCTCCGAAGCCAACACATCGGTGCCGGCGGCCACGCTCCCCACGAGGGGAACGTGGCGAACGGGTCGACGTTCGATATTGCTGGCACCGGTGTTCGAATCCCAACGCACCTTGATGGCGCGTGGCTTTGACGGGTCGCGCTCGAGGTATCCGTGCTTTTGCAGTGTGGCCAAATGGGAGTGCACGGTCGATGGAGACGTGAGTCCGACCTCCGCTGCGATCTCGCGGACCGACGGCGGGTACCCACGGTCGCGCATCTGGTCGCTGATGAACTCCAGAATGGCCTTCTGGCGGTCGCTGAGCTTGTGTTCTTGACCCATCGTGGCTCTCCTTGCTGGTCGAACGTGTGATCGAGTATGCCATGACAGACCGTACAGGTGTTCGATCGCCGGCGATTTCTCTAGCCAGCTCGTTGGAAGCCGCCGGCACAGATGCGAAGATCGGCGCCATGAGCATCACGGCTTCCGGACACAGTTACATCGACGTTGCGTCGGGCGCCAGGCTTGACGCCTGGTTCCCCGCAGAGGGCGTTTCCGCCGAGCGCGGTTGCCTGGCTGAAACCCTGGGTCTCATCCGGGGCGAGTCGGTCTCGGTCACAATCGACTCCTTGGACGACGTAGCGGCCGATGCCGCCGACGCCTACCTTCGGCTGCACCTGCTCAGTCGCTGCCAGGTGCGCCCCAACGAATTGAATCTGGATGGTGTTTTCGGTTTGCTCGCCAACGTCGCGTGGACCTCGGCGGGGCCCGTCGTGCCCGATGCGGTCGATGAACTGCGTTCGAGGGCGGCTGCTGAGGGTCAGCAAGTCAACGTCTTCGCAGTCGACAAGTTCCCTCGGATGATCGACTACGTGATCCCGCCCGGCGTCCGCATCGCCGACGCCGATCGGGTACGCCTCGGGGCCCATCTCTCAGAGGGCACCACCGTGATGCACGAGGGATTCTGTAACTTTAATGCCGGCACGCTGGGACCAGCGATGGTCGAAGGCCGTATCAGCCAAGGGGTCGTCTTGGGTGCCCACAGCGATCTCGGCGGCAGCGCTTCCATCATGGGCACGTTGTCCGGGGGTGGCAAAGAGAAGCTGTCGGTTGGCGAACACTGCCTGATCGGAGCCAATGCCGGCATCGGTATTTCACTTGGCGACAATTGCACCGTCGAGGCCGGCCTCTATGTGACGGCCGGCACCGTCGTGACACTGCCTGACGGGTCAGTAACGAAGGCCGGCGAGCTTTCAGGCCGTTCGGGCATGCTGCTAATCCGCAACTCGGTAAGCGGCGCGGTCGAGCTTCGAGTGGCTGACCCGGAGCGTTGGGGCGGCATCAACGCCGAGCTGCACGCGAACTAAGTGGTCAGGAGTTCGTGCAACTTCAGATGAGCTCGTCGAGTCGACGCTGCAGGAATCGTCGTTCCGGCTCGCTTTCGGTGCAGGCCAAAGCCTGGTCGTAGGCCGCTGCGGCAGCTGTGGGATCAAGGCCTCGTAGCAGTTCGGCCCTGGCGGAGTGGTAGTGGGGGTAGCGGACGAGGGCTTTAGCCAGGTCGTCTGCAGCCAGTAGAGCAAGCCCGGCCTGCGGTTCGCGAGACATTGAGACAGCGACCGCATGGTTGAGCCTGCCGACGGGCGTTGGCTCTATGGCGATGAGTCGGGCGTAGAGCAGCTCTATCTGTAGCCAGTCGGTGGTGTCGGCGCTGTCTGCGTCGGCATGCACCGCTTGGATGGCGGCCTGAAATTGGAACGGCCCGGGCCGTTCGAGCTTGATGGCTCTGTCGAGCACAGCGGCGCCGCGCTCGATGCGATCACGGTCCCAGCGTTTCCGATCTTGATTGCGCAGGAGCACCGCGTTGCCGACGTCGTCTGTGCGGGCGTTGGCCCTGGCATGAATGAGATGCAGGAGGGCGACGAGACCAAGCGACTCAGCGTCATCGGGAGTGAGCTCGGCCAGTAGCTCGGCCAAACGAATGGCCTCGAGGCACAGATCGGCCCGCATGATTTCGTCGCCGCTTGTGGCGTTGTAGCCCTCGTTGAAGATCAGATAGACGATGCGTCGGACCAGATTGGTGCGAGAAAGAAGCTCGTGATCAGGGGGAATCCGGAACGGGATGGCGGCGCCAGCTATTTTTTTCTTGGCCCGCACTAACCGCTGCGCCACCGTGGCTTCGGGTTGGACGAAGGCGCGGGCGATCTCGGTCGTGGTGAGGCCTCCGATGCTGCGAAGTGTCAGCGCCATTTGTGCCTCCGGCCGAAGCGAAGGGTGGCAACAGGCGAACAGGAGGCGGAGTTGTTCGTCGCGCAACATGCTTGCGTTGTTCAGCATGTCATCGGTCAGGTCGAGGGCTTCGTCGCTGTTGGGTTCGAGGCGCTCGTGGAGTCGAGCTGCCAGTTCGGCCTTCGAGCGGCCGGTTTCGGCGCGACGGAGGCGGTCGATCGCCCGACGGCGAGCGACCGTGGTGAGCCAGGCGCCGGGCCGATCGGGAACACCACGCTCGGGCCATGCCCGCATGGCTTCAAGGGTGGCTTCCTGCACCGCATCTTCGGCCTCGGCCAGATCGCCGAGGTCGCCAACAAGGGTGGCCACGATGCGCGGCCACTCCTGGCGGATGATCTCGGCCAGTCCCGAGTGGTCGGGGTCGCCCGCTTCCACGTGCTCCCTCTTGGTCATAGGCTCGCTTCTGAACGGCGGTATCAGCCCGCCACGTTGCCGGCGTCGTCGAATTCGACCACCGGTCGGACTTCAATCACGCCGAGTGCGGCGTGGGGGATCTTGGCGGCGATGGCGATGGCTTCGTCCAGGTCGGCGGCGTCGATGACGTAGAAGCCTCCCAAGTGTTCCTTGGTCTCAGCGAAGGGGCCATCGGTCGCAACGATCTCGCCGTTGGCTACGCGCACTGAGGTGGCCATGGCCGTTGGTAGCAAGGCTTCGCCGGCAACGATCTTGTCGCCGACCTCGGCGCCGAAGGCCATGTAGCCGGCCATGATCGGCTCCATCTCTTTGCTGCCGAATTCGGGGTTGGCAGTCGCGTCGCTCTCGTCGCTATAGATCAGGCAGGCATATTTCATCGTGATTTCCTTCCGGCTGGAGACGATGTTGCCGTCTCGCTGGTGGTTGTTGTTGCTCTGGCGTCGAACGGTGACGGCGGCGATCGACAGCCTTACCGGGATTTCTTCCCATCGCTAGCGGTTACGAACAATTGTTCGATTTTTCGTTGACGTCGAACGGGTGTTCGAGGTAGGGTAATCGAACACCCGTTCGGGGCAGCGAACAGGTGTTCCGATCGGGCAGATCGGGCAGATCGGGCAAGCAAATCCGGTTCTGGTGCCCTCGTCGTAAGGCGACGTGGGCACCGACCGGGCCGCACCACTGAAGCCACATTCCAGTCCCGTTCGTCTCGCCAGTCCCGTTCGTCTCGCCAGTCCCGTTCGTCTCGCCAGTCCCGTTTCGTCTCGCCAGTCCCGTTTCGTCTCGACTGTCAGACCCCATGAGGAAACTGAACACATGGTTGCCCTTCTCCACCCTGAACTCACCGCCCTCACCCCTCCTCCTCGGGTTGACCTCGGCCGGCAGCTGCGTCTGATCGAGGGTGGCAGCGCCGAAGCCACCGTGAGTCCTCGTTCGGGGCCAGCGCTACTGATCGTGATTTGCGCCGTCATCGTGATGGCTATCGTTGTGTTGCGGGTTGCCCAGGGAACGCCGCCAGCCTCAAGCTGGGAAGGCCTTGAGCGGCATGCGGCCGAACAAAACGCTCTGGCGTACTCCGCTGCGAACCAGGGATCCGCTGGCGAGCACATGCTCGGCCAACCCGGGCAGGGCGAGAGCCTCTACATCGTGCAGCCGGGCGACACGTTGTGGGGGCTGGCAACCAGCCTCGCCCCTGACGCCGACCCGCGGCCGGTCGTCGACCTTCTTGCCGAGCGCAATGGAGGCTCATCACTTCAGGTCGGGCAGCGCTTGGTTATCCCTGCAGAACTCATGTAGCAGATTCCCGTCGGTGCCCTGTGTTGGGTCAACCAGGGGTAGTTTTAGGGCATGCAGTGCCCGGCTTGTTCGCTCGATGACACCCGTGTTGTCGACTCTCGCGCAGCCGAGGAAGGTGTCGCTATTCGTCGACGCCGAGTGTGCTCAGGGTGCGACCATCGGTTTACAACCTTTGAACGAGTCGAAGAAGTCCGTCTCTGCGTGGTGAAGAGGTCGGGAGTTCGGGTGCCTTTCTGTCGCGAGAACATTGTTCGCGGCTTGGCGTCGGCTTCGAAGGGCAGGCCCATTGGGCCGAGCGACTTCGAGGAGCTGGCGCTTGGTGTTGAGGACGACGCCCGTTTGACCGGTGCCGAAGTGGCGTCGGAGTGGGTCGGTTTGGCGGTCCTCGACCGCCTGCGGGTGCTCGATCACGTCGCCGCACTGCGTTTCGCCAGTGTCTACAAGGGGTTCTCCGACGTGAGTGACTTCGAGAAGGAACTCTCGCTCATCAAGCGCGACACTCCAACGCCCGTCACCCCCTGACAGCACTTGATGTGAGGCGTGGCGTGCCGATGAGAACATGTGGCCAGACTGTCACCTCTGTTTGCTCTGCTCACGCTGTTATTCGGCGCGACCGTTCTGCCGATCGAGCCTGCTGAAGCGGTTGGCCGTTCGGAAATTCTCGAACTTGCGGAATTGCTCCCCGATCCCACCCGCATCCACCCGGATATCGCGGCCCAGGTGGACGTGGACCTCCAAGGCATTGGGATCGTGGGCGAACGATTGTCGGCAGCACGAGCCGAACTCAACGACGCAAGGTCTCGGTCTGTTCGTTCATTCGCGGCCATCGGGTCGCTGCAGGTCCAGCAACGGCTACTGCAGGCTGATTTGCGCGACAGGCGGTCTGATCTTGGGACCGCTGACGCGTTGCTCGAGGCTGCCGACCGCGACCTAGGAGTCTTCGCCGTCGATACGTTCCTCGAATTCGAGGATGTTGACCTGGGCGCGCTTCGCCTCGAAGGCGATGTCGATCCGGCAGAAACCATGTCAGATCACGTTGGCCGTCTTCTCACCCACGTCCGAGACGGGGCGCTCGCTCGACGCGACGCTGCGAAGATCGGGGTGGACGAGTTGTCGACAGAACTCGATGAACTGACGATCGAGATTTCAGCTCTAACCACATCCATGGAGGCGGCCCAGTTGGAGCAATCCGAGGCACAAATACTGGTCGACGAGTACGAGCCGGCGTTCGAGCTGGCCTTGCTGGGTGCCCGAGTGAAGGGTGTCGAGTTCCCAGTCGTAGTGCTCGATGCTTACTACAGAGCCGAGCTGATCATGGCTGAAGACCGACCGTCGTGTGGAGTTCGCTGGGATCACCTTGCCGGGATTGGACGGGTGGAGAGCTATCACGGAACCTATGGCGGGAATACGGTGGGGGCCGACGGCCGAACATCGGGTGAAATTCTGGGTCCGGTACTCGATGGCGACCCATGGCAAGCCATCTCTGACACTGATGGCGGCGAGTATGACGGCGACATCGTGTGGGATCGGGCCGTAGGCCCTATGCAGTTCATCCCTGGCAGTTGGGCTCGCTACGGCAGTGATGCCAACGGTGATGGCGAAGCGGACCCGCACAATCTCTACGATGCTGCCCTCGCCGCAGCACATCACCTGTGCGGAACGACTGGTGGCCTTGGAGATCCGGCGAACTTCCAACGAGTGTTGCTGGGATACAACCGTTCGGTGCCCTACGGGATTTCGGTGATGTCGTTTGCTGACGGCTATCTCGGTGTCGTTGGACTCGAGGCTGGTCCCGACTCTCGGTCCGCTGGTTCTGCTGCGCAGCGCTCTTCTGCCTAACGCTCTTCTCCCTAACGCTCTTCTCCCTAGCGCTTAGTTCGGAGCCACCGGGAAAAGAGCAGCTCATCGCCGGTCCAGATCCGGTCGAGGTTGAACGGGTGAGGGATTCCAACCTCTGCACTGCGGGCCGGACGATCTGACGGGCCACCGACGAGCACGGGCGAGGTGGTGAGGTTCCATTCGTCGATGAGGTCTGCGGCGATAAATGCGCCGTTTAAGGTCGGCCCTCCTTCGAGGAGGGCCACCGCTAGGCCTCGCTGGCGGAGTTCTCGCAGGGCAATACCGAGATCGACGTCACCGGGACCAGTTCGCACGACATCAGCTACCGATTCGAGTGCACCAGCGTGGGGCGGCGAGGCATCGGAGCTGGTCACCAGGACCGGCCGATAGCTGGGGTCAGAGAACAGGGGAGCGTCCGGTGTGATGCTGAGACGCTGGGTGATCACGACGATGACGGGGCGGTCGGCTTGATTCCGCCGTCTGCGCATGTCGACGACGGCATCGCTTGGCATCGGTGGCTTGTAGTGCTCGGTCTTAGCCGTGGTCGACCCGACCAGAACGGCGTCGGCGATGCCGCGTAGTGACAAGAAGACGTCGAGGTCGGCGGGAGCCCCGAGACCACCGGACAATCCGTCGACTGCCGTCGCTCCGTCGAGCGAGCTGATCATGTTGGTGCAGATCCAGGGCCGATCGGTGCCAGCGGGGCGGTGCTCGGCCGCTATGGCGGTGCTCGGTTCAATTGCTGTGCCTGACGTTGGATGGATCGTCGTGATCACGCTCACGCACAGTAGCAAGCCGGCTGCCGTGAGGGTCGATGATCTGCACTGCACAGATATACCGCCGGACTCCACAGGAATTCCTTGGTCTATCCCCAGATTTCCACAACTAACGCCCCTTTCGATCCACAGGGTGAGGTCTCTAGGGTGACCCCCGTCGGTCCAACCCGTTGGGTTGGCGATTGGTTCGGAGAAGCAGAATGGCGGGCACCGTGGGCGCCCTGGGGAGATTCGACACATACATGCGGTTCCGGCCGCTTCCTGTGTCGATCATCGCCCTACTCTGCTCCTCCGAACCAATCACGCCGCCGCACGCGAAGCGCTCCCTTTTGGGCTCGTTCATGACAATTTGGGAGTCGGCAATCGTAAAAAAACCGGTTCAGTAGCAGCACTTCTGACAGATTGACATCGTTGTAATTACGATGTTGTATACTTGCTACATCTTGTGCGTCGTACTCGTTCGCCGGAGCCTCTTCCACAACATCTAGTGGTTCCACCCAGCGGACGAGCGTGGCGCTTTTCTCGCCTTTGGGGGATTGTTCCTCCAACCATCGCCTGAAGAACGCAGTACAAGATCGGTCCCGGGCGAACGCCGCACACCTTTGACCGGCTTCCAGGCTGGACGACCACTGTTCGGTTGTCGAATGTCCAATAAGTGAGCGGCTCTCCATCCCACAAGAGTCCGTCTCACCAGAGTCATCCGCTCTTCAGAACCGACTCTTGCCAGCTAACAGGTGCCGTACTTCAGCACTTCGACTTACCCGCAAACCATCCCTCACTAAGAACATCCAGGAGTATTAATGGCTCTCGCATCCGAGCAGATTGGAATCGGCCTCCGCCGCCGCTTCACCACCGCCGGTGTCCATCCGTACGACACCGTCACATGGGAGCAGCGCGACGCCCGCATCTCCAATTGGAAGACCGGAGAGGTCGCCTTCGAGCAGCTCGGCGTCGAGGTCCCCAGCTTCTGGTCGGTAAACGCCACCAACATTCTCGCTCAGAAGTACTTCCGCGGAACGCTCGGCCTGCCCGAGCGCGAAACTTCACTTCGTCAGGTCGTCGACCGGGTGGTCGACACCATCACCTTGTGGGGCCGTGAGGGCGGCTATTTCACGAGTGAAGATGAAGCCACGATCTTCAGCGACGAGTTGAAGCATCTCGTCATCCATCAGAAGGCAGCGTTCAACTCGCCGGTCTGGTTCAACATCGGGGTGAAGGGTGTGCCGCAGCAGGCGTCGGCCTGTTTCATCCTGTCGGTTGAAGACAAGATGGACGCCATCCTCAACTGGTATGTCGAGGAAGGAACCATCTTCAAGGGTGGTTCCGGCGCCGGTGTCAACCTCTCCAAGATTCGGTCATCGGCCGAGATGCTGAAGGGTGGGGGCACTGCGTCCGGCCCTGTCAGCTTTATGCGGGGTGCCGATTCGTCGGCTGGCACCATCAAGTCCGGCGGCAAGACCCGTCGGGCCGCGAAAATGGTGATGCTCGATATCGATCATCCCGACATCGAAGAGTTCATCTGGTGCAAGGCCACCGAAGAACGTAAGGCCCGTGTGCTGCGTGAAGCCGGTTTCGATATGGATCTTGATGGGGCCGACAGCCACTCGATCCAATACCAGAACGCCAACAACTCTGTTCGGGTCACCGACGAGTTCATGCAGGCCGTTCTCGACGACGATGATTGGAACCTGATCGCCCGCACCGACGGTTCGATCATCCGTACCGTTAAGGCGCGCGATCTGATGCGTCAGTTCTCACAGTCCACGTGGGAGTGCGCCGATCCCGGGATGCAGTACGACTCCACCATCAACCGGTGGCACACCGCAGCCAACACCGGCAAGATCAATGGCTCGAATCCGTGTAGCGAGTACATGCACCTCGACAATTCGGCCTGCAACTTGGCCAGCCTCAACCTGCTCACCTTTCTCGAAGACGACGACTCGTTCGATGTCGAGGGTTTCAAAGTCGCCATCGAGCATGTATTCACTGCTCAGGAGATCCTGGTTGGGCGGGCCGACTATCCCACCGAGCCCATTGGTGAGACGTCCCGTCAGTTCCGTCAGCTGGGTATTGGCTATGCCAATCTCGGCGCTCTGCTGATGAACCTTGGTATGCCGTACGACTCCGAGGAAGGCAGGGCGCTGGCCGCGTCTGTCACCGCACTGATGACTGGCCATGCGTATTACACCTCGGCCCGTACCGCAGCCCGCATGGGCCCTCACTCTGGCTATGAGGTGAACAAAGAACACATGCTGCGGGTACTGGCCCAACACCAGGCTGCGACCGCTGAAATCGACGAGGAGCTGGCTCCGGTCGATCTCCTCGGAGCCGCCCAACGGTCTTGGGATGCAGTGAACGAGCTTGCCCCCGAAACTGGTGTCCGCAACTCCCAAGCATCGGTTCTGGCTCCCACCGGAACCATTGGTCTGTTGATGGATTGCGACACCACCGGGATCGAGCCCGACCTCGGCCTGTGCAAGATGAAGAAGCTGGTTGGCGGCGGCACGATGAACATCGTCAACCAGTCGGTGCCTCGGGCCCTTCGTCGCCTGGGCTACGACGCCGACCAGGTCGCTGCTATCGCCGCATACATCGACGAAAACAAGACGATCCTTGGGGCCCCCGGGCTCAATCCCGATCACATCCCGGTCTTCGCCTGTTCGATGGGCGACAACGCCATTCATTACCTCGGCCACGTCAAGATGATGGCGGCTGTACAACCTTTCATCTCCGGCGCCATCTCCAAAACGGTGAACATGCCGGAGGAGGTATCGGTCGAGGATGTCGAGCAGCTTCATATCGACGCCTGGAAGATGGGGGTCAAGGCTGTCGCCATCTACCGCGACAACTGCAAGGTGGCGCAGCCGCTCTCCATGGAGAAGAAGGCCAACGCCGAAGACGACAAAGCGGTAACAACCGCTGCTGCGATCACGGCCCCGATCACCGAGATAGTCGAGAAGGTTGTCTACCGGCCTGTCCGGGAGAAGCTGTCCCGCGATCGTCGCAGCCGTACCTTCGACTTCCGCGTTGCTGATTGCAAAGGCTTCGTCACCGTCGGCGAGTATGACGACGGTCGCCCGGGCGAGATCTTCCTGCGGGTGTCGAAGCAGGGTTCGACCTTGGCCGGCATCATGGATGCCCTAGCCATCTCGCTCAGTCATGGTCTCCAGTACGGGGTGCCACTGCGCACCTACGTCGAGACTTTCACCGGTATGCGATTCGAGCCAGCTGGCATGACCGACGATCCCGATATCCGGATCTCGACGTCCATCATGGACTACCTGTTCCGCAAGTTGGCTGTGCTCTATCTCAGCCACGAGGAGCGGGCCGAGCTCGGCATCTTCACCACCGGTGAACGCACCCAGCAGACGCTGCCAGGCGTCGACGACACCCCGACGGTGAACGGCAGCGACATTGCCGTAGACCCGCCGTCGATCGAGTCGGCTGATGAGCTCATCAACCGCATCCAGGCCGAGGCCGCCACTCAGAGGGCACCCATCGTTCCGGCAAAGCCGGCAGCAGTCTCGGACCCTGATGCGCCGCTCTGTATGCAGTGCGGCGTCACCATGCAACGAGCCGGCAGCTGTCACGCCTGCCCCGACTGCGGAAACACCAGCGGTTGTAGCTGAAGTTGTCGTGATGTGACCGAGGGTTCGGTGTGAATCGCATCGAAGTCTCAGTCGAGCTGGATCGAGTTTCCACAGAAACACCGTCGCCCTTGGGCGGCGGTGTTTCGCGTTTCTGTGATCATCGTTGAAGCGGGGTGGGTTCGTCGCCGCTAGCGCCTGAGTGATTGGTACTCGCTACTGGTGGCGAGCTGGATGGTCAGCACGATGTCATCGGTGTTGTTCAGCCGGTTCGGCCAGTAGGCGAGTCCATCTCGGTCGGGTGGCCTTCCAAGGAGGGTTCGGTACATGTTCTCAACTCGTGTTTGTCGAGTCTCGGAGGATTGGTAGAAGCGGCGAGCGACCAGTTAGGGGGACATGCGGGCAGTCTCGTCGACCCAGTAGGCAAGGCCTGCTGCGTCGGGTTCTCGGTCGAGCAGTTTCACATAGAGATCCTCGAGCCAGAGTTCGTGGTCGCCGCCTCCGTAGCGCGAGACGTACTCCGCCGACCCGTAGAACGAGGCCGCCACGGTTCGAATCGGGATGCCTGAGCGAATTTGATCGACCCAGTAGTCAACCCCGACAGAATCTCCGGTGCGGTCCAGCGTGTCGAGGTACATTCGGTTAACCATGATGGATGCAAACTCGGGACTTGTGGCGAGTTCAGAAACAAGGAGCGCTTGGTCGCCAGCCGAGCGGATCTGGGCAGACCACATTCGGCGCTCATTCGGCGTAGGAGGCTCACCGGTGAAATCGAGGAAAACTCGATCGACGATCGTGCCGAATCCTGCCTCGGCCGTTTCCTCATAGCTTGCGGTGTCGAAGACATCGACGCGGTATGCCCATTCCGGCTGAGACTGACCCTCGACAACGACTCCGCCGATGACGACCTCGTAGGTTGCACCGGCGACGATGGCTTCGTCGACCGTCCAGGAGATCACATCGGCTGGCACCGCTCGGCCAGGACTTCGGTCTGCTCGGTACGTAACCGCGGTGGGAACGACCACGCCAGATCGTTGCACCGTGACCGTAGCGCCGGTGAGATCAGCATTCTTGCGCTGGGCACTCCACCGAAGCTCGTACCGGTTGTAGACCGGCCGGAGCAGGTCATCGGGTATGAGGCCCGGTGGCGGCCACGTCACATAGGGATAGGTCGATGACCCTGTGGTTGCCGCGTCGTGGCGGGCCATGACCTATATCGCCATGGCGTCAGTCTCTGCCGGGCCTGGTATCTCGCCGATGCCGATCTGGCGCAGTTCCGGCGCCAGCAGCCAGGCCCGGTGCCCGACGTCGTCGTTGATGTCTCCATAGTCGTGGATGAGTTCGTCCACCGCTCCAAGTCCGCTGTTGAGGTGAAGAAGCGACTGCGCTGAGCCGGTGGCCCCCGCCGAGCTGAAGCAGCGGGAACCCAGGCTGGGAAGGTGGGTTGGTTTGTCGAGATGTGATTGGATGATCGCCGCTGCCTGGGCGCTGGCATCGAGGTCGGCGCTTGTCGTCACCGGGTCGACGCCGCTTATCTCGCGGAAGTAGTTGACCCGATCCAGCACGTCTTCGCGATAGTCGGCACGAATGGTTCCTGGCTCACATGTCGTCCGACTACCCGTCCAACCGACCGACTCGGTTGTGGGAGCGAACTCGGCATAGTAGGCGGCGACAGGATTGTCGGTCATTCGTCCGAGCACCTGCGGAGACCGCTCGAGCGGCTGAGTACCAACAGCGACCAAGGTCGCAGCGGTCAATGCGAGCAAGGCCCCAACTATCTTGCGTCTCGTCCCTCCAACCCACATTTGCATAGCCCCTGACGTTGATTCCTACGTCAGGCATCGACGGACCGAGGGGTCGACCTAAGTGCCTTTCTTCGCCTTCGGTCGACGGGTTCGGCGTTTCGTTTCGCTGCTCTGTCGGGAATTTCTACCGGCCTCAAGTGGCGGCCTGCCGACGTCGATCACAAGGTAATGAGACTCGCCTCGATGATCATGTTGACGCTCGCTTTGTTCGCATCGTCCTGCGGGCAGGGGCAGCAAGAGATCGCGGCGGCCGAGCCGGCGACTGCTGGTGTTCCTGTTGATTCTGTTGACCCGTCGGCGTGCGGTACCTACGCGAAACTCTTGCTCGACGAGGAGGGCGCCGACCTTGCGACCGCTGATCCTGCCTGGCTGGCCGAGCTACGGTCGAGCCTCCATAAGGTCGATCCCGATGCGGCTGATGCATGGGAACAGTTTCTGCAAGCGAACGCCGAACCCACCAGTCGTGATAGCTGGATTTCCCATGCCGGCGAACTTGACCGGTTGACCTTCGAGCTTTGCGGCCTGCCTCTGCTCAGCGCACCGCAGCAGGTCGACGGCGGCTCGTTCGAGTGCACATCGTTTGGAACAGACGAGGACTGCGTGACCTCCACAGCCGAAACATGGCCGTGTTTCACCCTGGCAGATCCATCACTGGACCCCGCCGGGGTGCACGCCTGGCCACCCGCTCTCGATTTCTATCAGGCGATCGATTGCGGCAGCGGCGAGCCTGTGGCAGCTCGCGGTCAGGTATGGACGGTCTTCGACCCTTCGACCACTGACGCCAGTTCCAAGTTTGCGCTCGTCGAGGACTAAGTCGCTCGGTGGTTGGACTATGCATGGAAGATGGACATCGCAGGAAAGAAAGCCGTCGTCTTCGGCGGAACGTCGGGCATTGGATTGGCTGCGGCCAAGCAGCTGGCTGCCTTGGGGGCTGAAGTAGTCGTCGTCAGTCGTAATCCCGATAAGGCAGGCGAGTTACCCGATGGGGTGGCAGCCGAGGCGTGTGACGTCCTCGACCGTGCCGCCATTGACGCACTATTGGCGGCTCACGCCCCCATCGACATCTTGGTCAGCTCCGCTACCGGCGGAGGCCGGTCGATCGGGCCCTTCATCGAGATGGATATGGACGGCTATCAGGGCTCATTCGACAAGCTATGGGGCTACGCCAATGTGGTGCGCTACGGCACCCACCATCTCAGCGATGACGGCTCGATCGTGTTGGTGAGCGGCTCGCCAGCTCGCAAGCCAAAGCCCGGTCAGACGTCACTGAGCTCGGTTGGCGCTGCAGTCGAGCAGATGGTTCGGGCCGTTGCACCCGAGATTGCTCCAAAACGCCTCAACGTTGTTAGCCCGGGGATGATCGATACTCCGATCAATCCGCTCGAGGGCGAGGCCCGGACCAAGGCCTATGCCAGTAGCACCGCGGAGCATGTGATCGCTCGTCCCGGCACCGCAGACGAGGTAGCCCAGGCCGTCGTGTTCTTGGTCCAGAACAACTTTGTCACCGGCACGACGGTGGACGTCGACGGTGGCTGGTTGGTTTCCTAGGTAGCTGGCTGGTCTCGTTGACGAACGATCCGTAGCCGCTGGGAGGGTGCGCCCTCTCGGCTTCCAGTTTCGTTACTCGGCTTCGAAGCGGGCGTTATCAGGCTTCGTGACCGGGGGCGCTGCGGGGTCGACCGTGGTTGTCGTTGTGCCGCCGGGATCGACGGTCGTGGTGGTGTCAGGATCGAAGGGATCTGGGATGGATGTCGTCGTCGAGGTTGAGGAGTCATCCGGGGCGGTGTCGGTCGTCGATCCGAGGCTGTCAGGCGTTGAAGACGGCGGAATCGTGAGAGTGGGGCCGCCCTCCGGCGCTAGCGACTTCGTCGGGCCCTCGTACTGCGTGGTTGGGGCTTCTGGGCCCGGTCCAGTGCTGACGGTGGTGGGCTTCGCCTCGGGAACCGGGGTGCTGGGGGTGGTCGGCGTCGTTTCCGTGGCTTCGGTTGGTAGTGGCGTCTCAACCGCGACGGTTGAGGAGGGGGACGTTGGATTCAGTGCTGACCGGGTGACGACGGTTGCTGCGCTCGAGATGGTCGTGAGCATCGAATCGGCGGCGATGACGGCATCGCCCCTTGTGGTTTCATCCACGTCGGCGCTGGAGGTCGTTGGTCGCTGCTGTTGACTGAACTCGGCGCCGTCGATGGCGGCGATGTCGCCCGACCGCACCTGCAAAGCCCGATAGAAGAGGGGGCTTGCAACGAGCGCGGCGGACAGTGTCGATAGCGAGACGGCCAGGACAAACCTGGGCGCACGCATCATTTTGAGGAACGAATCAACCATTTACTGCCCACTGCTGCCGGGGGCGGTCCGGCAACTCCACGTGTTTAGTCAATCGTGACGAGTGGTTCGTGATGACGGGTGGATTCACCCAACCACCAACAGTGGTTGAACCCGGGGCTAGGAGCGCAGCCATGAACGGTAGATGTCTGTCGCTCGCTGAATTTCGGAGAGGTCGATCCACTCAACGGCCTGATGGGCCTGATCGATCGAACCCGGTCCGAAGACGACGATCTCAGAGGCCACCTCGGCGTAGCGCAGCGCGTTGCTGCCGTAGCTGGCTACATCGGGTGCAGCGTCGGCCAATCGGGCGAGCCCTGCGATGAGCTCGCACGTTGGGTCCTGATAGAAGGCGGCACTACCGAATCCGTTGGCCAGCTCGATTGCCACCTCGAGCGGCGCCGCTGCGCCGCGAATCAAATCGCTGAGTTGAGCGAAAGTTTGATCGGGGTCTTCTCCCGGTGCCATCCGGCGACCGGTATAGAGCGTGCAGCAGTCGGGGATGATGTTGCGGGCCAGACCGCCCTCGACCTCGTTCACCGAGACCGTGCCGTTCCCAACTGCTGTTGTTGCTTCGGCCTGCTGCAGCCGTTCTTGTTCGGCGTCGACGGCGCAGATGATTCGGGCGGCCGCGCTGATCGCATTCTGCCCGAGGTGAGGTTTGGACGAATGAGCGGCGTGACCATGCACGGTCACCTCTAAACCGAGGCCTCCTTTGTGCCCGTGGACGGGTGCACAGTTCGTCGGCTCAGCGACCACCAGTTGGTCGATCGAGTCGCCGTTGGCTTGTAGCCAATCTCGGTAGCCGGAAGCACCGATGAGGCCGCCCATCTCCTCGCTGATCGTTCCTACGACATTCACGGTCGGTCGAGGGCGTCGGCCCTCGGCCTTCAACTCGCCCAACACCGTCAGAACAAGAGCCAACGAGGCCTTGGTATCGACCGATCCTCGTCCGTAGACCCGATCGTTCTCGATCCGGCCGTCGAAGGGATCTTCGGTCATGTGCTCGACCCCGACCGTGTCGAGGTGGACATCGACCGTGACTACTCGCTCGGTTTCGCCCTCGAAGCGTGCGTAGACGTTGGAACGACCGTCGAGAATGTCGTCCACCGTCACCTCAGCGCCAAGGGCGTCAGCCTGATCGGCCAACCAACTCGAGATGGCCCGCTCGCCGTCGTCTCCAGATTTGGGCCCGGCTTGGCCTGGGTTGACGCTAGGAATTCTGACGAGGTCACCGATGCGCTCGGCAATAGTCAGGACCGGCGTTGCTCCATCTGTGGTTCCCATTGGCGAACACTAGATCCAGTTGGCCGATATCCGCTATTGGGTTGATCTCGGCCTGAGTACTGTGACGGCGTGGCACAGATGAGCCGATCAATCGTGAAAGCGCATCAATCATGAAAGCCGATCAAGCATGAAGGATGATCCAACGAAGGAGCAGTGGCGGATCAAGGCCAAGGCCAATCGGATGGGGCTCACGATTGATCATGCTCGCGTGGGCCGAGGGATCAGCCACTTCTTGGAGACCCTCGCTCGTTCGCTGTCGGGGCCTGGGGGCTGGGTCGTCGCTTACTCGGCTCTGCCCGGCGAGCCCGACCTCAGCCCGCTGCTGGCTGGTTCGTCCCGACTGCGAATGGCGCTGACCCGAACGCCCGACTTTGGCTTCGACCTCACCGTGCACCCGTCAGCCAGCGAGCTCGAACGGCACCGTTACGGATTCGAGCAGCCGATGGAGTCGGCACCGACGATCGACGACAGCGACATCGGTGTGGTGCTGGTGCCCGGCCTGGCGTTCGACATGGGCGGTACCCGCCTCGGGCACGGCGCCGGCTACTACGACCGCTTCCTAGCCCGACTAGGGCCAGGCGTGCTGAAGGTGGGCGTCACGGATGGGTTCATTGTTTCCAATCTCCCCCGTGACGCCCACGACATCGCAATGACCCACCTCGCAAGCGAGGCGGGTGTGATGCCGATTTAGCTGGCGGTGAAGTTGGGATCGCGGCGTTCCGACATTGCCTTCACGCCTTCCTTCCAGTCGCTTGTTTGCTGCAGCTTGTTCTGCTCGACCAGTTCGTGGTCGGTGATTGCCCGAATCTCTCGTGGCAGGTGGCCTCGCAGCGTGTTCTTGATCGAGCGAACGGCCAGTGGCGCCGATCCAGCGATCTCGGCCGCTAGCTCGTGGGCGACTGCTCTGATCTGGTCATCCTCGACGTACCGATCGAGTAGACCGATTTCGCCGGCCGTGTCGCCCTTGATGCGCCGGCCGGTGTAGAGCAGCTCCATCGCCATTTGTTTGCCGAGGATGTCGGGAAGGGTGACGCTGAGCCCGAACCCTTGGTGGAAGCCGAGGCGAGCGAAGTTGGCCGTCATCCGGGTGGATGGTCCACCGACCCGGAAGTCGGCCATGCAGGCCAGACCGAGGCCACCGCCCACCGAGGCCCCTTGGACCGCTGCGACAACGGGCAGCGGACAGCTGAACAGGTCGACGGCTTCATCGTAGATATGGCGGCCGGCCAGCTCAGCGTCGTCGGGCTGGTTGCGAGCACCGTCGGGGCTGAAGTCGGCACCCGCACAGAAGTTTTTGCCGTCAGCGCACAGAAGGATTGCTCGACCGCCGTTGTCGGCTGCGTAAGCAAAGGCTTTCTTCAAATCGAACAGCATGCGGAGGCTGAAGAAATTGTTCGGCCCGCGATTGTTCTGGACGACGGCAACGTGGTCGTCGCCGATTTCGACAGTGATGTCCCCAATGGTTTCCATCGGGCAAGCATGCTGCAAACCAGAGCGGCTGGCCAGATCGATCGCAACGATCGATCTGACCACCCAATCCTTAGGTCTGTTTCAGGCCTTGAGAGTGGCCAGATCGGCCATAACCTCAAGAGCATGTGCCGAGGGGTCGGCGACCTCGTACGCCTTGGCGATCTTGCCGCCGGGATCGATCAAGTAGCTATGTCGCTGCGAGAAGTTGGCGAACTTATCGTCGGGATCTCGCAGCACCTGGTAAGCGGCGCCGGCAACCTTTTGTGGATCGGCCAGCAGCCGGAACGGAAAATCGAGCTTTTCGGCGAAGGCCAGGTTGTCGGCTGCGACGTCGAACGAAATTCCGAGCACGGTGCAACCTGCTTCAACAAACTTCGGGGCCTGATCACGCAGACCCTCTCCTTGAAGCGTTCAACCAGGGGTGTCTGCTTTGGGATACCACCAGAGCAGTACCCAGTTTCCCTGTTCCTCCGACAATGTCACTGGCGACCCGTTTTGGTCATCAGCGGTGAAGTCGGGGGCATCGATACCAACATCGAGCATGTGGCCTCCTGTGCCTTTTCAACCCGGGGGGTCGGTCCCCTCCAGAGCTGGCCCAAACCTACTGGCTGCTGCATCTATCGTTGCTACCCATGCCTGCCAAACGTTGGTCTGCTCTCGCGATAGCTACGGCCATGAGTTTGGGGTTCTCGGCCTGTGGCCGCTCGACGGAGGTCACGGTCGAAACCGTCGTCGTTGGGGCTGGCAACGCCGCTGATAGCCCGGCTGATGAATCGACGACGGTCGCAACGACCCCTCCGGTCGACCAGGTTGCGGATCTTGTTATCACCGGCGACCCGCTCGGTACGAACTGGCCTTTGCCGGTTCTACGCGACACGGCCAACAGCGATGCGCTCATCGCCTACGGGGCCAGTGGCTTCCCGTTTGCGGTGTACCTCGACGGTGAGAATCGAGTGCTCACTCGGACGAGCGGCGAGCTGGGAGCAGAAGCCATCGAGGTGTTGTGGTTGGCGACTGCCGAGAGCTGAGCGAGGATACTCCCCATGACTGATCTCGGAACCGACGTACTCACCGAAGACAAGGTCGACCCGGTACTCGATGATGAAGGCGACCACGACCGATTCGCCCACTACGTCAAGAAGTCGGCGATCCTGCCGAGCACGATCGAAGGCACCCCTCTCGAGGCGTTGTGTGGGAAGAAGTGGATCCCCAGCCGAGATCCCCAGCGCTACCCCGTGTGTCCGGAGTGCAAGGAGATCTTCAACCAGATGAAGGGCGACTAAGGATGTCGACTCGGCAGCTGGCTCCCTCGCTCCGGCAGCTGGCTCCCTCGCTCCGGCCGCCGGCCGTGATCGTGGCCTTGTTGATGTTTCTCGGGTCGTGCACCTCTGCTGATCAAGCGGCGTCTGATGCCTCGGGAACCGGTGGAACCAGTACCGCAGTGACAACCGCTGGCTCCGGAACATCAGCGACCTCGGCAGCCCCCAGCGCCGACCGGCCTTTCCCATGTGAGGAGACGCAGATCGAAATCGATGCACAGACACAGGGTGCTGTGGCCGACATCGACGGCGATGACGCGCTCGACAACGCCTTTATGGCTCAAGCCGGCGGTGTGTGGAATCTGGTGGTGCTCTTGGGCACAGGCGAGATCCTGCAACGACCGTTGGCCGGCACCAACGACCTCGATCAGCCGCAAGTCGTTGGTGGCGCCGACCTGGACGGCGACGGCTTCGACGAGCTTGCGGTCGTCATGGGCTACGGCGCCTACGTGGCGCTCGTCGGCTTCGTACGTGTGCGTGGTTGTGACCTGGTTCAGTTGAGATTCGATGACGGCGAACCCGCAATCTTTGCCACCGGAGCCAGTGCCGGGGGCGGCGAGACCTTGTTGTGCAACGGCGACGGAACCATCGAGCGGTTCTTCTTCAACCTGATGCCAGCGAGCGAGGGTGACGAACAGACCTATGACGTTGGCTATCAGCCCTTTCGCATCGAGGGCGATGTGATTGTTGGTGAACCAGGCGAGGGAGTGGCTCTCTCGGCCACAGAGGTCGAGGCGCTCGACCTGTTCGACTGTCTTGGAATCGAGATCCAGCTATGAGCATTCCGTCGGTTGACGTCGTTGTCGTTGGCAGCATCAACCTCGACATCTCGGTGCCGGTCCCTCATCTGCCAGAACCGGGCGAGACCGTCTTGGGTGGCGATGCTCTTTGGTCTCCCGGAGGTAAAGGGGCCAACCAGGCTGTTGCGCTGGCCCGTTTGGGCCGGCAGGTCGCCATGATCGGCTGCGTCGGTAATGACCCTGCGGGAGAGCAGCAACGATCGCATCTGGCGTCGCAAGGCGTCGATTGCACCGGCATTGTCGCCTTACCCGATGTTCCAACTGGCCTGGCCACCATCTCAGTCGCTGATTCTTCCGGCGAGAACAGCATTGTCGTTAGCCCGGGCGCCAACGCTCGGGTCGATGCGGAACTCGTCCGCGACTTGCTGGTACCAGCCCGCGCACTTCTGGTGCAGTTCGAAGTGCCAGCAGACGCGGTGGCGGCTGCGATCGAGGGTTATCACGGGCTGGTAGTCGTGAACCCGGCTCCGGCCCGGCTCCTGGACGATGCCGTCCTGGGTGCGGTCGACGTTCTGGTGCCAAACAGGGGGGAGCTGGCGCTGCTGGCTGGCGCCTCCGCCGAGGCGGTCACCACCGACGAGCTTGCCGACCAGGCCCGTTCGCTCGGGGTGGGAGCCGTTGTGATCACCCTTGGTGGCGAGGGTGCGTTGATTGTTGCTACCGAGGTGACCGCTGTGCCGATCGTGCCTGTCGCCGCCATCGACACCACAGCCGCCGGTGACTCGTTCTGTGGTGGCTTGGTTGATGCCTTGCTCGACGGCGTTGATCTGGTGGCGGCCGCAGTTTGGGCCAGCCGCGTTGCCGCGGTGACGGTTACCCGACGTGGGGCGCAGGCCTCGCTGCCCTCGCGGGCTGAGGTCGAGGCCCTGAGCTAGCGGTCAGCGGACCCAGAAGGGTCATTGAATCCGTGCGGGTTTTTTGACTGCCACCGCCACGAATCCTGAAGCATCGACTCGAGCGTGTTGTCAGCACGCCAGTCGAGCTCAGTGTTTGCTCTTGTCGGATCGGCCAGCGATTCGGCGATGTCACCAGAGCGGCGGGTTGCAACCGAGTAGGGGATGGCGACGCCACTGACACTGGCCGCAGTATTGATGACGTCCAACACCGATGCGCCGGTACCGGTGCCTAGGTTGAATTCTCGGCATCCGCCTTCGTCGCGATTCAGCGCAGCCAAATGCCCAAGCGCGAGGTCGGTGACGTGGATGTAGTCGCGGACGCCGGTGCCGTCGGGCGTGTCGTAGTCGTCACCAAAGACGCGTACTTCCTCTCGTCGACCCACCGCCACTTGCATGACGAAGGGCACGAGGTTGTTCGGCGGCCCGTTGGGATCCTCACCAAGATCCCCACTGGGATGGGCGCCGATGGGGTTGAAGTACCGAAGTAGCGAGATGCGCCACCGTTCGTCTGCTCTGGCCACGTCGCGGCAGATGTCCTCGATCATCAATTTGGTTCGCCCGTAGGGGTTCGTGGCGCCCGTCGGTGCCCCCTCGGGAATAGGAACCGTGTCGGGATCGCCATAGACCGTGGCTGAGGAGCTGAAGACCAGATCGAACACGTCGTGAGCCGCCATCTCATCGAGCAGGTTCATGGTCGACACGAGGTTGGTGCGGTAGTACCGGAGAGGCTGCTCGACCGACTCGCCGACAGCCTTGAGGCCGGCAAAGTGGATGACGCTGTCGATGGCGTAATCGTCGAAGATGCCGGCCACGCTGGCTCGGTCGGTCAGATCGGCCTCGACCAGATGGGCTGGCCGACCACCCAACAGCGATACGACGTCGACGGCAGCGGCGGAACTGTTCGAGAAGTCGTCGACGATAATCACCTCGCACCCTCGCTCGAGCAGAGCGACTGCGGTGTGGCTTCCTATGTATCCGGCACCACCGGTTACAAGGACGACCCGATCGTCGAGAGCGCGCTTCATAGCTTTCAACTTACCGGCAGCCGCTCGGCCGACCCGTGACGCCGAGCGTCCCGCTGAGATCAAGCCACTTCCCAGAAGGGTGCACTAGGGTCAACGTTTGCCCATCAATCGCCGACTATTGGGAGTTAAGAAGTGAGTGATTCATCGCAGGGTCAGCCCCCCGGGTGGTACTACGCGCAGGGCGATCCACCCGACACCCAGCGATATTGGGACGGCACGCAGTGGCAGGGTGGCCCGCAGCCCGTTCCATCAGCCGGCCAGGCCGGACCGGGGATGGTTGGCAATGCAGGCGGGGCAGCCGGCCAACTTGCTGACTCGGGTAAGCGCATTATCGCTCGAATCATCGACGTGGTGATCTGGATTGTCATCAGCCTCGTCTTTGCCGTCGCTGTTGGTGGCGGTGCGTCGAGCATGGGTAGCACCTCGCTGGGTCGTAGCTGGTTCGCCGGCGTGTTGGCGACGCTCGCCATTGTGGCCTACGAGGTCCTAATGGTCTCCAGCAAGGGCGCAACGCTCGGCAAGTCGGCCATGGGTATGAAGGTCGTCAAAGAAGACGGCAGCCCGGCTGATATGAACGCCGCTCTGATGCGGATGGTCACCTATCTGATCGGCATCGTGCCTTTCGTAGGTGGACTCATCAGCTTCGTCATCGGCCTGGTTTCCCTCGTCTTCCTCTTCACTGACGAGAAGCGTCAGGCCATCTGGGACAAGATTGCCAAGACCCTTGTTGTCGAGGCCTAGTCCGCCTCGACTGGCTCGGTAACGCATCGCTATGGCGAGACATAGGGCCAAGAACGGCCGAGTTACCACCAACATCGATACTTCGGGAGATATCCGGAACGAGCTGGCGCCGCTTCGTAAGCGGCGCCCAGCCGTTTTTTGGATGGTGATTATCGGCACATTGGCGATGGTGCTCACGACATTTGCCAGCTGCATTCAGGCTGTCTCCTGACCACAGAGGAGCCTGACGCGAAGTTTGCGTCACGCCCGAGTGGGTAAATCGGCAGTCTTCTGCCATCCTGGGAGTTCGGTCCTGTGTCGGGTCCGTGCTTCAAGGAGTCACATGTCATTCAAAGCCGGCGATCGTGTTGTCTACCCACACCACGGAGCAGCCATCATCGAGAAGACCGAGATGATCGAGCTGAACGGCGAGAAGAAGAAGTACTTCGTGTTGAAGACGGCCCATGACGAGCTGACCGTGCGTGTCCCAGTCGACAAGGTCGACGAGGTGGGCATGCGACCTCCGATTAGCCTCGAAGACGTCGAAGACCTTTTCGTACTGCTGGCCAAGAAGGACGTGCGCGAGCCGGCGAACTGGAGCCGACGGTTCAAGAACCACCAAGAGAAGCTCAAGTCGGGCGACGTCTACCAGGTGGCCGAGGTCGTTCGGAACCTGGCACTGCGCGACGCCGCCAAGGGCCTGTCGGCCGGCGAGAAGAACATGTACACCAAGGCCCGCAAGGTGTTGGTTTCCGAGCTGTCGTTTGCGCTCAACGTGTCAGAGGACGACGCCATGGGACAGGTCGAAGAGCAGCTCGCCGAGAAGATCGCTTAGTTCAGGCCGAGCAGCTCGAACATGGCGTGCGGGGTACTCATGTCGCCGCGGGCCAGTCTGGCTGCTCGTTCTGTGTTCACGGCATCGAAGTTGCGGTTGGCCCAGTCATCCCAGGGGCCAGCGGGAATGGCTGATGGATCGCCGTCGGCTGCGACGCACGCCTGAAGGTAGCCAACGAGATCAGCAAGGTCGGCGGCGCCTCCTGGCGAGCCATGGCCGGGAACGATGGTGGTTCCTAGTTCTAGCAGGGTGCCGAGACTCTCGGCCCACGCAGCTGGGTCGCCATCAAAGGCCAGCGGTGTCGTGCCGAATGACGCCAATGCACCGGCGAACACAACGTTCGCGTTTGGCACCTGCAGGACCAGATTCGCTGGGCTCTCGCCGGCGAGAGGCACGGCGATAGCGGCTGGGGTCAGAAAGGCCGGTTCATCGATGACATGGGTGATTGGCCGGGTGGCGAATGTGTCGTCGTATGCGTCAGCCAAGTGTGGGAGCAGTCGCTGCAACGCTAGGTGATTCACCGGTGCATCGAGCTGGTCGCTGGTCGCCTCCGTGCCATAGAAGCCGGCTTGCCAGAACGCAGCACCTCCACCGCTGAACGGCACGCGGCTCGAACTGATGACAACTCGCTTGATCGGTAGCTCGAGCTCGGCCGTTATCGACATCAGCTCGGCCCGGACGCTGGCCCCTGTCGACGGCGTGGCCGACGTGTCGATGACCGTGAGCCCGTCGGCATCGATCACCAGCCCGATGTTGCTGTTGCCATAGCCGGCTTGGCCATCGATGAGCGACAGCACCCCTTGACCCAATTCGACGAGGTACACCGGCTAGGTGGCGTCGACGCGGGCTACCGCAGCGTCGATCGAGGCGGCGGTTACGTCGACTAGCTGATCAATTTCGCCCTGGGTGATGGTGTAGGCCGGTCCGAACATCACGGCATCGGGGACGGCGGCCGAGCCGGCCGGGTAGATCCAGCAGTCGCGGCTGAGCGCCTCCTCGAGAACCAGTGGAGTCAGCTTGCCGTCGTAGGCGGTGCCCTTGTCGCGATCTCTGCTGAGTTCGACTCCCAGCATTAGTCCTCGTCCTCGAATTTCGAGGACGTTCGGGTGGTCTCCGAGGCGCTGCTCGAGGGCCGAACGCATGAGGGTCCCCATAGTGGCGGCGCGACTCACGAGGTCCTCGTCTTCAAGGATCTGGAGCACACGGTTGGAGATACCGCAGGCGAGGTCCGAGCCGCTGAACGTGAAGTACATGACGGTTTGCCCAGCGAGAGGTTCGACTACCTCTTCGGTGGTGACTACTGCGCCGAGGGCGGCGTAGCCACCAGCCAGTCCTTTGGACCCGACCAAGATGTCGGGGACGACGTCCCAATGGTCGACACCGAACTTCTTGCCGGTTCGTCCGACGCCGGTCATGACCTCGTCGGCGATCATCAGAATGTTGTTCTCGGTACAGAATTGCCGCAGTGTTGGCCAGTAGTCGTCGGGTGAGGTGAGTGCGGCACCCGCGGCGCCAACGACGGGTTCGAGGATGAGGGCGCTGACGGTGGCCGGATCTTCGGCCTCGATGGTCTTCATGACCTGTTCGGCATCGAAGGGGTCGACCTTTGGGAGATCCATCAACAGCGGACCCATGCCCACCCGCCGGCGATCGTGATTGGCGACAGACAACGCGGCCAGAGTGGCACCGTGGTAGGAGGTCGAGCGGCCCAGGACCTTCCACTTGTCGGGTCGACCCTTGGCGACGTGGTGTTGACGGGCCACTCGGATCGCGGAATCCACCGATTCGGATCCGCCCGAGACAAACATGACGCGGGTGAGTCCGGTGGGCAGCCACCGGTCGACGAGGCGTTCGATTAGCTGGACCCTGGGTTCGGTGGCGAACAACGGCAGCGTGTAGCCGGTTCCGGTGAGAACCTGAGCAGCGGCTTCGACGATCTCAGGGCGTCCATAGCCGATGCAGTTGACGATCGCGCCACCAGCACCATCGAGAATACGGCGGCCGGTGTCGGTGATGAGGTGGTTGCCGTTGCCGCCCACAATCGTGAGCGGTGGCGTGCCTGGCACGAAGGGGTAACGACTAGCTCGTGAAGCATCCATTCTCGAAGGGTACTTCTGGCACGGGCCTTGGGTCCTCGGTGAACGGTGTCGAGGCAGCGTTTGCATAAGGCCTGGACCGGACCGGCACCGTGTCGGCGCTGTCTCGGCACAGGGTGAGAGCGGGATTTCGCTATTCTCTGGGACGTGACTGACTACACGCCACCTCTCCGTGACATCTTCTACGTGCTGAACGAGGTCGTGGAAGTCGGGCACCTCTATGAGACCGAGTCATTTGGTCACGTCGATGAAGACACGGTTCGGATGGTGCTCGAGGAAGTCGGTCGATTCATGGCCGAGGTCGTTGCTCCCACCAATCGGGTCGGCGACACCGAAGGGGCGATCTGGCACCCCGACGGCACGGTCACGACTCCTGACGAGTTCAAGGCGGCCTATCGCCAGATGGTCGATGCCGGCTACGGCGCCATCCCCTTCGATCCGGCCTACGGCGGCGGTGGGTTCCCGTGGGTCGCCGCCATCTCTATTCAGGAGATGTTGACCAGCGCAAACATGGCGTTTTCGCTGTGGGCCCTTCTGACGCAGGGGGCGATCGATGCCTTTGTTCACCATGGGTCAGACGAGCAGAAGGCCATGTACCTGCCGAAGATGCTGACCGGCGAGTGGACGGGCACGATGAATCTCACCGAGTCCGAGGCCGGATCCGATGTTGGAGCGCTGACTTCGAAGGCCGAGCCGGTCGGCGACGGTTCGTGGAAGATTCGCGGCCAGAAGATCTTCATCAGTTACGGCGAGCAAGACCTGTCGGACAACATCATCCATCTTGTGTTGGCCCGCACCCCCGACTCGCCTCCCGGAACTCGCGGCATCTCGATGTTCGTTGTGCCCAAATTCCTCGTGAACGACGACGGCAGCTTGGGTGACCGCAACGACGTCACCTGTGTTTCGATCGAGCACAAGCTCGGCATCCATGGCAGCCCCACGTGCGTGTTGGCCTATGGCGAGAACGACGG